>NZ_JBIAQC010000002.1:441107-932662 GCF_042888685.1 Streptomyces sp. NPDC002779
GGGGGTCGGGTGCGACCCATTAGGCCGGGCGCAATGAACCGCCCCCCCGCGGGGCGGGGCCCCCCCCCCGGGGGGGGGGGCCCCCCCGGCCGAGGTGTCTCAGGGCTCAGCTCTCCTGCCGGGCCGGCCGCCGCGGCCCGGACCACCACAGCCCGGCCGCGCCCGCCGCCAGCAGCGCCGCCCCGGCCGCCCCCAGCGGCAGCACGTCCCGCTTGCTGCCGGTCTCGGCCAGCTCGTCGCCGCCGGGCGCCACCGGCTTGTTGTCGGTGCCCAGCAGCAGCGGGGTGGCCGGGGCGTTCGGCGACGGGTTCGTCGTACCGAACGGCACCGGGCCCTGCTGCCAGTACGTCTTGTCGCCCGACGCGGTCTGGACGGGCAGGCAGATCTTTCCCGTCCTGCCCAGGTCGTACGTCGCCTCGACGTCGTACGATTTCGAGTCGCCGGCCGCGAGATTGTCCACGGCGCAGGCGAATCCGCTGTTCGAACCTTCCGGCAGATCGCTTTTGGCAATCTGTGAACAGCCCTGAACATTCTTGACCGTCAGGCCGTCGAATCCAACGACCAGAAGCCTGATCTCTCCGCTCTCCTTCGTCCCTTCGTTTTTCACGGTGGCGGTAATCTCCGTCTCCTGCGACGCGTTGTCGACCGAGATCTTCTCCGGCAGAGTCGTGGTCATTTCCACCCCGGCCGGCGCCTCGTCAACGGCCTTTCCCCCCTTGCTGCTCTGAGGTCCCTGGTCTTTCGCCGCGGCGGTGAACGGAAGGATCATCACTGCCGAGAAGGATGCTGCAACCAGCGATCCCGCGATGGTCGTCGTACGACGAGAACTCATGTTCGTCCCCCTTGGCTGCGCCTGAATTCGCAGTACTTGAAGAGGTACCACAAGATTTCTCCGCACTATGCTGGGGTGGCGCGAAGTGTGACCATCGTGTTTCAAACGGACTGACTCGGTGGCCAATTCACGGGCTTTGAGGGGGTGCAGCGCATTGCCGGGAAATACGGGAAACACGAGGAGCGGCGGGATTCCGGGGCTACTGGTGACCGGGCGCTATCGGCTGGTCGAAAGCATCGGGCAGGGGGGAATGGGGCGGGTGTGGCGGGCCGCCGACGAAATACTCGACCGGCCGGTGGCGATCAAGGAGATGCGGATAGACGGCCTCGACGCCGAGGACACCCGCACCCGCCGCGAACGCACCCTGCGCGAGGCCCGGGCCACCGCCCGCATCGACCACCCCCACGTGGTGCGGGTCTACGACGTCGTGGACGAGGGCGAACGGCTGTGGATCGTCATGGAGCTGGTCGACGGCCGCTCCCTGGAACGGATCATCGCCGAGGAGGGCCCGCTGAGCCCGGCGGAGGCGGCCCGCATCGGACTCGGCCTGGTGGCCGCGCTGCGCCAGGTGCACGAACGGGGCGTCCTGCACCGGGACATCAAACCCGGCAACGTCCTGGTGGAGGCGCGGGCCCGGCGCGTGGTCCTCACGGACTTCGGCATCGCGGCGATCCAGGACACGACGGCGCTCACCATGGTGGGCATGCTGGTCGGCTCGCCCGACTACATGGCCCCCGAGCGGATCTCCGGGCGCCCGCAGGGACCGCCGTCGGACGTCTGGTCGCTGGGCGCCACGCTGTGCGCGGCCCTGGGCGGCCGCTCCCCCTTCTCCCGGGGCACCACCCTGGCCACCCTGCACGCGGTCCTGTACGAGGAGCCCGAACTGCCCGCCTCGGCCGGTCACTTGCGCCCCATCCTGGCGGCCCTGCTGGAGAAGGAACCGGAGCTGCGCCCCAGCCTGGGGGAGCTGGACAGCGCCCTGCAGCCGATCGCGTTCCCGCCTCCCACGCCCACGGTGGCGGTGCCGACGGCGAGGGAGGCCCCGGAGCCGGTACGGGAGGAGTCCCTGGCCCGAGACCCCAGGAAGCCCGAGCCGACCGACACCCCGCCCGCCGAAGCGCACCGCCCCACCCACACCTTCGGCCACCGAAGCCCCGGCACCTCGCGTACCCCGGGCATCTCCCTCGCCCGCAGGGAGCCCGAGCCGACCGGGGTCCCCCGCGAGGCCGACCCGGCCGCGGTGCCGCGCCACAGGCCCGAGCCCACCGCCGTGCTGCCACAGCAACCCGAGTCAGCGGCGGTGCCGCACCACGAGCCCGACCCGGCCGCGGTGCTGCGGCAGGAGCCTGAGTCGGCTGCGGTGCTGCGGCAGGAGCCTGGTTCGGCCGGGGTTCCACGCGACGAGGCCGGCCCGGCCGGGGTGCTGGGCCGCAGGTCCGAGCCCGCCGCCGTGCTGCCACAGGAACCCGAGTCGGCGGCGGTGCCGCGCCACGAGCCCGGCCCGGCCGCGGTGCTGCGGCAGGAGCCTGAGTCGGCTGCGGTGCTGCGGCAGGAGCCTGGTTCGGCCGGGGTGCTGGGCGACGAGGCCGGCCCGGCCGGGGTGCCGCGCCACAGGCCCGAGCACGCCGCCGTGCTGCCACAGCAACCCGAGTCAGCGGCGGTGCCGCGCCACGAGGCCGACCCATCCGCGGTGCTGCGGCAGGCGCCCGACCCAGCCTCGGTCCGGCGCCACGAGGCCGAGCCGACCGCGGTGCCGCACCACGAGCCCGACCCAGCTGCGGTGCCGCGGCAGGCGCCCGACCCGGCCGCGGTCCTGCGCCACGCGGCCGATCCGGCCGCCGTGCCGCGCTATGAGCCCCAGCCCCCCGCCGTGCCGCGCCACGAGCCCCAGCCCCCCGCCGTCCTGCGCCACGAGGCCGAGACGGAACGGCGGCCGGGCCCCGCCTTCGCCCCCGGCCCGGGCCCCGCGCCCCCGGGCGAGCTGCCCGGCCCCCGCCCCATGCCCCCGGGCGAGCTGCCCGACCCTGCAGCCCCCGTCCGCCCCCGCCCGGGGCGCCGCGGGCCCGCCCTCCTTGCCGCAGCGGGGCTCGTCACCGCCGGAGCCGTGGTGGCCGTCGTCCTGCTCATGAACGCCGGCGGGTCCCCCGAGGACGACAAGGCCGGCGGCTCGGCTTCCTCCTCCTCCGCGTACTCGCCCTCACCCACCTCCCCCTCGCCCACCGTGGAAGGCACCGCCCGCCCGCAGACCCTGCCGCCGGGAGCGCGCGCGGAGTCCGGCGGGTTCGCCTGGGTGCCCCCCGAGGGCTGGCGGCGGGACGTGAAGACGGGCGCGGAGGTGCACTACACCTCGCCCGACGGCAGACAGGAACTCGTCACGAAGTCCTCCCTCGCCCGCGGCGACCTCATGGAGACCTGGGAGACCTCGGAACAGAACGCCCACCAGGGGCAGGCGTACCAAAAGATCCGCCTGGAGGAGACGACGTTCCGCGGCTCTCCCGCGGTCGTCTGGGAGTACACCTTCACGCTGGAGGGAGTCCCCTGGCACGCAAGGCTGCTGGGCTTCAACGAGAAGGGGAAGTCGTACCAGATCAACACCTGGTACCAGCCGGACATCGAGGACCGGGCCCTGCGCACCTACGAGAAGGTCAAGGACAGCTTCACCCTCCTCTGAACACGCAAAGGGGGCCCCGAGGGGCCCCCTTCACGCATGTGCGAGCGGATCAGCCGACCTTGACCTCGTCGACCTCGTCGACCTCGTCGACCTCGTCGACCTCGTCGGCGTCGCCCCGGAGCTTCTCCTTGACGAACGCGATGGCCAGCACGATCGCCGCGACCAGCAGCGACAACAGCACCGTCCGGCGTCCGTCGTGCTCGGTGTCGGTGAGCATGTATCCCAGGACGAACACGATCATCGCGGCCGTGGCCCAGGTCAGATACGGGTACAGCCACATCCGGACGACCAGCTTCTCCGGCGCCTCGGCCTGGATGATCTTCCGCATCCGCAGCTGCGAGAAGCAGATGGCCAGCCAGACGAACAGGGCCACCGCACCGCTGGAGTTGAGCAGGAAGAGGAAGACGGTGTCCGGGTACTGGTAGTTGAAGAAGACGGCGACGAAGCCGAAGACGACGGAGGAGAGGATCGCCGCGAGCGGCACCCCCCGGCCGGTGGTCTTCGCGAACGCCTTGGGCGCGTCCCCGCGCCGGCCGAGGGAGAAGGCCATGCGGGACGCCGTGTACAGACCCGAGTTGAGGCAGGACAGCACCGAGGTCAGCACGATGAAGTTCATGATCTGACCGGCGTGCGGGATGCCGAGGGAGTCGAGGGAAGCGACGTAGGAACCGTCCTCGGCGATCGACTTGCTGTCCCACGGGAGCAACGTGACCACGACGAAGATCGAGCCGAGGTAGAAGACGGCGACGCGCCAGATGATGCTGTTGGTCGCCTTGGTGACGGCCCGCTGCGGGTCCTCGGACTCGCCGGCGGCCAGCGTGGCGATCTCACTGCCCATGAAGGAGAAGACGACGAGCAGCACACCGGTGAGGATCGCGCCGGGCCCGTTCGGCAGGAAGCCGCCGTGCTCGGTGAGGTTGCCCAGCCCGGCCTGCTCGCTGTCGACACCCGGCAGCAGGCCGAAGACGGCGAGCCCGCCGATCACGATGAACGCGGCGATCGCGACGACCTTGATACCGGCGAACCAGAACTCGAACTCGCCGTAGGAGCCGACGGAGACCAGGTTGGTGGCGGTCAGCACCACCATCACGATGAGCGCCCAGGCCCACTGCGGTACGGCCGGGATCCAGCCTTCGAGGATCACCGCGCCGGCGGTCGCCTCGACGGCCAGCACCACGACCCAGAAGAACCAGTACAGCCAGCCGATGGAGAAACCGGCCCAGCGGCCGAGCGCACGGTCGGCGTGCGCCGAGAACGAACCCGAGGTCGGGTTGGCCGCGGACATCTCACCGAGCATCCGCATCACCAGCACCACGAGCGTGCCGACGAGTGCGTACGACAGGAGGATGCCGGGGCCCGCGGTGGCGATACCGGAGGAGGACCCGACGAAGAGTCCGGCGCCGATGACACCGCCGATCGCGATCATCGACAAGTGGCGGTTCTTGAGCCCTGCCTGGAGGCCGTTACCGGGATCGCCGGGGGCTCCAGGGTCCTTTTCAGCCTTCGACAGGGTCGGCTGCGAGGTCATAGGGGGAAATTCCTTCGTGCCGGTGCCTAACAAGTTGGTCCAGTGAATCTGAGGCAAAGGATTAATTGAACCTTTGATTCCGGATCGTTACTTGAGGTTTGCCTGAGGTTCTGTACTGTTGCTCAGGCTTTTCGGGATCAACCCCCGGGGCGGCTGCCCGGGAACAGGCGTGTCACACTCGTCGCATGCGCGTGTACCTCGGCTCCGACCATGCGGGCTACGAACTCAAGAACCACCTCGTCGAGTGGCTGAAGGCGGCGGGGCACGACCCCGTCGACTGCGGCCCTCACCTCTACGACGCCCAGGACGACTACCCGCCCTTCTGCCTCCGCGCCGCAGAGCGCACCGCCGCCGACCCCGACGCCCTCGGCATCGTGATCGGCGGCTCCGGCAACGGCGAGCAGATCGCGGCGAACAAGGTCAAGGGTGTCCGTGCGGCACTGGCCTGGAGCGAGGAGACCGCGGCCCTGGGCCGCCAGCACAACGACGCCAACGTCGTAGCGGTCGGCGCCCGCATGCACACCCAGGACGAGGCGACGAAGTTCGTGGAGACCTTCCTCGCCACCCCGTTCTCGGGCGACGAGCGCCACATCCGCCGCATCGACATGCTGGCGTCCTACGAGACCACGGGCGACCTCCCCCCGATCCCCCCGCACCACCCGCAGCAGTAAGCCTTTCAGCCCGTCCGGCGTCCGCGCACAGCGACGCCGGTCGGCGCCTTCCAGCCCGTCCAGAGGAGCCACCGTGCCTGAGGGGCACACCATCCACCGGCTGGCCAAGGACTACGCCGCCGCCTTCGCCGGTACCGCCCCCCAGGCCACCAGCCCCCAGGGCAAGTTCTCCGACGCCGCCGCCCTGATCACCGGCACCGAGCTCACCGCCACCGAGGCCCACGGCAAACACCTCTTCCTCGGCTTCCGCGACAGCGACTGGGTCCACATCCACCTCGGCCTCTTCGGCAAGGTCACCTTCGGCCCCGCCCCCGCACCCCCGCCCACGGACACGGTCCGCCTCCGCCTCGCGAACACCACCGCGTACGTCGACCTCCGAGGCCCCACCACCTGCGCCCTGATCACCCCCGCCGAGAAGCAGGCCATACACGACCGCCTCGGTCCGGACCCGCTGCGCGACGACGCGGACCCGAAGACGGCCTACCGGCGCGTCTCCCGCAGCCGCACCACGATCGCCGCCCTGCTCATGGACCAGAAGATCATCGCGGGCGTCGGCAACGTCTACCGCGCGGAGGTCCTCTTCCGGCACGGCATCGACCCCTACCGGGCGGGCAAGGACATCACGCCCCGGCAGTGGGAAGCCATCTGGGCCGACCTGGTGGACCTCATGCACGAGGGCGTCCGCAACAACCGCATCGACACCGTCCGCCCGGAACACACCCCCGAGGCGATGGGCCGCCCACCCCGCGTGGACGACCACGGCGGGGAGGTCTACGTGTACCGCAGGGCCAACCTGCCCTGCCACATCTGTGGCGGCGAGATCCGCACCGCCGATCTCGCCGCCCGCAACCTCTTCTGGTGCCCCAACTGCCAGAAGCGGTAAGCCGATTCCAGAACCTGTGAGCCGGTTCCAGAACCCGTGAGCCGCCGTTCCGGAACCCCGCGAACCGCTGTTCTAGAACCCGTGCGGCAACCAGGGCGCGACGGCCGAGCCGAACCCCACCGACGCCTCCGCCAGCGCCCCCCGCCGGACCTCGCGTACCCGCCCGGCGGCCCCCAGCGACACCAGGCTCACCCCGCCGAGATACGCCGACCCCAACTCCCGTACGGACAGGGCCAGATCCGCCGCGTCCCGGGTCCGCTCGCAGGACGCCCCCTTCGCGTCCCCCGACAGCCGCCAACGCCCGGAGTTCCAGGGGCAGAAGGCGTCCTCGACCTCCAGCACCACATCCACCGGCGCCTGATAGGTCCGGGCCGAGAGCGCCGCCCCGACCTCGACCAGCCGGACGAACATCCCGTCCCGGTACCGCGGCCGGCACCGCCGCAGGTCCGACACCTGGTGCTGCCAGGCCTCGTCCATCGGCCGCCCGTGCACCTTCAGCGTCGCCGTCAGGTCCAGGTCGAACAGGAACCGCCACAGCGCGGCCTGCGCCGCCGCGTCCACCCCGGCCAGCTCCCGCAGCTGCACCACCCCGTCGTTCCCGGCGACCCCCCACTCCGGCTTGACCGCGTAACGGGCGTACCCGACGGTCTCCCCGTCCCGCTCCGCCAGCACGCACTGCAACGGCGACGCCCCGCCCCGCCCGCCCTCCGGATCGAGCACCCCCACCCGCTCCCAGCCGGGCCGCACCCGGGCCAGCATCCCGGGCCGGACGGGCACCAGCGCCGCGTACACCTGCTCGCACGCGTCGATGACGTCCACCGGCTCCGCGTACCGCAGCCGTACGTCGTCCGTCCCGGCCGGCACCGACAACCGCACCCGGGTCGTGTCGATCTCGGCGGCGAGCTGAAGGGTCGCCACGCCGTACCCGAACCGCCCGTAGATCGCAGGCTCGGACGCCGTCAGCACCGCCAGCGGCTCGCCCCAGGACCGCACGTCGTCCAGCTGCCTGCGCATCATCGACGTAAGGACCCCGCGTCGCCGGTGCGTGCCGGCGACCCCGACCATCGTCACCCCCGCCGCGGGCACCGAGGCCCCGCCGGGCACGGTCACCCCGAACCGGAACGCCCCGGCCGACCCCACGCACAGGTCACCGTCCCAGGCGCCGAGGAACCGGTCGAACTCGGTGAGCCCCCGGTACAGTTCACGCTCCTCGGTGGGCTCCGGCACCCCGCCGAAGGCGCGCAGCAGCACGTCGTACCAGATGTCCCAATGCTCGGGCGCCAGCCGCCGCAGCTCGGTCGCGGAACCGGTCGTGAAGTGTGTCCCCATGCGCCATGCCTACCAGGGCGATGCGGGACGAGCCACGGAATTTCCGCCGGGGGGCCGCGCGATGGCTTCTCGTGAAGTTCACTGTGGAGTTGAGCCTCGGACGGGGGACAAGGTGGACCTCCCGTGCCAAGCGGCTGGTCCGATGGATAGGGTCCCGAACTAATGGCAGCAGGACGACAGCGGCGCGCGGCCGCCGACACGCTCGCGGCCCGGTTGCGTATCCAGTGGCACCGGGTCCGCGTCGGCCTGCGCAGAAGTGCCGTGGACTACTTCCGCGGCGACGGCTCCGACTGGGTCGCGCTGGCCGCACTGCTGCTCACCGTCCCGCTCATCACCGCCACCACCCTGGCCAACTCGGTCTGGTGCGCTCCGGCCGCGCTGGTCCTGCCCATCGTCGCCGGCGGTCTGCTGCTGCGCCCGGCCAGCCTGCTCGGCCTGTACGCGGCCGCGGCCACCGCCCTGATCGTGGAGTCGGTGCAGCTCGGCCCGTACACCGAGGGCGCCGCCCGGGTCACTCCAGGCGTGGTCCTGGTGGTCGCGGCCTGCGGGTTCGTCGGCCTGCTGATCGCCCAGTTCCGCAGCCGCGTCGGCGTGCCCTGGCGGCGCGGCGGAACCATGCTGTTCGACCTGCGCGAACGCATCCGGGTGCAGAGCAAGCTGCCGCAGCTGCCCAACGGCTGGCACCGCGAGATGGCGCTGCGCCCGGCGGGCGGCCAGTCGTTCTCCGGTGACTTCGTTGTCGCGGCCCGCACGAACGGCGGCCGGACCCTGGAGGTCGTCCTCACGGACGTCTCGGGCAAGGGCATGGACGCGGGCTCGCGGGCCCTGCTGCTGTCGGGCGCCTTCGGCGGACTCCTCGGCTCGCTGCCCCCGCACGCCTTCCTCCCGGCCGCCAACGGCTACCTGCTCCGCCAGGACTGGGAGGAGGGCTTCGCCACCTCCATCCACCTGGTCCTGGACCTGGACTCCGGCGACTACGAGCTCTACTCCGCCGGACACCCGCCGGGCCTCCAGCTCAGCGCGGGCAGCGGCCGCTGGGAGGAGAAGGCCGCGGAGGGCCCGCTGCTGGGTGTGTACGACGGCGCCCAGTTCGACCCCGTGAAGGGCTCGTTGCGGCCCGGGGATGTGTTGATGCTGTTCACAGACGGTCTGGTGGAGACCTCCGACCGCGACATCGTCGAGGGCATCGACCGCCTCACCGGCGAGGCGGACCGCTATGTCGCGGGCGGCTTCCACGGCGCGGCCTGGCATCTCATCGAGGCGGTGGCCAAGGACGTCAACGACGACCGCGCGCTGCTGCTGATCTGCCGCGAGGGCCCTACGGTGACGTCACAGGCGGGGGGCCACGCGTGACGCTCGCCGTTCCCGAGGTCGAGGCCCTCGCCCGCGCCGCCCACGAGGGCCAGACGGACAAGGCGGGACGGCCCTACGCCGAGCACCTGAAGGCGGTGGCCGACGGCGTCCGTGCCCGGGGCGGCGACGACGACCAGATCGCGGCGGCCTGGCTGCACGACGCCGTCGAGGACGACGCCCTCACCGAGCGGTGGCTGCACGAGGCCGCGCTGAGCCGCCGTACGAAGGACATCGTCCTCGCCCTCACCAAGCGCGCGGGGGAGACGCCGGAGGCGTACGCCGGGCGGATCCTCGCCACGCCGGGCGCGCTGCTGGTGAAGGAGGCGGACCTGGCGCACAACGCGGACCCGGCCCGCCTCGCGGTCCTGGACGAGGCGACGCGCGTACGCCTGACCGAGAAGTACGCGCGCATGCGCGCACTTCTCGGCCTGCAGCCCTGAGCCGGGCACCGCACCCCTGAACTAGGCGGCGGTCTTCTGACGTTCGCGTTCGCGGGCCGCCTCCGCGGGGTCCCGCCGGAACGCCCACTTCATCTCGGGCTCCATCACCGCCCGGAAGACCCGCCGCACCGGCGCGGTGCACAGCAGCGTCACACCCGCCGCCGCGAGCACGGTGACGAAGATCTGGCCGAGCGGCCGGTGCAGCCAGTCGTGGTCGAACCAGCCCTGGTAGTCACCGGCCTTCACCACGAAGCCGTGCAGCAAATAGCCGTACAGCGTGCCCGCGCCCAGCGCCGTGAACCACATGTGCCGGCGCGGCACCCAGGCGAAGAAGCACGCCGTCAGCACCAGTGAGCAGCCGAACAGCGCGAACACCATGACGGGCCCGGTCCACCACGGCGCGCCCAGCTCCTGCGCGGAGTCACGGTGGTAGAACCAGCCGGTGTTCATGCGCGGCACCGCCCACCAGCTGACGGCGAGCGCCAGCGCGAACACCGGCACGGACAGGATCCGCACGGAACGCCGGCGCACCCACTGGAAGTGCTCGGCCTTCATGTGCAGGCCCAGCACGAAGAACGGCAGGAACTGCAGCACACGCTGGAGGTCGAGGTCGTCGCCGATCTCCGGCGTGACGGACGCCAGCACCGCGATGCCGAGCGCGACAGGCAGCGGCCGGCGGATCGACTTCCAGATCGGGGTGGTCAGCCGCCAGACGAACAGCGCGGCCAGGAACCAGGTGAGATACCAGGGGTCGAGCAGGCTGACGGGCATGCTCGGGTCATCGTCGATCACCCGCTTGAACAGCGGATACGCGGTCTCGAAGACGATGTACGGCACGGCGACACCGGTGATCAGCCGGCGCAGCCGGTCCGGGCGCATGTCGAAACTGCGTGAGAAGTAGCCGGAGATGATGATGAACGCCGGCATGTGGAAGGCGTACACGGCCATGTACAGGCCTTCGAGGATCCGGCTGTCGCCCTTCAGGGGCTCCCAGGCATGACCGACGGCCACCAGCACGATCGCCAGGAACTTCGCGTTGTCGAAGAAGGCGTCGCGCTTGCCTGCTCTTGTGTTCGGTCTCTGCTGTTTCTCGGGGGAGCGCGGACTCGGCACTCCCGGGGCCTGCGACTGTGCGGGTGGCGAGGCAGCGTGGAACATCTGAGGCACCTTAGCGGCGGCTGTGCGGATGAGTAAAACGCGGGACGCCATTACCACTTATGTGCCTGCCTTGTGATGTTTAATCCATGCTAAATCGTACATAACGCAAGGTGTGGGCCGGAGTTGGGGTCACCTGTGACAACAATTCGAATTACCCGCGAACACCTTGTGTGGACATGGAAACGATCACACCGAATTTCTCTTACGAGTGTCACTTCGAATTCCCGTGCGGAGTGCGCGGGATGGCCCCCGCGGGGCCCGGAGCCGCCCGCACCGGCCGGAGTTGTGACCACTGATGCCCCACCCGCCGCATACGGCGGCCCTGTTGGTGGCACGATGGTTCTGGCGGGGGTGCGCGGGGCAGGCACCCCCGGGCCGGGAGAGCGGACCGACCGAGGGTGTGATCAGTTGTGGCCATTTCGCTGTCAGTGGTGCTGCTGTTGGCGATCATCTTGGTGGTGTTGATCCGAGGTGGCTCCCTCAAGGCCGGCCCCGCGGTGGTCGCCGTGCTCTTCGGCTTCTTCCTCGCCTCCACCGGCATGGCCGACGACATCCAGCGGTTCCTCGACTCGATAGCCGAGACGATCAACTCGATCCAGTTCTAGAACGCCGGACCGCACAAACGACGCCGGCCCGGTTCCGAGGAACCGGGCCGGCGGCCGAACTGGAGCGGGCGACGGGAATCGAACCCGCGTAGCTAGTTTGGAAGACTAGGGCTCTACCATTGAGCTACGCCCGCACAGGACGCGCCGCAGGTCAGCCGACCGCGGCACTGAAGGCATCGTAGCGGGTCGGCCCCCCTCGGCGCACACCCCATAAATGCGGCGGCCCCATGGCCTGCGGGCATGTACCCTACGTGTCGCACCAGACGGGGTGTGGCGCAGCTTGGTAGCGCGTCCGCTTTGGGAGCGGAAGGCCGTGGGTTCAAATCCCGCCACCCCGACCACCTGCCTGATCATCCAGGTGATCGCCTTTGGGTCGTTCAGCGGCTGCGGTTACTATGCAAGCTGCGCGCCCGTGTGTCTCTCACTTACCGAAGTCCTCCGGGCAGCGAATCCGCCGGACCAGTCTGGCCCGGCAAACCCAAGAAGTCAGCCACAAGGAGACCGAACCGTGAAGAGCGCCGTGGAGACCCTGAACCCGACTCGGGTTCGGCTCACTGTCGAGGTGCCCTTCGAGGAGCTCAAGGACAGCCTCGACGCGGCGTACAAGAAGATCAACCAGCAGGTCACGGTGAAGGGCTTCCGCAAGGGCAAGATTCCCGCCCGGGTCATCGACCAGCGGTTCGGCCGTGGCGCCGTGCTGGAGGAGGCCGTCAACGACGCGCTTCCCAAGTTCTACACGGAGGCGGTCAACGAGGCCGAGCTCAACGTCCTGGGCCAGCCCGAGGTCGACATCACGGAGCTGAAGGACGGCGAGACGCTGAACTTCACCGCCGAGGTCGACGTCCGCCCGGCCATCGAGATCCCGGACTACTCCGGCATCGAGGTCGAGGTCGACGCCGTCGAGGTCACCGACGAGGACATCGAGAAGTCGGTCGAGCAGCTCCGCGAGCGCTTCGCCTCGACCTCCCCGGTCGAGCGCCCCGCCCAGGACGGCGACGTCGTCACCATCGACCTGCAGGCCAAGGTCGAGGGCGAGGTCCTGGAGGACGGCGTCGCCGAGGGTGTCGCCTACACCATCGGCTCCGGTGAGCTCCTCGAGGGCATCGACGACGCCGTGAAGGGCCTGGAGGCCGGTGGCGAGGCCACCTTCACCTCCGAGCTCAAGGGCGGCTCTGCGGCCGGCAAGGAGGCCGAGGTCACCGTCAAGGTCACCCAGGTCGCCGCGCGCGAACTGCCCGAGCTGGACGACGACTTCGCGCAGCTCGCCTCCGAGTTCGACACCCTCGACGAGCTCAAGGCCGACAGCCGCAAGCGCCTCGAGAACATGAAGCAGTACGACCAGGCCACGCAGGCCCAGGAGCGCGTCCTGGAGAAGCTGCTGGAGCTCGTCGAGGTGCCCGTCCCCGAGAAGCTGCTCGAGGACGAGATCAACACCCGCAAGCACAACCTGGAGCACCACCAGCTCGGCCAGATGGGCCTCGACCTCGAGAAGTACCTCGAGATCCAGGGCAAGACGGTCGAGGAGTTCGACGCCGAGACCAAGGAAGCCGCGGTCAAGGGCATCAAGACCCAGTTCGTCCTGGACGAGCTCGTCAAGCAGGAGAAGCTCAACGTCAACCAGGAGGAGCTCACCGAGCACCTCATGCGGCGCGCGGCCTCCTCCGGCATGTCCCCCGACCAGTTCGCCCAGGCCGTCGTCGAGGGCGGCCAGGTTCCGCTCCTGGTCGGCGAGGTCGCCCGCGGCAAGGCCCTGGCCGTCGTGGTCGAGAAGGCCACGGTCAAGGACACCAACGGCGAGATCATCGACCTGGACGACGAGGACGAGGCCGCCACCGACATCGCCGCCGAGGCCACGGAGGCCGACGCCACCGAGGCCGAGGCCGACGAGAAGACCGAGGGCTGAGCACGCCTTCGGCGCCTGTGACGCCGTAGGAAGGCCCCGGGGAGGACGATCCCCGGGGCCTTTCCGGCATCCGGTGGGCGGGGCGCTCGCGGGCGGTCACGGGGCGTAGGCGGCGGCCCACCCGCCGCAGGCTCTACGCCCCCGGCGAACACCCCCCGCTCCGGGATTCCCTGAAGGGACCAGCGCGTTAGGGTCCATGAGTACGGGGGCAGGGGAGTCGGCGAAACCGCCGGAGGCCCCCGGCAGGGAAACGTGAAGACGGCCCGGCGCCGTCGTAAGACGAGCAGGTGGATACGTGACGAATCTGATGCCCTCCGCCGCCGGCGAGCCTTCCATCGGTGGTGGCCTCGGCGACCAGGTCTACAACCGGCTGCTCAACGAGCGGATCATCTTCCTCGGCCAGCCGGTCGACGACGACATCGCGAACAAGATCACCGCACAGCTGCTGCTCCTTGCCGCTGACCCGGACAAGGACATCTACCTCTACATCAACAGCCCGGGCGGTTCGATCACGGCCGGTATGGCGATCTACGACACCATGCAGTTCATCAAGAACGACGTGGTCACCATCGCCATGGGCCTCGCCGCCTCGATGGGCCAGTTCCTGCTCAGTGCGGGCACCCCCGGCAAGCGCTTCGCGCTGCCGAACGCAGAGATCCTGATCCACCAGCCGTCCGCCGGCCTCGCCGGCTCGGCTTCGGACATCAAGATCCACGCCGAGCGGCTGCTGCACACCAAGAAGCGCATGGCCGAGCTCACCGCCCAGCACACGGGCCAGACGATCGAGCAGATCACCCGCGACTCGGACCGCGACCGCTGGTTCGACGCCTTCGAGGCCAAGGAGTACGGCCTCATCGACGACGTCATCCCCACGGCCGCCGGTATGCCGGGCGGCGGCGGTACCGGAGCGGCGTAGGGCCGGTACCGGCCCCCGGGACACCCCAGGGCCGTACGAGCCTCCACCCGCCCCCAGCCCCCGCTACAGCCCCTTTTTGGAGACACCGTGAACACCTTCCCCGGCAGCGGCTTCCAGGACCGCCCGCAGGCCGAGTACACCGGCCCTGTCGCCGAGTCCCGCTACGTCATCCCGCGCTTCGTCGAGCGCACGTCGCAGGGCATTCGTGAGTACGACCCGTACGCGAAGCTCTTCGAGGAGCGCGTGATCTTCCTCGGCGTGCAGATCGACGACGCCTCCGCCAACGACGTCATGGCGCAGCTGCTGTGCCTGGAGTCGATGGACCCCGACCGGGACATCTCGGTCTACATCAACAGCCCCGGTGGCTCCTTCACCGCGCTGACGGCCATCTACGACACGATGCAGTTCGTGAAGCCGGACGTCCAGACGGTCTGCATGGGCCAGGCGGCCTCCGCCGCCGCGATCCTGCTGGCCGCCGGTACGCCCGGCAAGCGCATGGCGCTGCCGAACGCGCGCGTGCTGATCCACCAGCCGTACAGCGAGACGGGCCGCGGTCAGGTCTCGGACCTGGAAATCGCCGCGAACGAGATCCTCCGGATGCGCGCGCAGCTGGAGGAGATGCTGGCCAAGCACTCCACCACGCCGATCGAGAAGATCCGCGAGGACATCGAGCGCGACAAGATCCTCACGGCCGAGGACGCCCTGTCGTACGGCCTGATCGACCAGATCATCTCCACCCGGAAGATGAACAACGCAGAGGTGCGCTGAGCCGGAGGCTGTATCGTCGGCCGCTCCTTGGCACGGTGCACGACAAAGTGAACCGTGCCAAGGGGGGCCCGAACAAGGGCCCCGGCAAGGTACCGTCGGATGAAGGCAGCACCAGGAGCCGCTGGACCTAGGCGTCTCCCAGGCGAAGGGGAAGCACACCGTGGCACGCATCGGTGACGGCGGCGATCTGCTCAAGTGCTCGTTCTGCGGCAAGAGCCAGAAGCAGGTCAAGAAGCTCATCGCAGGGCCCGGTGTGTACATCTGCGACGAGTGCATCGATCTCTGCAACGAGATCATCGAGGAAGAACTCGCGGAGACCAGCGAGGTGCGCTGGGAGGAGCTCCCGAAGCCGCGCGAGATCTACGAGTTCCTCGAGGGGTACGTGGTCGGCCAGGAGGCCGCCAAGAAGGCCCTGTCGGTCGCGGTGTACAACCACTACAAGCGGGTCCAGGCCGGCGAGCACGGCGGTGGTCAAAGCCGCGAGGACGCCATCGAGTTGGCGAAGTCCAACATCCTGCTGCTGGGCCCCACCGGCTCCGGGAAGACCCTGCTGGCGCAGACGCTCGCCCGGATGCTGAACGTCCCGTTCGCGATCGCGGACGCGACGGCGCTGACGGAGGCGGGCTATGTCGGCGAGGACGTCGAGAACATCCTGCTGAAGCTGATCCAGGCGGCGGACTACGACGTCAAGAAGGCCGAGACCGGGATCATCTACATCGATGAGATCGACAAGGTCGCGCGGAAGAGTGAAAACCCGTCGATCACGCGAGACGTCTCGGGCGAGGGCGTCCAGCAGGCGCTGCTGAAGATCCTGGAGGGCACGACGGCCTCGGTGCCGCCGCAGGGCGGGCGCAAGCACCCCCACCAGGAGTTCATCCAGATCGACACGACGAACGTGCTGTTCATCGTGGGCGGTGCCTTCGCCGGTCTCGAGAAGATCATCGAGTCGCGGGCCGGTGCGAAGGGCATCGGGTTCGGCGCGACGATCCGCTCCAAGCGGGAGCTGGAGGCGAAGGACCAGTTCGAGGACGTCATGCCCGAGGACCTGGTCAAGTTCGGCATGATCCCCGAGTTCATCGGGCGTCTGCCGGTGATCACCTCGGTCCACAACCTCGACCGCGAGGCGCTCCTGCAGATCCTGGTGGAGCCGCGCAACGCCCTGGTCAAGCAGTACCAGCGCCTCTTCGAACTCGACGGAGTGGAGCTGGACTTCGAGCGCGAGGCGCTGGAAGCCATCGCCGACCAGGCGATCCTCCGCCAGACCGGCGCGCGCGGCCTGCGCGCCATCATGGAGGAGGTCCTGATGTCGGTGATGTACGAGGTCCCGTCCCGCAAGGACGTGGCCCGTGTCGTCATCACGGCCGACGTCGTCCACTCGAACGTCAACCCCACCCTGATCCCGAGGGACGCCCGGAACGGCCGGGGGCCGGGGGAGCAGAAGACGGCGTAACAGCATCAGACGTACGACAGGGGCCCCGGTCGGTCGACCGGGGCCCCTGTCGTGGTTGCTGTCCGACGGCAGGCGTCAGATCTTGACGCGGACGTCCTTGCGGAACTTGGCGGTGAGGGCCGCCGCCTGGGTCGGGTCGGTCTCCTTGCCGGCCGCGATGTCGGCGATCTCCATCGGCATCACGAAGCCGATCGTGCTGTAGTCGCCCCAGACGCAGTACGTCATGTTCATCTCGGACGGCTCACCCGAACCCGCGGTGGCGTCGGGGTTCTGCATGTTGGCCTGCTGGCACTTCAGGACCGTGCCGTCGAACCCCTCGGGGGTGTACGCCTTCGGCTCGCCCTTCATGGTGACGTCTTCCTTCTCGGCGTCCTTCTTCATGTACGCGAGGAGTCCGTCGACCGCCTTCTCGGGGTCCTCGATCTCGCCGTACACGCCGCCGAAGGTCACCAGCTTGCCCGCCAGCGGGTTGCTCTCGTCGCCCGACTGGTAGTTCGCGCTGACGTCCTTGGGGTTCTTGACGCCCCAGTCCTCGGCGTTCTGGAGGTCGTCCTTCGTCATCGCGCTGTCCGAGCCGTTGTCCTCGGCCTTCTTGTACTCCGTGAGGACCGTGGCCGGCGTGGTCAGCTTGTGCGGGCCGTCGTCCCCGGCGGCATCACCGCTGCCCCCACTCCCACCCACCACGAAATACACGCCCACGCCGATCGCCGCCACGACCGCTACCGCGCCCAGGATGAGGCCCGTCTTCTTCTTGCCGCCGCCCGGGGCCGGGGGCATGGGGGCGCCGTAGGGGGGCTGCTGGGGCGGGACGCCGCCCTGCTGGGGGTAGCCGTAACCCGGCTGCGGGGCCTGCGGCTGCTGGGGGTAGCCATAGCCGGGCTGCGGAGCCTGCGGCTGCTGGCCGTACGGACCCGGCTGGCCGTACGGTCCGGGCTGCTGGGGCTGCCCGCCGTACGGGCCCGGCTGGTTGTAGCTCATTACTGGGTTCCCCTCCAGATGCTTATGTGGTCCTGACATCCTGGCCCAGCCGGGGGGCGCGCGGTGCATCGGGGCCCCCACCGTTACAGAACAAAGCCGTTTCGGGACACCGCCGCGACACCCCTAAACTGACTCCGTGACCGAGAACGCTCAGCAGCAGCCACCAGCGCCCCACACCGAACTGCCGACCCAGTACGCGCCGGCCGACGTAGAGGGGCCGCTGTACGAGCGCTGGGTGGAGCGGGGTTACTTCGAGGCGGACGAGAAGAGCGACAAGCCGCCGTACACCATCGTCATCCCGCCGCCGAACGTCACCGGCAGCCTCCATCTCGGGCACGCCTTCGAGCACACGCTCATCGACGCCCTGACCCGCCGTAAGCGCATGCAGGGCCACGAGACGCTGTGGCAGCCCGGCATGGACCACGCCGGCATCGCCACGCAGAACGTCGTCGAGCGCGAGCTGGGCAAGGAAGGCAAATCCCGGCACGACCTCGGCCGCGAGGCCTTCGTCGAGCGCGTCTGGCAGTGGAAGGGCGAGTCCGGCGGCCAGATCTCCGGGCAGATGCGGCGGCTCGGCGACGGCGTCGCCTGGTCCCGCGAGCGCTTCACCATGGACGAGGGGCTCTCGCAGGCCGTCCAGACCATCTTCAAGCGGCTCTACGACGACGAGCTCATCTACCGCGCCGAGCGCATCATCAACTGGTGCCCGCGCTGTCTGACCGCCATCTCCGACATCGAGGTCGAGTACCAGGACGACGAGGGCGAGCTCGTCTCCATCCGGTACGGCGAGGGCGACGACGCCATTGTCGTGGCCACCACCCGCGCCGAGACGATGCTCGGTGACACCGCCGTCGCCGTCCACCCCGAGGACGAGCGGTACCGCCACCTCGTCGGCCGCGAGATCGAGCTGCCGCTCACCGGCCGCCGTATCCCCGTCGTCGCCGACGAGCACGTCGACCCCGAGTTCGGCACCGGCGCCGTCAAGGTCACCCCGGCCCACGACCCGAACGACTTCGAGATCGGCCAGCGGCACGACCTGCCCGCCGTCACGATCATGGACGAGCACGCCGTCATCACCGCCCACGGCCCCTTCCAGGGCCTGGACCGGCTCGAGGCCCGCTCCGCCATCGTCGCCGCCCTGCGCGCCGAGGGCCGGATCGTCGCCGAGAAGCGGCCGTACGTCCACTCGGTGGGCCACTGCTCGCGCTGCAAGACCACCATCGAGCCGCGGCTGTCCATGCAGTGGTGGGTCAAGGTTGGCCCGCTGGCCAAGGCGGCCGGTGACGCGGTCCGCGACGGCCGCGTCAAGATCCACCCCCAGGAGATGGAGAAGCGGTACTTCGACTGGGTCGACAACCTCCACGACTGGTGCATCTCGCGGCAGTTGTGGTGGGGCCACCGCATCCCGGTCTGGTACGGCCCGAACGGCGAGGTCGTCTGCGTCGGTCCGGACGACGAGGCGCCCACCGGCGAGGGCTGGCACCAGGACACCGACGTCCTCGACACCTGGTTCTCCTCCGGCCTGTGGCCCTTCTCCACCCTCGGCTGGCCCGAACAGACCGACTCGCTCGCGAAGTTCTACCCGAACTCCGTCCTGGTCACCGGCTACGACATCCTCTTCTTCTGGGTCGCCCGGATGATGATGTTCGGCCTGTACGCGATGGACGGCACCCCGCCGTTCCACACCATCGCCCTGCACGGCATGGTCCGCGACCAGTTCGGCAAGAAGATGTCGAAGTCCTTCGGCAACGCGGTCAACCCGCTGGACTGGATGGACAAGTACGGCTCCGACGCACTCCGGTTCACGCTGGCCCGCGGCGCCAACCCCGGCGTCGACGTCCCCATCGGCGAGGACTGGGTCCAGGGTTCGCGCAACTTCGCCAACAAGATCTGGAACGCCACCCGCTTCGCGCTGATGAACGGCGCGACGCTCGAAGGTGAACTCCCGGACGCCTCCCGCATGTCGGCGACCGACCGCTGGATCCTTTCGCGCCTCAACTCCGTCGTCGCCGAAGTCGACGCGCTCTACGAGGACTTCCAGTTCGCGAAGCTCTCCGACGCGCTGTTCCACTTCGCGTGGGACGAGGTCTTCGACTGGTACGTCGAGCTGTCCAAGACCACCTTCCAGGCGGGCGGCGAGCCGGCCGCGGTCTCCCAGCGGGTCCTGGGCGAGGTCCTGGACGTCACCCTCAGGCTGCTGCACCCGGTGGTCCCGTTCGTCACGGAGACCCTGTGGACCACCCTCACGGGCGGCGAGTCGGTCGTCATCGCCGAGTGGCCCGAAGACAGTGGCTTCCGGGACGAGGCGGCCGAGCGGGAGATCGAGAGCCTCCAGTCGGTCATCACCGAGGTCCGCCGCTTCCGAGCCGACCAGGGCCTGCAGCCGGGCCAGCGGGTCCCCGCCCGGCTGAGCCTGGACGGCACGGCACTGGCCCCGCACGAGGCCGCCATCCGCCAGCTCCTGCGCCTGCAGCCGGAGGGCGACGCCTTCACGGCCACGGCGACCCTGCCGGTCGCGGGCGCGGAGGTCGCGCTGGACCTCTCCGGCACGATCGACGTGGCGGCGGAGCGCAAGCGCCTCGCGAAGGACCTGGCCGCCGCCGAGAAGGAGAAGGCCCAGGCCACGGCCAAGCTCGGCAACGACGCCTTCCTGGCGAAGGCCCCGGACAACGTCGTGGACAAGATCCGCGGCCGGCTGGCGAAGGCGGACGAGGACATCGCCCGCATCCAGGCCCAGCTGGACCGGCTCCCCGAGGCGTAAGCCGTAGTAGGCGCGTGCCAAGGCCCCCGCAGCCACCCGGCTCCGGGGGCCTTGGCCTCCGTCTGCCGGTCCCCCTCCGTAGACTGGCCCCGTGAGTGACAGCGACCCCTTCGACGAGATCATCGCGGAAGAGACCGACCGCGACCCCGATCTCGCGGTCATCGAGGCCGGCAGCCGTACCCTGCGCACCCAGGGCGGCCCGCCGCAGGCGGATGTACCGACGCGCCCCGAGGACCCCGAGGTCGACAAGGCCCTGCGCGACGTCGAGGCGGAGCTCGCCACCCGCTGGGGCGAGACCAAGCTGGAGCCCTCGGTCAGCCGTATCGCCGCGCTGATGGACGTCCTTGGGGAGCCGCAGCGCTCGTACCCCTCGATCCACATCACGGGGACCAACGGCAAGACCACCACCGCCCGCATGATCGAGGCGCTCCTCGGCGCCTTCGAACTGCGCACCGGCCGGTACACGAGCCCGCACGTCCAGTCGGTCACCGAGCGGATCAGCCTGGACGGCGCCGCGATCTCCGCCGAGCGGTTCATCGAGACGTACCACGACATCAAGCCGTACGTGGAGATGGTCGACGCCCAGCAGGAGTACCGGCTGTCCTTCTTCGAGGTGCTGACCGGCATGGCGTACGCCGCCTTCGCGGACGCGCCCGTCGACGTGGCCGTCGTGGAGGTCGGCATGGGCGGCACCTGGGACGCCACGAACGTCATCGACGGTGACGTCGCCGTCGTCACCCCCATCGACCTGGACCACACCGACCGGCTCGGCGGGACGCCCGCCGAGATCGCCGTGGAGAAGTCCGGGATCGTCAAGCAGGGCGCCACCGTGATCCTGGCGCAGCAGCCGGTGGACGCGGCGCAGGTGCTGCTGAAGAAGGCCGTGGAGGTCGACGCGACGGTCGCCCGCGAGGGCCTGGAGTTCGGGGTGGTCTCCCGGCAGGTCGCGGTCGGCGGCCAGCTGGTCACCCTGCGGGGCCTGGGCGGCGAGTACGGCGAGGTCTACCTCCCGCTGCACGGCGCCCACCAGGCGCACAACGCCGCCGTGGCGCTGGCCGCGGTGGAGGCGTTCTTCGGGGTCGGCGCCCAGCGTGCCGAGCCGCTCGACCTCGACACCGTCCGCAAGGCCTTCGCGGCCGTCTCCTCGCCGGGCCGCATGGAGGTCGTACGGCGTTCGCCGACCGTCGTGCTGGACGCCGCGCACAACCCGGCGGGCGCCCGGGTGACCGCCGAGGCGATCGGGGAGGCCTTCGACTTCAGCCGGCTGATCGGCGTGGTCGGGGCCAGCGGCGACAAGAACGTACGC
The DNA here is from genome assembly GCF_042888685.1 of Streptomyces sp. NPDC002779. Classification (NCBI taxonomy): domain Bacteria; kingdom Bacillati; phylum Actinomycetota; class Actinomycetes; order Kitasatosporales; family Streptomycetaceae; genus Streptomyces; species Streptomyces sp. NPDC002779. Next base: position 462,660 of record NZ_JBIAQC010000002.1, read on the forward strand.
GGGCTGCTGGAGGCCTTCGAGCCGATCTTCGCCGAGGTCGTCATCACGCAGAACTCCAGCCACCGCGCGATGGACGCCGACGAGCTGGCCGCCATCGCCGTCGAGGTGTTCGGCGACGAGCGGGTGCAGGTCGAGCCGCGGCTGCCGGACGCGCTGGAGGCCGCGATCACGCTGGCCGAGGAGGAGGGCGAGTTCGCGGGCGGCGGGGTGCTGGTCACCGGTTCCGTCATCACCGTGGGAGAGGCCCGGCTGCTGCTGGGGAAGGGCTGAGGTTTTCAAGGATGCGTACGCTCTGTGCGTCGACGCTGATCGGCGAGTTCTTCGTCATCGGGTTCGCCGGTCTGGTCGCCATGAAGGACCCCGATCTGTCCATGTCGACGGTGTGGACGGTCTGCGGGATCGCGATGTTCGCGTGCCTGCTGCTGTGCGGTCTGGTCACCCGGCCCGGCGGCACCGCCCTCGGCTGGGCGCTCCAGGTCGTGCTGATCGCCTCCGGGTTCGTGGTGCCGTCGATGTTCGTCCTGGGCGCGGCCTTCGCGGCCCTGTGGTGGGCGTCGGTGCACTACGGGAGGAAGATCGACGAGGCGAAGGCGAGGTTCGCGGCGCAGGCCGACGCCTCCGCCCCGGACGCGGCCTGATCCTCTCCGTCTGAGGCGGCCTCTGTACCGGGCGCGGCTGATCCTCTACACCTGACGCTGCGTAACAGACGCCCGGACACGCCGGGTAACCTGCTCTTCCCGCACACGTGATGCACTAAGGAGCCCGTCGTGACCCAGCGCACCCTCGTCCTCCTCAAGCCCGACGCCGTCCGTCGTGGCCTGACCGGCGAGATCATCAGCCGCATCGAGCGCAAGGCGGGCTGGCAGATCACCGCGCTGGAGCTGCGCTCCCTGGACCAGGACACGCTGGAGCAGCACTACGGCGAGCACAAGGGCAAGCCGTTCTACGAGCCGCTGCTCGCGTTCATGTCCTCCGGGCCGGTCGTCGCGCTGATCGTCGAGGGCGAGCGGGTCATCGAGGGCGTGCGCGCGCTGGCCGGCCCGACCGACCCGATCGCCGCCGCGCCCGGCTCCATCCGCGGCGACTTCGGTGTGATCGTCCGTGAGAACCTCATCCACGCCTCCGACTCCGAGGAGTCGGCCGAGCGCGAGGTGAAGATCTTCTTCCCCGGTCGCGCCTGACGTTCAGCGGCGGTTCGGAGAGCCCGGGGGCGCCGCCCCCGGACTTTCCGGCACATGCCGGGCGTTCGGGGGAACGACAGGCCCCAAACGCTCGTCTCCGAGAGCGAACCCGCACATCATCTGCTGACAATGGCGAAGGACCCTCACGCCGTGTTCGCGAAGGCGCGTCTACGATGGAACCCTTCACGTCACAGCACCCACCTCGCCGACCTGAAAAGCCCTCAAAAGCTCGTGGGAAGGCCAGACGAATCCTGATGGGGAACTCAATGTCGTTCATCGGCCGTGACATGGCTGTCGACCTCGGGACCGCCAACACGCTGGTGTACGTCAGGGGTCGCGGGATCGTACTCAACGAGCCGTCCGTCGTCGCGATCAACACCAACACCGGTGGCATCCTCGCGGTCGGCGCCGAAGCGAAGAAGATGATCGGGCGCACGCCGGGCAACATCGTTGCCGTACGCCCGCTGAAGGACGGCGTGATCGCCGACTTCGAGATCACCGAGCGGATGCTCCGCTACTTCATCCTGAAGATCCACAAGCGGCGGTATCTGGCTCGTCCGCGGGTCGTCGTCTGTGTGCCCTCGGGCATCACGGGCGTCGAGCGCCGCGCCGTCATCGAGGCGTCGTCCCAGGCCGGCGCCCGTCAGGTGCACATCATCGAGGAGCCCATGGCCGCGGCCATCGGTTCCGGCCTGCCGGTCCACGAGGCCACGGGCAACATGGTGGTCGACATCGGCGGCGGCACCACGGAGGTCGCGGTCATCTCCCTCGGCGGCATCGTCACCGCGCAGTCCATCCGCGTGGCGGGCGACGAACTGGACAACGCGATCATCCAGCACATCAAGAAGGAGTACTCGCTCCTGCTGGGTGAGCGCACGGCCGAGCAGATCAAGATCACGATCGGTTCGGCGTACGACCTCGACTCCGACGAGCACACCGAAATCCGCGGCCGGGACCTGGTCTCCGGGCTGCCCAAGACCGTGGTCATCTCGGCCGCCGAAGTGCGCAAGGCGATCGAGGAACCCGTCAACGCCATCGTCGACGCCGTCAAGACGACCCTCGACAAGTGCCCGCCGGAGCTGTCCGGCGACATCATGGACCGCGGCATCGTGCTGACCGGCGGCGGCGCCCTGCTGCGCGGCCTGGACGAGCGGCTGCGCCGGGAGACCGGCATGCCGATCCACATCGCCGAGGACCCGCTGGACAGCGTGGCGCTCGGCTCCGGCAAGTGCGTCGAGGAGTTCGAGGCGCTCCAGCAGGTCCTCGACGCCCAGCCGCGCAGATGACGCAACCCTTCGATTCCGCCGTACGAGACGATCTCCTCTCGTGCGGCGGATCGTTGATATAGAGACAGTCGATCCAGAGACACAAGCTCCCGCAAAAGCAGCCCCCGGGCCTCCCTGGGGCTTCCCGAATTCCTATGAGGAAGGGCACGGCCGCCGCACGTGAGGGACACACGAGAGAGCCGGCTGCTCCTGGTGCTGCTGATCGCCGTCGCGTTCGCGCTGATCACGGTGGACATCCGCGGCGGGGAGGACTCCCCGGTCGACGGTGCCCGGCAGACCGCGGCCACCGTCTTCGGGCCGATCGAGAACGGCGTCTCGAGCGCGGTCGACCCCGTCGGCAACGCGGTCTCCGCGATCCGCGACTCGGGCGAACGGCACGACCGCATCGCCGAGCTGGAGAAGGAGAACGCCGCTCTCAAGGCGAAGCTCGGCAGCGACGACCGCAACCGCAGCAGACTCGCGCAGCTCGACAAGATGATGAAGATCGCGGGCCGGGGCCAGTACGGCATCAAGGGCGCCGAGGTCATCGCGATAGGAGCGGCCCAGGGCTTCTCCTGGACCATCACCATCGACGCCGGCGCCAACGACGGCCTCAAGCGCGACATGACGGTCCTCAACGGCGACGGCCTGGTCGGCCGCGTCACCACCGTCGGCCCCGACACCGCGACCGTGCTGCTCGCCAGCGACCCCGACTTCACCGTCGGCACCCGGATGGAGGGCAACGACGAACTCGGCTTCGCCTCGGGACAGGGCGACCGCCCGCTGCGCGTCGAACTCCTCAACGGCAAGGCGCAGATCAAGAAGGGCGACCGCCTGGTCACCTTCGGCTCGCAGGCCGACCGGCCCTTCGTGCCGGGTGTCCCAGTTGGCGTGGTCAACCGCGTCGACCCCTCCGGCGGCGACCTGACCCGCACCCTCTACGTCACGCCGTTCGTCAGCTTCACCAAGCTCGACATCGTCGGCGTCGTCGTCGAGGCCCCGAAGAAGGACCCGCGCGACACGGTGCTCCCCGACAAGCCCAAGCCGACCCCCAGACCGACGGTGACGGTGACGGTCACCCCGTCCGCCCAGGCACCGGTCGACGGCCAGTACCCGCAAGAAGAGCAGTAGGAGCTGAAGCCCATGCGCGTCAACCGGATCCTGCTCTCCTCCTCGCTGGTCGTCGTCGCCCTGGTGCTCCAGGTCAGCGTCCTCGCCCGGCTCCACCTCCCCGGCGCCGTCCCCGACCTGCTCCTGCTGACGGTCCTGGCCCTCGCCATGGTCTACGGCCATGTCGGCGGCGCCCTCGTCGGCTTCGGCGCCGGACTCCTCGCCGACCTCGCCCCGCCCGCCGACCACGCGGCCGGCCGCTACGCCCTGGTGCTGTGCGTCATCGGCTACCTCGCCGGGCTCATCAAGCCGGACAACGGCCGGCTGAAATCGGCGACCGGACCCATGGTCGTGGTCGCCGCCGCGGCGGTCGGCTCCACGCTGCTCTACGCCGGGGTCGGCGCCCTCGTCGGCGACACCGCCGCCCGCCATGTGGGCCTCGGCAGCCTGCTGTTCACGGCGCTGCTCTACGACCTGCTGCTCGCCCCCTTCGTGGTCCCCGGGATCATGGCCCTGGCGCGACGCGCGGACAACGATCCGCTCGTCGAGACCAACTCCGCGGCGAAGGCCGACATCTCCACCGGCTGGCTCGCCGGCGGCACCGGACTGCGCATCGGCGGCCAGCGCGGCGGCCTCGGCGGTCTGAGGGTGAAGGCGGCGCGGGCGCGCACCGCCCGCGCCGGCCGCATCAAGGGGGTCAAGCGACTGTGAGGGCACGCGGGTTCGAGTTCACCCGAACGGGTTCGCCGAGGCGGAACGCGGCCTCACCGGCCGGCCGTTCATCATTCGTACGCGCACACACTCCGGCGCACTGAGAGGGGGCGGCAGCCGCAGTGACCAACATCCCCGAGACCGGGCGGACCCCACGGGTCCAGATCCGGCTCATCGTGATCCAGATCCTTGTCCTGTCCCTCCTCGGCACCCTCGGCGGGCGGCTGTGGTACCTCCAGATCCGGGAAGGCGACGAGTACGCCGAGGAGGCCTCCGGCAACCACGTCCAGCAGGTCGTCGACCCGGCGGTGCGCGGCTCGATCCTGGACGCCCGCGGCGTACCGCTGGCCGACAACGAGACCCGGCTGGTCGTCTCCGCCTCCCGCACCGAACTGCTGAAGATGAAGGACGACGGCAAGGGCGTCCTCACCAAGCTCGCCGGTGTCCTCGGGATGACGCCCAAGGAAGTGCGGGAGAAGGTCCGGCTGTGCGACGCCGAGACCCCCCAGCCCTGCTGGAACGGCTCGCCGTACCAGCCGATCCCCGTCACCGCCGAGGCGACCCCCCGGCAGGCCCTCCAGATCCGCGAGCGCGCCGAGGACTTCCCCGGCATCACCGCCGAACCGCAGGCCGTCCGCCGCTACCCCGGCCCCGGTGGCTCCAACACCGCCCAGGTCCTCGGCTATCTCTCCCCGGTCACCGACGAGGAGATCACCAAGGCGCAGAACACCGACTCGCCCTACCTCCGGTCCGACCAGGTCGGCCGCTCCGGCGTCGAGCGCCAGTACGACAAGGAGCTGCGCGGCAAGGCCGGCGTCACCCGCTACGAGGTCGACAAGCTCGGCCGGGTCATCGGCGAGGCCGAGGCCGACCCCGCCCAGCCCGGATCCAACCTCGTCACCAGCATCGACGCCCGCGTCCAGCGGGTCGCCGAGTACGAGCTGAACGAGGCGATGAAGGCGGCCCGCAAGGAGTGGGACCGCAACACCCAGGAGCGCTACAAGGCCGACGCGGGCGCGATCGTGGTGATGGAGGCCAAGACCGGCCGGGTCGTCGCCATGGCCTCCAACCCGACCTACGACCCGAACGCCTGGGTGGGCGGCATCTCCGCCAAGGACTACAAGCAGCTCACCGGCAAGGCGTCCAACTACCCGCTGCTGAACCGCGCCATACAGGGTCAGGCGGCACCCGGCTCCATCTTCAAGGTGGTCTCCACCGCCGCCGCGGTCCAGGCGGGCTACGACTTCGACGGCCGCTACAACTGCTCCAGCTCCTACTCCGTCGGCGGACAGGTCTTCAAGAACTTCGAGTCCCAGAACCACGGCCCGATCGACCTCGGCCGCGCCCTGGAGGTCTCCTGCGACACCGTCTACTACCAACTCGCGCACAGCGAGTGGAAGAAGGACGGCGGCATCAACCCCAAGGGCAAGCCGAAGGACTACTTCTACAAGGCCGCCCACCAGTTCGGCCTCGGCGCGGAGACCGGCATCGACCTGCCCAACGAGGTCACCGGCCGGGTCCCCGACCGCGAGTGGAAGCAGTCCTACTGGAAGGCCAACAAGGACGCCTGGTGCAAGACCGGCAAGAAGGACGGCGACTACGTCGAGAAGATCGCCTACGAGAACTGCCTCGAAGGCAACAAGATGCGCGCCGGTGACGAGATCAACTACTCCATCGGCCAGGGCGACACCCTGGTGACCCCGATCCAGATGGCCACCATCTACGCCGCCATCGCCAACGGCGGCACCCTCTACGACCCGACGGTCGGCAAGGCCATCGTCAGCGCCGACGGCAAGCAGGTCTCCGAGATCGAGCCCACGGCGCACGGCAAGCTGCCGGTCAGCAAACAGACCCTGGCCCAGATGGACGAGGCCCTGGCCGGCGTCGCCACCCGCGGCACCGCCGCCTGGCGGTTCGAGGGCTGGCCGCAGGACGAGATCCCGATGCACGCCAAGACCGGTACCGCCGAGGTCTACGGCAAGCAGACGACGTCCTGGTTCGCCACGTACACCAAGGACTACGCCATCGTCATGACGATCTCCCAGGGCGGTACGGGCTCCGGCGCCTCCGGCCCCGCCGTCCGCAACGTCTACGACGCGCTGTACGGCGTCTCCGACGACGGCGCCATCAACAAGAAGAACGCGCTGCTGCCGACCCCGCAGAAGAACCTGCCCAAGATCCAGACCGACGGGTCGATCCTCTCCCCGAAGGTCGCCAAGGACCCGGCGAAGGACCAGCGGGCCAGCCAGGAGGGCGTCCCCGAGGGAGGCGTCCCCGGCGAGGACGGACAGGCGGCGACCGTGGGGGCACCCACGACGGAGAACCGTGAGACGCGTCGCCGGCGGCAGCGCCGACGCGGCCCGAGGAGGCTGACGTGACCGGCGCCAACAGCTTCCAGGTATCCGGGTACGGCCCCGAGCGGGCGGGCTGGACCCGGCTGTTCGCCCGGGACTCGCTCGCCCGCCGGCTGGACTGGCCGATACTGTTCGCGGCGCTCGCGCTGTCGCTGATCGGCTCGGTCCTGGTCTACTCCGCGACCCGCAACCGCACCGAGATCAACCAGGGCGACCCGTACTTCTTCCTGGTCCGGCACATCCTGAACACCGGCATCGGCCTCGCGCTGATGATCGGCACGGTATGGCTCGGCCACCGCACCCTGCGCACCGCGGTGCCGATCCTGTACGGCGCCTCGCTGTTCCTGATCCTGCTGGTGCTCACCCCGCTCGGCACCACGGTCAACGGCGCGCACTCCTGGATCGCGCTCGGCGCCGGCTTCTCGCTGCAGCCCTCGGAGTTCGTGAAGGTCACGATCATCCTCGGCATGGCGATGCTGCTCGCCGCCAGAGTCGACGCGGGCGACAAGCCCTATCCCGACCATCGCACGGTGCTCCAGGCGCTGGGGCTCGCCGCCGTGCCGATGCTGATCGTGATGCTGATGCCCGACCTCGGCTCGGTCATGGTGATGGTCGTCATCGTGCTGGGCGTGCTGCTCGCCTCCGGCGCCTCGAACCGCTGGGTGTTCGGCCTGCTGTCGGCCGGCGCGATCGGCGGGATCGCGGTGTGGCAGCTGCACATCCTGGACGACTACCAGATCGCCCGCTTCGCCGCCTTCGCCAACCCCAGCCTCGACCCGTCGGGCGTCGGCTACAACACCAACCAGGCCCGGATCGCCATCGGTTCCGGCGGACTGACCGGGTCCGGCCTCTTCAACGGCTCGCAGACCACCGGCCAGTTCGTGCCCGAGCAGCAGACCGACTTCGTCTTCACGGTCGCGGGGGAGGAGCTGGGCTTCGTCGGCGGCGGGCTCATCATCGTCCTGCTCGGCATCCTGATCTGGCGGGCCTGCCGCATCGCCCGCGAGACGACCGAGCTCTACGGCACCATCGTCGCGGCCGGGATCGTGGCCTGGTTCGCCTTCCAGTCCTTCGAGAACATCGGCATGACCCTCGGCATCATGCCGGTCACCGGTCTGCCGCTGCCCTTCGTGTCGTACGGCGGCTCGTCCATGTTCGCGGTGTGGGTGGCGGTCGGGCTGCTGCAGTCGATCCGGGTGCAACGCCCGATGTCCGCATAGCCGCTGGTCACCCCCCGTTTTCCCTGAGGTTGGACACCGGTGGCCCTGTTGTACCGCCATGACTCCGATTAGATTCGGGTCATGGCGGACACCAAGCGTGAGATCGAGCGAAAGTACGAGTCCGACGAGAGCGGTCTGCCCGACCTGACCGGCGTCGCCGGTGTCGCGGCCGTCATCCACAAGGGCGTCGCCCACCTGGACGCCACCTACTACGACACCGAGGACGAACGCCTCGCCGCGTCCTCCATCACGCTGCGCCGCCGCACCGGAGGAACCGACGCGGGCTGGCACCTGAAACTCCCCGTCGCCCCCGGCGTCCGCGACGAGATCCAGGCGCCGCTGTCCGGCACCGTCCCCGGCAGCCTCACCGGCCTAGTCCGCTCCCGGGTCCGTGACACCGAACTGCTCCCCCTGGTCCGGCTCCGCTCCGACCGCGACCTCCGCCACCTCGTCGACGCCGACGGCCTGCTGCTCGCCGAGGTGAGCGTGGACGCCGTACGCGCCGAACGCCTCGGGACCGGGGCGAGCGCCCAGTGGACCGAGATCGAGGTCGAGCTCGCCGACGGCGGCGACCCCGCCCTCCTCGCCACGCTCGACAAGCGGCTGCGCAAGGCCGGGGTACGCCCCTCGGCAGCGGCCTCGAAACTGGCCCGGGCCCTGGCGGAGACCGCCCCGAAGAAGAAGCGGCGCAAGGAGAAGACCTCCGAGGCACCCGTCACCGCGGGCGATCACGTCCTCGCCTATCTGCGCACCCAGCGGGACGCGATCGTCGCGCTCGACCCCGCCGTGCGCCGGGACGTCGAGGACTCCGTGCACAGCATGCGCGTCGCCACCCGCCGGATGCGCAGCACCTTCAAGTCCTTCCGCACGATCCTGGACCGGGACGTCACCGACCCGATCGCCGACGAGCTGAAGTGGCTGGCCGGCGAGCTGGGCGTGGACCGGGACCGGGAGGTGCTCACCGAACGCCTGTCGGCCGCCCTCGACGAGGTGCCCTCCGCGCTGGTCTACGGCCCGGTCGCCGAGCGGCTGAACCGCTGGGCGGGGGAGCGGCCGGGCGGGGCGAGCAGCCGGCTGATCGGGATCCTCGACTCCCGCCGCTACCTGGCCCTGCTCGACGCCCTGGACGGCGTGCTCACGGATCCACCGCTGTTGCAGGCGGCCGGGAACAAGCCCGGCAAGGTCCTCGGCAAGGCGGTGCGGAAGGACTTCGGCAAGGTGTCCGCGCTCGTCGAGCAGGCCCTGGAACTCGACCCCGGCACCGACCGGGACACCGCCCTACACGACGCCCGCAAGAAGACCAAGCGCACCCGCTACGCGGCGGAGGCCGCCAAGCCCGTCCTGGGCGCCTCCGCGAAGTCCCTGATCAAGACCATGAAGGCGCTGCAGACCCTGCTCGGCGAACACCAGGACAGCGTCATGGCCCGCCAGACCCTGCGCGAGCTGTCCGCCGTCGCGCACGCGGGGGGAGAGAGCGCCTTCACCTACGGGCTGCTGTACGGGCGCGAGGAGCAGCGGGCGGCGGCCGTGGAGACCGAGCTGCCCGGGTTCTGGGCCGGGAACAAGGACGCTGCGGACGCCCTGTGAGCCTTCGGACGGACGGGGGGTGTCCACCGCCGCGTTAGGCTAGATGGTCACCCCTGTCCGTTCAGTCCAGCTCACGAAGGTACGCGACATGCCTGCCGAAGTCGCTGCGTCGGTGTTCCCGCAGCTCGAAGCCCTCCTCCCGCATGTGCAGAAGCCGATCCAGTACGTGGGCGGAGAGCTCAACTCCACGGTCAAGCCGTGGGAGAGCTGCGACGTCCGCTGGGCGCTCATGTACCCCGACGCCTACGAGGTCGGACTGCCCAACCAGGGCGTCATGATCCTCTACGAGGTCCTGAACGAACAGCAGGGCGTCCTCGCCGAGCGCACCTACAGCGTCTGGCCGGATCTGGAGGCCCTGATGCGGGAGCACGGCGTCCCGCAGTTCACGGTGGACAGCCACCGCCCGGTGCGCGACTTCGACGTGCTGGGCCTGAGCTTCTCCACCGAGCTCGGCTACACCAACATGCTCACCGCCCTCGACCTCGCCGGCATCCCGCTGGAGTCCAAGGACCGCACGGTCGACGACCCGATCGTGCTGGCCGGCGGCCACGCGGCCTTCAACCCCGAGCCGATCGCCGACTTCATCGATGCCGCGATCATCGGCGACGGCGAGCAGGCCGTGCTCGACATGACCCGGATCATCCGCGAGTGGAAGGCCGAGGGCCGCCCCGGCGGCCGCGAGGAGGTCCTCTTCCGGCTGGCGAAGACGGGCGGGGTGTACATCCCGGCCTTCTACGACGTGGAGTACCTGCCCGACGGCCGGATCGCGCGTGTCGTACCCAACAAGTCGGGTGTCCCGTGGCGGGTGTCCAAGCACACGGTGATGGACCTGGACGAGTGGCCCTACCCCAAGCAGCCGCTGGTGCCGCTGGCGGAGACGGTCCACGAGCGCATGTCGGTCGAGATCTTCCGGGGCTGCACCCGCGGCTGCCGCTTCTGTCAGGCGGGCATGATCACCCGCCCGGTGCGCGAGCGGTCGATCACCGGCATCGGCGAGATGGTCGAGAAGGGCCTGAAGGCGACCGGCTTCGAGGAGGTCGGCCTGCTGTCCCTGTCGTCCGCGGACCACTCCGAGATCGGCGACGTGGCCAAGGGCCTGGCGGACCGGTACGAGGCGGACAAGATCGGCCTGTCCCTCCCGTCCACCCGCGTGGACGCCTTCAACATCGACCTCGCGAACGAACTGACGCGCAACGGCCGCCGCTCCGGCCTGACCTTCGCCCCCGAGGGCGGCTCGGAGCGCATCCGCAAGGTCATCAACAAGATGGTCTCCGAGGACGACCTGATCAGGACGGTCGCGACGGCGTACGGCAACGGCTGGCGCCAGGTGAAGCTGTACTTCATGTGCGGCCTGCCCACCGAGACCGACGACGACGTCCTGCAGATCGCGGACATGGCGACGAAGGTGATCGCCAAGGGCCGCGAGGTGTCGGGGGCGAACGACATCCGCTGCACGGTCTCGATCGGCGGCTTCGTCCCCAAGCCCCACACCCCCTTCCAGTGGGCGCCGCAGCTCTCCGCCGAGGAGACGGACGCGCGCCTGGAGAAGCTCCGGGACAAGATCCGCGGCGACAAGAAGTACGGCCGCTCCATCGGCTTCCGCTACCACGACGGCAAGCCCGGCATCGTCGAGGGCCTGCTCTCGCGCGGTGACCGCAGGATCGGCGCGGTCATCCGCGCGGTCTACGACGACGGCGGCCGCTTCGACGGCTGGCGCGAGCACTTCTCCTACGACCGCTGGATGCGGTGCGCCGACAAGGCGCTGGCCCCCTTCGGCGTGGACGTCGACTGGTACACCACCCGCGAGAAGACGTACGAGGAAGTCCTCCCCTGGGACCACCTGGACTCGGGCCTCGACAAGGACTGGCTCTGGGAGGACTGGCAGGACGCCCTCGACGAGACGGAGGTCGAGGACTGCCGCTGGACGCCGTGCTTCGACTGCGGGGTGTGCCCGCAGATGGACACCCACATCCAGATCGGCCCCACGGGCAAGAAGCTGCTGCCGCTGACGGTGACGAACTCGGCACCGGCACCTGGCGGGCACGCGCACTGAGGTTCTGCTGGGGCCCTTTCCCGCGCGGGAAGGGCCCCTCGTCGCGGATGCCCGCGTACGCCGTGTTGTCCGGCGGTGTCAGCGCGGCCCGCAGCTCGTAGTGCGAGAGCGCGCCGGCGTTGTGACGGCATCGCAACCCACGGGGCGCATCCGCCTCGCGGGCCGTGGCGTCTTGGGCGGTATGGAGCCGCAGAAGTCACTGCCCGAGCCCCGGCAGCCGGAAGGCTGCCTCGTCGCGGCGATCCGCCTCCCGGTGCGGATCGTCGTGCTGGTGCTGGTCGTGCCCGTGCGCATGGTGTGGGACGCGCTGGTCGTCGCCGGGCGGTTCCTGACCGACACCGTGTTCCGGCCCGCGGGGCGGGCGCTGCTGTGGATCGGGCGGGCGCTGTTCGTGTGGCCCTTCGTGGGGCTGTGGCGGTACGCGCTGGTGCCGCTCGGGCGCGGGCTGGCCTGGCTCGGGAAGGTGCTCGTCGTCGTACCGCTCGTCTGGACGTACCGCTGGGTGCTGACCCCGGTCGGGCATGCGCTCGCCTGGGCCGGGCGGTGGATCTGGGCCGGGCTGGCATGGGTCTACGCGCGCGTGCTCACGCCGATCGGGCAGGGCTGCATGGGGGTGCTGCGGGGGATCGGCGCCGGGCTCGCCGCCCTCGGCATCGGGTTGTACACCGCGGTCGCCTGGCTGGTGCGGTACCTGCTCGTCGTGCCCGCACTGTGGGTCTATCAGTGGGTGCTCACGCCGGTCGGGCACGCCTTCCTGTGGGTCGTGCGGGGGATCGGGCTCGCGCTGTACTGGATCACCCGGGTGCTGTTCGTGCTGCCCGCGCTGGCCCTGTGGCGCTGGGTGCTGGTGCCCGTCGGGCGGGTGCTCGCCGTGCTCGGGCGGGAGACCTGGGACGCGCTCGGGCATGCCTGGCGGGTGGCCGGGCGGATCTCGTCGGCCGTCGGACGGTTCCTCGGGACCCTCTTCCGGTGGATCTTCGTGGAACCGGTGCGATGGGCCTACCGGACGGTTCTCACACCTGTCGGGCACGTCGTGCGGGACGCGGTGCTGCGGCCCTGTGCCGAGGCCGCGCGCGGTGCGGGGCGGATCGGCCGACAGGCGCTCGCCGCGGCGCGGGAGTCCGCGCGTCAGGCCCGTGCCGACATCCGGCGGATGGTGTTCGGGGAGCCCCGTGAGCGGGCCGCGGTGGCCCGGCGGGAACCTCTCGGCGCCGAGGCACGTACTCTTGGTAGGAGTACGACCGCTCTCACGAAGGACTAGGACACTGGGCAAGCGACAGCCCGAAGGCCCGCCGCCCGCACCTGCGGTGCAGCGCATCCGACTGCGCTACACCAAGCGCGGCCGCCTGAGGTTCACCAGCCACCGAGACTTCCAGCGCGCCTTCGAGCGTGCGCTGCGCCGTGCCGACGTACCGATGGCGTACTCGGCGGGGTTCACGCCGCATCCGAAGGTGTCGTACGCCAATGCCGCACCCACCGGCACGGGCAGTGAGGCGGAGTACCTGGAGATCGCGCTCACCGCGGCGCGGGACCCTGAGCAGCTCAGGCGGACGCTCGATGAATCGCTGCCCGCCGGGCTCGACGTCATCGACGCGGTCGAGGCCCGGACCTCCGGGCTCGCCGACCGGCTGACCGCTTCCGTGTGGGAGCTGCGGCTGGACGGCGTGGAGCCGGCCCAGGCCGAACAGGCCGTCGCCGCCTTCAAGGCCGCCGAGTCCGTCGAGGTCCAGCGCATGACCAAGAACGGCGTCCGGACCTTCGACGCCCGCCCCGCGGTCGCAGATCTTGAAACGCACAGTTCGACGGCTGATAGGCCGACCGACCAGCCCTGTGCGATACTGCGGCTGGTTGTTCGGCACGTGACGCCTGCCGTACGACCCGACGACGTCCTGTCCGGTCTCCGCGCCGTGGCCGACCTGGCGCCGCCGGTCCCCGCAGCGGTGACCAGGCTGGCGCAGGGGCTGTTCGATGCAGAGAGCGGCACGGTGACCGACCCGCTCGCGCCCGACCGCGAGGCGGCGGCGGCCCTAACGGCCGAATCCGCTGCCACCGCGAAGGCGTCGGCGTAAGGAAGGTCCCGCGAAGGGACGGACGTCGAAGCGCCGCCCTCGTACTCGGGAGCCACCTGGGTCGGGCAGCGCACCGACCACAAGACTTTCGCCAGGCCGTACGCATTCGGTGTACGGAACCGGCGAGACAGGACACAGAGAGCTCCCGTGCGGCGCCCGCGCCCCGGACGGCGGCAGTCGCGCACGACGCGAGCCGCGGACGTCACCGGCACACCGCCGGACCAGGCGCGGCGCCCGGGAGCCTGACGGGAGAAACGCCCGCATGCTCGAGCCGATCGAACCCACAGAGGGTTCCGAACCGAATACCCCCAGCGACACCCTGCCGCCGCGTCGTCGGCGCCGGGCCGCTTCCCGGCCGGCGGGTCCCCCCGTCGGCAAGGCGTCCGCCGGACCCGCGACCGAGGTCGAGAAGACCGAGGCCGAGGCCGAGGAGACCGTGGTCGCGGTGACTGCGGAGACCGCCGAGGCCGAGGCCCCGGCCGCCGTCGTCGAGGAGGCCCCCGCCGGCCGTACGCGTCGCCGTGTGGTGCGCCGGGCGTCCGCGCCCGCCGGGGCAGCCACGCCCGCCGAGGCGGCCGAGACCATCGTGCCCGCCACGAACTCCGCGGAGGAGCAGGCGCCCGCCACCGAGAGCGTGGAGACCGCCTCGTCCGCCGGTGCCGTCGAGGACGCCGCCCCGCGCCGCGCCCGCCGCCGTGCCACCCGCAAGGTGTCGGCCCCCGCCGGGGCGCCCGAGGCCGCGGAGGTCGTCGCCCCCGTGGAGGCCGCGCCGGTCGAGCAGGCCGTCGAGGTGCCGGCGGCCGAGGACGCCGAGCCGAAGCCCCGTACGCGTCGCCGTGCGACCCGCAAGGTGGCCGCGCCCGCCGAGGTCACCGAGCCCATCGCCGAGACCCCGGCCGAAGAGGTCCCGGTCGAGCAGGCCCCGGCCCCGGCCGAAGTGACCCCGGACGCGTCCGAGGACGTCGCCCCCCGTCGTACCCGCCGGCGTGCCACGCGTCGCGTGTCCGCGCCCGCCGGGGCGCCCGAGAACGTGGAGGCGCCCGTGACCACTGCCGAGGAGAGCGGGGCGGCCGAGGCCGTGACCCCCGCCGAGACCGTCGAAGCCGTCGAGACCGACCGGCCCGCCGAGGACGCCGCCCCGCGTCGCCGTCGCCGGGTCGCCCGCAAGGCCGCCACCGGGTTCTCCGAGCCCGCGCGGCCCGCCGTGGAGGAGGAGGCCGAGGAGGCCGACGCCCCGCGTCGTCCGGCGCGGCCCGCCGTCGCCGTCTTCCAGCCGCCCGTCTTCACCGAGCCGAGGTTCCAGACCCCCGAGCGCGCCGCCGCCGCGGCCGCCGCCGGGCCGTTGGACGAGCCCGAAGAGGTCGACGAGGTCGAAGAGGTCGAAGAGGCCGAGGAGCTCCCGGAGGAGCCGGTCGGCGCCCGTCGCCGTCGTCGCCGCCGGGGTGCGGCAGCCGACGAGGCGGAGACCCGTACCGCCGAGGCCCGGACCGCCGAGACGCGCGGCGCCGAGGCCCTCAGCGACGAGACCGTCGACGAGGAGGACGAGGCGGACGAGGCCGAGGACTCCGTCGACGGCGACGAGACCGAGGAGACCGGGTCGCGCCGCCGCCGTCGCCGGGGCGGCCGCCGCCGTCGCCGCGGTGAGTCCGCCGACTCCGACGAGGGCGGCGACTCCGCGGACGCCGACTCCGACGAGGCCGTCGCCGCGCAGGCCGCGCAGGACGCCGAGGACACCGCCGAGCAGGAGGAAGAGGACGCCGAGGACGGCGGTGACGACTCCGGTGGCTCGAGCTCCAGCAGCCGTCGCCGGCGCCGCCGTCGCCGTAGGGCCGGAGACGCCTCCCCCGAGGCCGAGCCGTCCGCCGACGACCCGGAGCGCACCGTCGTCAAGGTGCGCGAGCCGCGGGCCAAGGCCGAGCCGTCCGACGAGGTGCAGTCCATCAAGGGCTCGACCCGTCTGGAGGCCAAGAAGCAGCGCCGCCGGGAGGGCCGGGAGCAGGGCCGCCGGCGCGTACCGATCATCACCGAGGCCGAGTTCCTGGCCCGCCGCGAGGCCGTCGAGCGCGTGATGGTCGTCCGCCAGCACGGCGACCGTACGCAGATCGGCGTCCTCGAGGACAACGTGCTCGTGGAGCACTACGTCAACAAGGAGCAGTCGACCTCGTACGTCGGCAACGTCTACCTGGGCAAGGTCCAGAACGTGCTCCCCTCGATGGAGGCCGCGTTCATCGACATCGGCAAGGGGCGCAACGCCGTCCTGTACGCCGGTGAGGTCAACTTCGAGGCGCTGGGCATGGCCAACGGGCCGCGGCGCATCGAGTCCGCGCTGAAGTCCGGCCAGTCCGTCCTCGTCCAGGTCACCAAGGACCCGATCGGGCACAAGGGCGCGCGTCTGACCAGCCAGGTCTCCCTGCCGGGCCGCTACCTCGTGTACGTCCCCGAGGGCTCCATGACCGGCATCAGCCGCAAGCTGCCCGACACCGAGCGGGCGCGGCTGAAGACCATCCTCAAGAAGATCGTCCCCGAGGACGCGGGCGTCATCGTGCGCACCGCCGCCGAGGGCGCGAGCGAGGACGAGCTGCGCCGTGACGTGGAGCGGCTGCAGGCGCAGTGGGAGGACATCCAGAAGAAGGCCAAGAGCGGCAACGCCCCGACGCTGCTCTACGGCGAGCCGGACATGACCGTCCGGGTCGTCCGGGACATCTTCAACGAGGACTTCTCCAAGGTCGTCGTCAGCGGCGACGAGGCGTGGTCGACCATCCACGGCTACGTCGCGCATGTCGCGCCCGACCTCGCCGAGCGGCTGCAGCGGTGGACCTCCGAGGTCGACGTCTTCGCCACCTACCGGATCGACGAGCAGCTCGCCAAGGCGCTGGACCGCAAGGTCTGGCTGCCCAGCGGCGGTTCGCTGGTGATCGACCGGACCGAGGCGATGGTCGTCGTCGACGTCAACACCGGCAAGTTCACCGGCCAGGGCGGCAACCTGGAGGAGACGGTCACCAGGAACAACCTGGAGGCGGCCGAGGAGATCGTGCGTCAGCTCCGGCTGCGCGACCTCGGCGGCATCATCGTGATCGACTTCATCGACATGGTGCTGGAGTCCAACCGGGACCTGGTGCTGCGGCGCCTGCTGGAGTGCCTGGGCCGGGACCGTACGAAGCACCAGGTCGCCGAGGTGACCTCGCTGGGGCTCGTCCAGATGACCCGCAAGCGGGTCGGCCAGGGCCTGCTGGAGTCGTTCTCCGAGACGTGCGTCCACTGCAACGGCCGCGGTGTCATCGTGCACATGGAGCAGCCGACCTCCGCCGGTGGCGGCGGCAAGCGCAAGAAGCGCGGGCGGGGCGGCGACGTGCACGAGCACGAGACCGCGGCGGCCGTCGAGCCGGTGGAGCCGGAGACGGAGAGCGCCGCCGAGGTGGCCGCCGAGGCCGCCGAGCCGGTCGCGCTCCCGGAGCCCGCCTTCGCGGTGGACGAGGAGCTGTACAGCAGCGTCGCCGAGGCGGAGGCCGCGGTCACCCGCGGCGGCCGCAGCCGGCGCCGGGCGAGCCGTCGTGCGTCGGCCCCGGCCGGTGCGCCGAAGGCGGAGGCGTTCGAGGCCGAGGCGCCCACCGCTCAGGACGTGACCGTCGAGGAGGAGGTCGAGCGTCCGGTGCAGCCGGAGTCGGCCGCCGAGGCGAAGGCCGCGCCCGCCGCCGTGGAGGACGCGGTCGTCGAGACCCCGGCCGCCCCGGCCGAGGAGGCCGCGCCCAAGGGCCGTACGCGTCGGCGTGCGACCCGTAAGGCGACCGCGCCCGCCGGTTCCCCCGCGGGGGCGGAGGCGGCCGTGGTGACCGTCAGCGAGACGGCGCCCGAGCCGAAGGCGGAGGAGGCCCCGGCCCCCGAGCCGGTGCCGGTCGCCGAGGCGCCCGCCGAGAGCGCCGCCCCGGCCCGTCCGCGCCGCCGTGCCGTCCGCAAGGCCACCGCGCCCACCGCGTCCGAGGAGGCGGCCGTCGTGGTCGTCCCCGCGGCGACGGAGACCGTGGCGGCCGAGCAGGCCCCGGCGGCTGAGGAGGAGCCCGCCCCGGCCAAGAAGACCGCGGCGCGCAAGACGGCGAAGAAGGCGACGGCCAAGAAGGCCGCCACCAAGAAGACCGCGGCCACGAAGACGGCGGCCAAGAAGACGACGGCCAAGAAGGCGGCCAAGACCGCCACGGCCGCCAAGAAGGCGACGTCGAAGAAGACCGCGGCAGCGGCGCAGCAGACGCCGCCCTCCGTCTCGGCCTCCACCGACGAGGACTGACCCCTCGGGGGTGCGCGGCCGGCGTGACCGGCCGCACACCCCCGGGGCCCGGCCCGGTTTGACCCGTTCGGCCGCGGCCCCGTAACCTTGACCGTCGGCGTGTCCACTGACACGCCACATCCCCGTAAACCTTTTCCTCCTGGTCCGCGTGGCCGGGAGAGGCCGTCCGCTGATCAGTCGGGCGGCTGGACTGCGGGGGTGCCGTTTCTCGAGCGAGAGAGTGAGACCCGCGTGTACGCCATCGTGCGCAGCGGTGGTCGGCAGCACAAGGTTGCTGTCGGCGACATCGTTGAGGTTGACAAGATTTCCACTGCCAAGGTTGGCGACACGGTCGAGCTCTCGACCCTGCTCGTTGTCGACGGCGACGCTGTGACCAGCGACCCGTGGGTGCTGGCCGGCATCAAGGTCCAGGCCGAGGTCGTGGACCACCACAAGGGCGTCAAGATCGACATCCTTCGTTACAAGAACAAGACCGGCTACCGCCGTCGTCAGGGCCACCGCCAGCAGTACACGGCGATCAAGGTCACTGAGATCCCCGCGGCTGCGAAGTAAGGGACTGAGGAGAGATGGCACACAAGAAGGGCGCATCGTCCACCCGTAACGGTCGTGACTCCAACGCTCAGCGCCTCGGCGTGAAGCGTTACGGCGGTCAGGTCGTCAACGCGGGCGAGATCCTGGTCCGTCAGCGTGGCACCCACTTCCACCCGGGCTCCGGTGTGGGCCGTGGCGGCGACGACACGCTGTTCGCGCTGCAGGCCGGTTCGGTGCAGTTCGGCACCCACCGTGGCCGCAAGGTCGTGAACATCGTTCCGGTCGCCTGATCGGAAGCTTTTCGCGAGGCGGACCTCACTTCCCTGGTGGGAAGGCGGGTCCGCCTTTCGCGTGTTACAGCTATGACATTTCCGTAAGTAACTGGAGGCACCCACCATGACCACCTTCGTGGACCGCGTCGAACTGCATGTCGCCGCGGGTAACGGAGGTCACGGCTGCGCCTCCGTCCACCGCGAGAAGTTCAAGCCGCTCGGCGGACCGGACGGCGGGAACGGCGGGCGGGGCGGCGATGTCATCCTGACCGTCGACCAGTCCGTGACCACGCTGCTGGAGTACCACCACTCCCCGCACCGCAAGGCCACCAACGGCAAGCCCGGTGAGGGCGGCAACCGCTCCGGCAAGGACGGCCAGGACCTGATCCTGCCGGTGCCGGACGGCACGGTCGTCCTGGACAAGGCGGGCAACGTCCTCGCCGACCTGGTCGGCCACGGCACCTCCTTCGTCGCCGCGCAGGGCGGCCGGGGCGGGCTCGGCAACGCCGCGCTCGCCTCCGCCCGCCGCAAGGCGCCCGGCTTCGCGCTGCTCGGCGTGCCCGGGGACCTCCAGGACATCGTCCTGGAGCTGAAGACCGTCGCCGACGTGGCGCTGGTGGGCTACCCGAGCGCCGGCAAGTCCTCCCTGATCTCGGTGCTGAGCGCCGCCAAGCCGAAGATCGCCGACTACCCGTTCACCACGCTGGTGCCGAACCTCGGTGTCGTCACCGCCGGTTCGACCGTCTACACCATCGCCGACGTGCCGGGGCTCATCCCGGGTGCCAGCCAGGGCAAGGGCCTGGGCCTGGAGTTCCTGCGGCACGTGGAGCGGTGCAGCGTGCTGGTGCACGTGCTGGACACGGCGACGCTGGAGTCCGACCGCGACCCGATCTCCGACCTCGACATCATCGAGGCCGAACTGCGCGAGTACGGCGGCCTCGACAACCGCCCGCGGATCGTCGTCCTGAACAAGATCGACGTACCGGACGGCAAGGACCTCGCCGAGATGGTGCGGCCGGATCTGGAGAAGCGCGGTTACCGGGTCTTCGAGGTGTCCGCGGTCGCCCACATGGGGCTGAAGGAGCTGTCCTTCGCGCTCGCCGACATGGTCGGCCGGGCGCGGGCCGCGAAGCCGAAGGAGGAGGCGACGCGGATCGTCATCCGGCCCAAGGCCGTGGACGACGCGGGCTTCACCGTCGTACGCGAGGAGGACGGGCTGTTCCGGGTGCGCGGCGAGAAGCCGGAGCGCTGGGTGCGGCAGACCGACTTCAGCAACGACGAGGCCGTCGGCTACCTCGCCGACCGGCTCAACCGCCTCGGTGTCGAGGAGGAGTTGATGAAGGCGGGCGCCCGGGCCGGTGACGGGGTCGCCATCGGTCCCGAGGACAACGCCGTCGTCTTCGACTGGGAGCCGACCGTCATGGCCGGTGCCGAGATGCTCGGCCGACGCGGTGAGGACCACCGCTTCGAGGCGCCGCGCCCGGCGGCCCAGCGCCGCAGGGACCGGCAGGCCGAGCGGGACGACGTCGACCGGGAGTACGACGACTTCGAGCCCTTCGAGGGTTAAGGCCGGGGAAAGCCGGGGCGTACGGCGGGGCAACCAACCGTCGGTCCGGCGAGTCGTACAGGGCGCCGCGGATGAGGATCTTGGTTCTCTCCGCGGCCAACCGCCCTTTCGATGCCCGGAGTCGACGTGCCCGTACGCCGCAGTCTTGTGATCGCCCTCGCCCTGCTGGGCGCCACCGTCGCAGCAGCGCCCCCCGCGCATGCCACGCCCGAGACGGTCAGGCAGGACTTCAACGGTGACGGCTACGAGGACCTGGTCACCGGGGTGCCGTTCGGGCAGGTGGCCGGGAAGAAGCGGGCCGGGTACATCGCCGTCGTCCACGGCTCGGCGAACGGGCCCGGCACCAGGAAGGTCTACAGCCAGGCCTCCCCGGGCATCCCGGGCACCGTCGAGTCCCACGACATGTTCGGCGCCCACCTCGCCGTGGCGGACCTCGACGGCGACGGCTACACCGATCTGCTGGTCGAGTCCGACAACGAGCAGTGGACGCAGGACGGCATCGCCCGGGACGGCAACCGTTCCGTGCTGTGGGGCGGCCCGGGCGGTCTTACCTCCGGCAAGGTGCTGCCCGCGCTGACGGCCGGCAAGTACCAGGGCGGCACGACCCTCGCCGGGGACTTCGACGGTGACGGGCACCAGGACCTGGCCCGGCCGGGGGAGGTGCGGTTCGGGCCGTTCGGGCGGGACGGGGGCGCAGCCTTGGTGCGGCAGGGCGCCGAGTTCGACACGAGCGACCAGCTGACGGCCCTCGCGGCCGGGGACACCGACGGCGACGGCATCACCGACGTCGTCGCGCTGGCCCGGGCCCACGAGCGGGAGAGCGACAACCTCTTCGCCTACTCCGTGCAGCTCAGCCGCGGCAGCCGGGACGGACTGCTCGCGCCGGTCACCGTCACGACCTTCCGTACGGCCGAACCCTGGCACGAGTCCCTGGCCGTCGGCAGCGTCGACGGTGACGCGGGCGCCGAGATCGTGACCGGCGGCGGCAATGACGTCAGGGTCGTCGACGGCGGCAGCCTGCGGGTGCTCACGCAGGACACGCCCGGTGTCCCCGGCGCCCATGAGACCGGCGACAGCTTCGGCGCCGCCGTCTCGGTGGGCGACCTCGACGGCGACGGCTACGGCGACATCGTGGCCGGGAACCCCACCGAGGACCTCGGCGGGAAGGCGGACGCGGGCACCTTCGCGGTCCTGCCGGGCGGGCCCGACGGGCCGACCGGGGCGGGCAGCGAGGTGTTCGGCCAGGCGAGCCTCGGCGTGCCCGGCAGCGCCGAGCAGAACGACCGCTTCGGCAGTGACACCGACGTCGTCGACAGCAACGGCGACGGAGTGGCCGAGCCGGTCGTCTCGGCCGTCGGCGAGAACCAATGGGCGGGCGGGGTCTGGATGTTCACGGCGAAGGGCGTCCTGTCCTTCGGTGCCGGCGCGTTCGGCATGACCGCCGCCGACTCGCGGTTCGGCGACCGTTTCCCGCAGTGATCTGTCCCTCGCCCTCCTGTTGCTCGCCCATTTGTCATGCACGCGAACCCTGAGGTTCAGCGGGTGGCCTGCCCGGAAGCGTGAGCTTCCAGGTGTCCAAGGGGCCCGCGACGCAGGGGAGTTCGTCGATGACCGCAGCAGGATCACCCGACCGCCGCCGCTTTCTGACCGCCGGCGCCGCCGTGCTCGGTGCCGCCGCCTCCGCCCAGCTGTGGCTGCCCGCCACCGCCCGCGCCGCCGAAACCGCCCTGCCCGAGGGTGTGTTCAGCCTCGGTGTGGCCTCCGGCGACCCGCTGCCCGACGGCATCGTGCTGTGGACCCGGCTGGCCCCCGACCCGCTGAACGGCGGGGGCATGCCCGACGCCGTCGTGCCCGTGGAGTGGGAACTCGCCGAGGACGAGCGGTTCCGCAAGGTCGCGCGCCGCGGCGCCGCCCAGGCGCGGCCCGAGTACGGACACAGCGTGCACGTGGACGTACGGGGCCTGCGCCCGGGCCGCCGCTACTGGTACCGCTTCCGCGCCGGCGGCCGTATCTCGCCCGTCGGCCGCACCCGTACCGCGCCCCACCCCCGCAGCTCCGGCGGCGACCTGCGCCTCGCGCTCGCCTCCTGCCAGAACTGGCAGCACGGCTGGTTCACGCCGTACGCCGACATGCTGGCCCAGGATCCCGACGTCGTGCTGTTCGTCGGGGACTACATCTACGAGTCGGTGCCCTCGGCCACGGCCCCGCGCCGGCACGAGGGCACGGGGGAGCCGTACACCCTGGAGCAGTACCGCAACCGCTACGCGCAGTACCGCTCCGACCCCGACCTCGCGGCGATGCACGCGGGCGCCGCCTTCGTGGTGACCTTCGACGACCACGAGGTGGACAACGACTTCGCGGGCGAGATCCCGCAGGACCCGGCGAAGCAGCCGCACGACGCGTTCGTGGCCCGGCTCACCGCGGGCTACCAGGCGTACTACGAGCACATGCCGGTGCGCGCCACGGCCGTCCCGAACGGACCGCACATCCGGATGCACCGGCGCCTGGAGTTCGGCCGGCTGGCCAGGCTCAACGTCCTCGACACCCGCCAGTACCGCAGCGACCAGGCCACCACCCAGGCCGGGGCGGCGGACCCCTCGCGCACCATGCTCGGCGCCGCGCAGAAACAGTGGCTGCTGGACGGGCTGCGGGACTCGCCCGCCCGCTGGAACCTGATCGCCTCGCAGATCATGATGGCCGAGACCGATCTGCTGGTCGGCGAGGGCAAGCAGTGGTACTACGACGCCTGGGACGGCTACCAGGCCGAACGCAACCTGTTCCTCAAGGAGTTCGGGAGCGTGCGCAACCCGGTGGTGCTCACCGGGGACCGCCACCTGACGATGGTCAGCGACCTGAAGGAGGACTTCGCGGACCCGGACTCCGCGGTCGTCGGCGCCGAGTTCGTCGGCACCTCCATCTCCAGCAACGGCGACCAGGACCAGGACGCGTTCCGCAGGGACTGGGACCCGCGCCGGGCGGACAACCCGCACTGGAAGCTGCTGGACGCCCACCGCGGCTACCACCTCTTCGACATCCGCCGCGACGGCATCGACGCACAGGTCCGGGTGGTGGACACGGTCCGCCGGCCGACGGCGGTGCCGAGCACGCTGGCCAAGCTGCGGGTGGAGGCGGGCCGCCCGGGCGTCGAGGTGGTCTGACCCGGTCGGTGGGGCGCTCATCGCTGTCCCATACGGCTCTCAGCCCACCCTCAGGAACACCTCCTACCGTCCCTTGTCCATGGAGACGGACTGTACGAGAGACGACGTCCCGGCCGACAGCGCGCCCACTGCGCCGGCGGCCGGGACGAGGCTGCTGCACATCGGCCCGCACAAGACCGGGACCACCTCGATCCAGGGCGCCCTGTTCGGGGCCAAGGAGGCGATGGCCGCGCACGGCGTCGACTTCCCCGCCACCAGCAGGCACCCCATGTCGGCGGCGCTCGCGGTCTGCGGCCGCCCCGGGATGATGGGCGACGCAGAGCCCGGCGAGCGGCACTGGGAGACGCTGGTGGAGCAGGTCGCCGCCACCGGTCGGCGCACCTCGGTGATCAGCAGCGAGTTCTTCGCCGACGCCCCCGACGACGAGACGATCGAGCGGATCGTCCGGGAACTGGGCGGCGAGCGGGTGCACGTCCTGGTCACGCTGCGCCCGCTGGCCAGGATCATGCCGTCGCAGTGGCAGCAGTACGTGCAGAACGGCCTGCGCATGGGCTACGAGGACTGGCTCCGGCACATGCTGAAGAAGCCGCCGTACGAGAAGCCCAACCCCAGTTTCTGGCGCCGGCACCGGCACGACCGGCTGGTCGAGCGGTGGGTACGGGTCACCGGCGCGGACCGGGTCACCGTCGTGGTGGTCGACGACCGGGACCGCGGCGGCCTGATGCGTACCTTCGAGGCGCTGCTCGGGCTGCCGGAGAATCTGCTCCACGAGGTTCCGGACACCGCGAACCGCTCACTCACCCTCGCCGAGACCGAAATGCTGCGGAATCTTAATGTGGAATTCCGTGGAAATGAGCTGCCGGAAGAGTTTTATTCACAGCTCATCCGATATGGCGCCGTGCTGCATATGAAGAACGCGTGCGCACCCGGCCCCGACGACGTGAAGATCCGCACCCCCCAGTGGGCCGCCGAGGCCGCCGCCGGGATCGGTGCCGAGATGGCGCTGCGGATCGGCGCGACGGGCGTGCGGGTGCTGGGCGACCCCGGGATCCTCTCCGCCGTACCCGAGCCCCCGACGGGCACCGACGCCGAGCCGCGCCTGCCTCCCGAGGTGGCCGCGCGGGCACTGTACGGGGCTGTCGCGGCGGCCGCCGGGGCGCCCCTGCCGAACGGACTGCCCGGGCAGGCGCGGACGGTTCACCGGACGGCGTCCAAGGAACTCGTGCGGGTACTCGGACATCGTGCCCTGAAGCGGCTGCGCCGCCGCTGAGCTGTGCGGTTACTCACAGCTACGCCCGGCAATTCCGCACCGTCCACGGAAGTTTTCCGACTGTCACCAGGAGTGCAAGGTGAATGACAGGTTGCGCGCACATATGCGGGGAAGGTCGCTCACCTTGCACTGCGGTTACCGGAAGTGGGAACATTTCGAGGTTCCCAGTCGCCACAAGGTAGGTCACCTGTGTCCCAGCACATAGCCAAGCCCCGTACCACCGCAGTGATCCTGGCCGGTGGTACCGGTCAGCGTGTGGGTCTCTCGATCCCCAAGCAGCTGCTGAAGATCGCCGGCAAGGCAGTCATCGAGCACACCCTGACCACCTTCGAGAAGGCCGACTCGATCGACGACATCATCGTGCTGATGGCGCCGGGCTACGTCCCCGACATCGAGAAGATCGTGGCCAAGGCCGGGTTCACGAAGGTCACGAAGATCATCGAGGGTGGCGCCACTCGTAACGAGACCACCGAGCGGGCCATCGCCGCCCTCGGTGAGGGCCTGGCCGAGGGCGAGGACCGCAACGTCCTCTTCCACGACGCCGTGCGCCCCCTGCTGTCACAGCGGGTGATCGACGACTGCGTCGCCGCCCTGGAGCGGTACCAGGCCGTCGACGTCGCCATCCCGTCCGCGGACACGATCATCGTCACCCGCACCCACGGCGAGGACGGCGAGTTCATCACCGAGATCCCGGACCGCTCCCGGCTGCGCCGCGGCCAGACCCCGCAGGCCTTCAAGCTGTCCACGATCAAGCGCGCCTACGAGGTCGCGGCCGGCGACCCGAACTTCCAGGCCACCGACGACTGCACCGTGGTCCTGCGGTACCTGCCGGACGTGCCGATCAACGTCGTCGCGGGCGACGAGTACAACATGAAGGTCACCCAGCCCGTCGACGTCTTCATCGCCGACAAGCTGTTCCAGCTGGCCTCCACCGCCGCGCCCGAGCAGGTCTCCGAGGAGGCCTACCGCGAGCTGCTGACCGGCCGGACCATCGTCGTCTTCGGCGGCTCCTACGGCATCGGCAAGGACATCGCCGAGCTCGCCGGGTCCTACGGCGCCAACGTCTACGCCCTCGGCCGCTCCACCACCGGCACCCACGTGGAGAACCCGGAGGAGGTCGACGACGCGCTGTCCAAGGCGTACGCCGAGACCGGCCGCATCGACTACGTGGTGAACACCGCGGGGGTGCTGCGCATCGGCAAGCTCGCCGAGACCGACAACGCCACCATCGAGGAGGCGCTGAAGGTCAACTACCTCGCGCCGGTGCAGATCGCCCGCTCCTCGTACAAGTACCTCGCGGAGACCGGCGGCCAGCTGCTGCTGTACACCTCCAGCAGCTACACCCGCGGCCGCGCCGAGTACAGCCTGTACTCCTCCACCAAGGCCGCCATGGTCAACCTCACCCAGGCGCTGTCCGACGAGTGGGCCGGCGACAGCGTCCGGGTCAACTGCATCAACCCCGAGCGCACCGCCACCCCGATGCGCACCAAGGCCTTCGGGCAGGAGCCGGCCGGCTCCCTGCTCTCCTCCGAGGCGGTCGCGCGCACCTCGCTGGACGTGCTGCTCTCCGAGCTGACCGGTCATGTCATCGACGTCCGCCAGCAGGACCCGACGGCCGCCGCGGGCCAGGCGTCCGGCTTCGAGGCGGCGCTGGCCAGTGTGCTGGACCGTCAGGACGGCGTGGCATAATCAGCTCTTAATAGCCTTACGGAATTCAGGCCTCTGCGTTTCTTCATTCACGAAGAATTCACAGGGGCCTGAGTCCTTGGCCCTCCAGACCGGCAACCCCTCCCAGAGCAGGTTTATCCGTGATCTCCACCGCTATACGCGTCGCCCGGGTGGGCAGCGCGGCCGAGCTGGCCGCGGCGGTCCTCGTGATGCTGGGCTTCCCCTGCCTCATGGTGGCCGCGCTCGTCCCGAGCGTTCCCGCCTTCACGGTTGCGGCGGCCGTGACGTACCTGGCGGACCACTATCTGCACCGCAAGGGCAGCTACCTGGTCAACCGCCTGAGCAAGGTGCGCGCCGGCCTGTCGATCCGCTTCCTGATCCGACAGCTGCTGCTGATCCTGCTGCTGGCCCGGGTCGACCTCTCGGACAACCTGGTCTTCTACGCCGCGGTCGCGGGCTTCATCGCCTTCTACGGCCTGCAGGCCCCGCACGGCGCCCTGGTGACCCTGATCCGCAATCGCCGCCGGATGCCGGTCGCCACCCGCAACATCGACCTGGCCTCCCGCATCCGCATCCCGGACGCCCCGCCGCGCGGTCTGCTGAACCGCTCCGCCGAGAAGATGCTCCACCTCGACCTCGCCGCCATGGCCGGCGTGCTGGTCTCGGCGTTCCTGGACGAGGCCATGGCCGGGTTCATCGGCATCGGCGTCACCGTGTTCCTCGGCTGCCTCTACGTCCTCGCGCTCGTGCCGTACGTCCGCGGCAGCAAGATCCCGCCGAACGCGGACGCCGTACTGGCCGCCATGGACGCCTGGCTGGCCGAGTACCGGCCCGAGACGGTGCTGTACTTCTCCGGCTCCAAGGAGTCCGCGTACCAGGTCAACATGTGGCTGGAGACGATGGAGCAGCTGGACACCCGGCCGCTGATCATCCTGCGCGAGCGGGTCATCCTGGCGAACCTGGCGCCGACCACGGTCCCGGTCATCTGCGTGCCCGGAGGGGTGCACCTGATGAACCTGGACCTGAGCACGGTGCGGGTCGCGCTGTACGCGGCGAACGTCGGCAAGAACATCCACCTGCTGCGCGTGCCCACCATGAAGCACGTCTTCATCGGCCACGGCGACAGCGACAAGCTGGCCAGCGTCAACCCGTTCAGCAAGGTCTACGACGAGGTGTGGACCGCGGGCCGCGCGGGCCGCGACCGGTACGCCATAGCGGACGTCGGCGTCCGCGACGACGACATCGTCGAGGTCGGCCGCCCGCAGCTGGCGCCCATCCAGACCTGGCAGGGCGTGCCCGAAGGTCGGATGCCGACCGTGCTGTACGCCCCCACCTGGGAGGGCTGGGACGGCAACCCCGGCAACACCTCGATCGTGCTGGCCGGCGAGAACATCGTGAAGAGCCTGGTCAAGGCCGATCCGCCGGTCCGCGTCCTGTACAAGCCGCACCCGTTCACCGGTACGGTCAGCGCCGAGGCCAAGGCCGCCCACCAGCGGATCACCGCCCTGGTGGAGAAGGCCGGCGCCGAGCGCGCCGCCGACGCCCGCTTCGCCGCCGACACCGCGGCCCAGAGCGCCGCCAAGGCCGAACTGGCCCGGATCGAGGCCCGGCTCGCCGAGCTGGCCGGCAACGGCAAGGAGCGCGGCGACGAGGCCGAGGCCACCCGGGACAGCCTGGTGGACGTGGCCCGGCACGAGGAGGTCGCCCGGCTGCGCGCGCAATGGAACGACGCGTACTGGCGCTCCTTCGGCAGCCATGAGCACCGGGTGATCACGGGCGCCGAGCCGCGGCTGTACGACTGCTTCAACGTCTCCGACGCGATGGTCTCCGACATCTCCAGCGTGGTCTCCGACTTCATCGCCAGCGGCAAGCCGTACGCGGTGACGGACTCCGGGGAGCTGGGCGAGGAGGAGTTCAAGCGGCAGAACACCGCGGTGCGGGCCGCCGTGATCCTCTCCAACAGCGCCGCCGAGCTCGGCGGTCTGCTGGACGCGGTCCGCGACCCGTCCGCCGACCCGCTGGCCGAGGACCGCGGCGAGCTGAAGCGGTATCTGCTCGGCCCGGACGAGCCGACCTCCCTCGACCAGTTCAACACCGCCGTCGCGAACCTCGCCCTGAAGGCCGAGACCCGCAACCTCGGCCAGGCGGCCCGGATCGCGGCGACCGAGGAGGCGGAACTGGCGGGCTGACCGCCGGTTCACCGAGACCCCCTTCGGCCCCCGAGGAGTTCAACTCCTCGGGGGCCGAACGCTTTTGACACCTGGTACGTACTGTGACCTGAGTCACGAAACGTTCGCCGCGGAGCAACCGCTTCTCGACTTGAACCGTCTACTAGGTAGCGAAAAGGAGAAACGGGAGAAAACCTTCCGTTGACTGAGGGGAAACAGGTGACCGTGACGCAGCCTGATGTGAGCGTCGTCATCGGGGCGTACGAGGCGATGCCGTACCTGGTCGAGTGCCTGGCGTCCGTCGAGGCGCAGACCATCGACCCGGCACGCGTCGAGGTCATCGCGGTGGACGACGGCTCGTCCGACGGCACGGGCGCCTGCCTGGAGGAGTTCGCGGACCGCGCCCCCATGCCGGTCACGGTGATCCGGCAGGCCAACTCCGGCGGTCCCAGCGCCCCGCGCAACGTCGGCCTCGGCAAGGCCACCGGACGCTACGTCTTCTTCCTCGACGCCGACGACCGGCTCGGCCCCGAGGCCCTGGAGCGGATGGTCGCCATGGCCGACCGCAACGGCACCGACGTCGTCCTCGGCCGGGTCGAGGGCGTCAACCGCAAGCCCCCGCAGTCGATGTGGGGCAGCACGCTGGAGCGCACCGACGTCTGGTCCTCCAACATCAAGTTCACGCTGAGCGCGCAGAAGCTGTTCCGCCGGGAACTGCTCACCCGGCACGGCATGCGCTTCGACGAGTCCCTGTGGACCGGCGAGGACGCGCTGTTCACCATGGAGGCCTATCTGCGGGCCGACGGCGTCTCCGTGCTCGCCGACTACACCTGCTACTACCTGGTGGGCCGCGCGGACGGCAAGCATGTGACCAAGGGCGGGAGTTACACCCTGCGCTTCGACTCCGCGCGCGCCCTGATGCAGCTGATCGCCGACATGGTCCCGCCCGGCCCGCGCCGCGACGCGCTCCTGGTCCGGCCCTTCCTGGTGACCCTGCTGCCGCAGTTCGGCCCGAGGTTCCTCAAGGACAGCGCGAAGATCCGGCGGCACAAGCTGGAGCTGGCCGCGCCGCTGATGGCCGCGTACTGGAACGAGGACACCGCCCGGCGCCTCAAGGTCGACGAACGGCTGCGGCTGCGTCTGGTGGCCCGGCAGGAGACCGAACGCCTGCTGGAGGTCCTGCGGTTCACCAAGGCCGGACAGCAGCCGGCGGCCCTCCTGGAGCAGCGGGGCCGCCGCCTGTACCTCGCCTACCCGTACTTCCGCGACCCCGAGGCCGGCATCCCCGACGCGGTCTATCTCGCCGAGCCCCGGGAGGCCCGCGCCCACCCCGGCTACCGCGAGGGCGGACCCGGGCTCTTCCTGCGCCGCGTCCTGCGCAAGCTGCGCCGGACGCTCCGCTCGGGCGGCCGGACCGCGACCGCCGGTCACTGAGGCGCGGGCACCTCCCGCCGCCGGGGCCCGGGGAGCTCCGCCGCCAGCCGCTCGGCCATCCGCACCCGGTGCTCCCGAGCGGCCGCACACAGCTCCTGTACAGCCGTGTTGAACCGCTCCTGCGCGGCCGGCTCGGCGGGCCCCAGCAGATGCCGCTTCAACTCGGCCCGCGCCCCGGCCAGTTCGTCCTTCCCGGGGTCCCGCACCGCGGACAGCAGCTCCGGCACCCCGGACGCGTCCGGCGTCAGCACGGTCGCCGCCCGCACGGTCGGGAACGCCTTGCGGAACCCGTCCGCCGAGAGCCCGCTGGTGTTGGCCACCGCGTACGGCTTCTCGCTGGCCAGGAAGTCGCTGATCACGCTGGACACGTCGCTGATCAGCAGGTCCGCCTGGTTGAAGCAGGAGTACAGCGCGGGCCGGGCCTCCGTGACGACCTGGTGCTCCCACTCCGGCAGTGCCGCCCAGTAGGCCGCGTCCCACGCCTCGGTGACCCGGGCCACCGCCTCCGCGCGCCCCTCCTCCGGTGCCGACTGGCTCCCCATCCGCTCCAGCTGATCGGCACCGGACCGGGCGACGCAGCGGGTGAGCCGGTCCAACTCCGCTGTGAGACGGGCGAGTTCGCCGTCCTCGGCGGGCCGTTCCCCCGAGCGCTCGCGGTTCGCCGCCCGCACCAGCTCCCGGATCCGCAGATCGGCCGCCCCGGCCCGCGGATCGACCGAACCGGTCAGCGGGTGCGGCTTGTACAGCAGCCGCACCCGCGGATCCGCCAGCAGCGCCCGGACGATGTTCTCCCCGGCCTCGATCACCGAGGTGTTCCCGGGGTTGCCGTCCCAGCCCTCCCAGGTCGGCGCGTACAGGACGGTCGTGTACGTCCCGGCCGGCGGGCCCGCGCAGGGCCGTACGGCGTCCAGCTGGGGGCGGCCGATCTCCACGACGTCCTTGTCCTCGACGCCGACCTCGGCGAGCGCGTACCGCTCGCGGGCCGCGGGTCCGGCGACCCACACCTCGTCGTAGGCCTTCGCGTACGGGTTGCAGGAGGACAGCTTGTCGCTCTCCCCGTGGTTGACGAAGGTGTGCTTGATGGTGGGGATGCGCACCACCTGGGAGGTCTTGCCGGAGTTCGACGGGTGGATGAGGACCTGCAGCGTGGACTGCTCCAGGCGCATCAGCGTGGACACCTTCGGCAGGCAGACGACCGGGACGTCGGTCGCCGCCAGCTTCTGGACCATGAACCGCTCGCGCAGCACGATCAGCGGCCGGCCCTCCAGCTTGGCGAGCGGCTCCAGCCACATGTTCGCCTGGTACGCCGAGGAGGGGCCGCCGGAGAAGTACAGGCCGACCGTGGGGCGGTACTCGGCCAGCCAGGCGTCCAGCCAGTCCAGTGTCTGCTGTTCGTTCGCAGGGCGGCGGCTCGGCAGCAGCCGCAGCAGCAGGTCGCACAGGCCCAGCACCGCGAGGCCGAGGGAGAGCGCGATACCGAGGGCGGCCCAGTGGCGGTCGGCGGTGGCGGCCGTGGCGAGCAGACCGGCGGTCGCAGGCAGGCCGAAGGCCAGCAGCCGGGGGCCGGGGCGGCGCAGCAGGACCGGTGGGGCGGGGGACAGGCGCAGCGCGGAGGCGTCGATGTTCCGGGTCACCACCGGCAGCGTGCGGGTGCGCCGGACCAGGACCGAGACCGCCTGGATCACGCAGTGCAGGGCGTAGAAGGCGAGCAGACCGGCCACGAGCGGGGCGTACCCCGACTCCCGGTCCTGGCCGCCGAGCAGCAGCAGGCCCACCACCAGCAACAGGTCCCGCAGCACATGGCGCACGGTGATGTCCAGGTGCGACTTGGCGAACACCGACAGCATCCCGCGCTGCCAGCGGTACAGGACGCCCTCCACGGCCAGGGAGAGCACGGTCGCGGCGATCAGCAACGGGACGTGCGGGCGCAGGGCGGCCACGGCCTGGACGCAGAACGCGCCCGCCAGAAGGGCCGCCACCAGCGCCCGCACCGGGATCCGGAGGCGGGGCGGGCGGGGGAAGGACAGGGGCACTGCGGTCACTCCAAGGTCGGCGCAGGACGTGCGTTTGGGTTAACGCGCGCCTGCCTCCGGACGACACGCAGGTGTCCGAAACGCCTTGGAGTGAGCCCTTGTGCTACTGGCGGCCCGAGTGGAGCGCCCTGCCGACCACGCGGCGCGCCCGCCGGTACACGGAGGACGGGGCCACGACCGCCTTGGAGCCGGAACGCGCCAGCTCCTGCTTGAGCTTGGCGTTGTCCGCGCTCAGCTTGCTGATCCGGTTCTGCAGGAAGCCGAACCGGGCCGCCATGGCGATGGGATCGGCGTCGTTCCACGGGCGGATGCCGGCCGGGAAGGACAGCGAGCGCATGCGCTGCTCGAACGCGGCTCCGCCGTCGCCGTGCGTGAAGGTGTTCTTCAGGCCGTTGCGGTCCAGGAAGCCGGTGAACCGCTCGAAGCGCTCGTGGTGGCCGCTGACCAGCGGGCCGAAGTCCGCCTGCGCGTACAGCTTCGCCGGGTCGACGTCCTCGCCCTTGCCGACCTCGTCGATCCGCTGGTGCGGGATGTCGAAGTAGCGGCACAGCTCCAGCGTGCGGGAGTCGCTGCACAGCACGGTCGCGGGGGTGCCGGCCAGCAGCGCCGCGATGTTGCCGTGGATGCGGGAGCCGAAGGAGTAGTCGAACTCGCGCAGATCGTCGATCCAGGTGATCGGGTCGATGTAGACGCGGGCCTTGTCCTCCCGGTACATCGGGTGGTCCGGGTGCGTCGGCATCTCGGTGATCTTGCCGTTGGGGCCGGAGACGTCCCGCCAGTGCAGCTGGAGGGCGTCGCTGAGGTTCTGGCCTATGTAACGCAGGTGCGGGTAGCGCTCGTGCGCCCGCATGATGATCCGGTCCATGCCCTGGGTGCGGACCGCGCTGTGCGAGCCGTTGACGGCGACCCGGGACTCGGGGGTGAGCTCGGGGGCCCGCTTGGCGACGGTGAGGTCCTTGCCGTGCATGAACATCGACGGGCAGCCGATGACCTCGACGTCCTTGAAGCCCATGTCCTTGAGGTACTTCTCGGTGAACTCGCCGCGCACCCCGATCGAGGCGCTCTTGTCGAGCACCGCGGAGACGAACGCGCGCACGGCCGGCTCCATGGGCTTCAGCCGCGCCGGGTCGTAGGACAGCCCGGTCTGCGCGCCGACGCCCACCACGACCACGGGGATCTTCAGCCGGGTGATCAGCTGGGTCAGCCGGGTCAGCTGCGGCTCGAAGGAGGGCCGGAACGCGTTGGCGAGCGGCACGACGAAGGCGTCGTACTTCTCGTTGATCCTCCCCGCGGCCTGCACATTCGTCCGGATGCCGTTGGACACGACCTCGGTGCCCGGGACTTCCAGGATCTTGTGGGTGGCGTCGCTGAAGATCAGGTTGCCGGAGTTGGTGGCGATGACGTCGCGGTGGAGGGCTTCTTCCACGGGGACGACGTCGAAGGGGCTCTTCCCCGATCTGAGGAGGATGCGCCGTGAGGGAGGAACATTCGATGACACAAACGTCAGAGTAAGTTTGATCGGCCGTTCATTTCTATAAGCATCCAGTACAACTTTTCGGTCATGCGCGAGGAGTGAGCGTGCGGTTACCGGCCCGCTGTCCGGGCAGTGGACCGGCGAGCGGCGGGCGGCGCCGTTCGCGTAGATTGCGGGACAGTCGACGCGCGAGGGGACGGAACACCAGGTGACAGGCGTAAGGCAGGCCGTCGGCGAGGCCCGCAGGATCGTCGTCAAGGTGGGTTCCTCGTCCTTGACCACCGCCTCCGGAGGGCTCGACGCGGACCGGGTGGACGCCCTCGTGGACGTCCTCGCCAAGATCCGCAGCGGGGGAGAACGTGAGATTGTTCTCGTTTCCTCCGGCGCCATCGCGGCCGGTCTCGCCCCGCTCGGACTGCGCCGCCGCCCCCGGGACCTCGCCCGCCAGCAGGCCGCCGCCAGCGTCGGCCAGGGCCTGCTCGTCGCCCGCTACACCGCCTCCTTCGCCCGCTACGGCGTCCGCGTCGGCCAGGTGCTGCTCACCTCCGACGACATGAGCCGCCGCGCCCACCACCGCAACGCCTCCCGCACCCTCGACGAGCTCCTGGCGATGGGCGCCCTGCCGGTCGTCAACGAGAACGACACCGTCGCCACCGACGAGATCCGCTTCGGCGACAACGACCGGCTCGCCGCCCTCGTCGCCCACCTGGTCCGCGCCGACCTGCTGGTCCTGCTGTCGGACGTGGACGGCGTGTACGACGGCGACCCCAGCAAGCCCGGCACCTCCCGGATCGCGCAGGTGCGCGGACCCCAGGACCTCGCGGACGTGGAGATCGGCAGCACCGGCAAAGCCGGCGTCGGCACCGGCGGCATGGTCACCAAGGTCGAGGCCGCCCGGATCGCCGCCGCCGCGGGCATCCCCGTGGTGCTCACCAGCGCCGTCCACGCGGCCGAGGCGCTGTCCGGCGGGGACACCGGCACCTACTTCCACGCCACCGGCAAGCGGTCCGCCGACCGGCTGCTGTGGCTCCAGCACGCCTCCACCCCGCAGGGCTCGCTGACCCTGGACGACGGCGCGGTGCGGGCGGTCGTGGACCGCCGCAAGTCGCTGCTGCCGGCCGGGATCGCCGCCGTGGAGGGCGAGTTCAGCGCGGGCGACCCGGTCGAGCTGCGCGACAGCACCGGGCGGGCGGTGGCCCGCGGCCTCGTCAGCTTCGACGCCAAGGAGATCCCCCAGCTCATCGGACGCTCCACGCGCGAGCTGGCCCGCGAACTCGGCCCGGCCTACGAACGCGAGGTCGTCCACCGGGACGATCTCGTCCTGCTGGAGCCCTGACCCGGCCTCCGTCCGAAAACGGGGTGAACGCCCCGGCAAAGGTGTCGCCCTCAGGTGGACGTTCCGCAAAAGTGCCACAGAACTGCTTGCGGACTGCTCAACTTTGTCTCAGGGACATTCCGTGCGAGCACTGCTCGACCGTGGGACGAAGGAGGCCGTCGTGAGACGAGTGCGCCCTGGGGCGGCGGCGTCCGGCGGTGGAATCGGCGGTTCCTCCTCCCGGGCGGTCGGTGAGGAGCGCGCCCTGACCAGCGTCGCGACCGGCGAGCTGGCCGGGGGAACGAAGCCGGCGGACCTGCCCCGGCTGTGGCACGTCACCCTCAGCGTCTCCGGCGAGGAAGCCCCGCTGAAGGAGGTGCGGCGCGCCCTCGAACAGCTCGCCCACGACCACCCCTTCCTGCTGACCAGCCGCTACGCCCACGACCACGCCGAGATCCGGTACTGGGAAGAGGCCCGCGACCTGCACGACGCGGCCGCCGTGGCGCTGCGCCTGTGGGGCGAGCACCGGCAGAGCGCCGGCCTGCCGCCCTGGGAGATCGTCGGCCTGGAGGTCATCGACCGGGAGACCTACCACCAGCGCATCGCCGAGGGATACGGCCCGCCGCCCGCCTCCCCGGTGGGTGTGCACCCCTACTGACACCGCCGCGTCGAGCGCCCCTGGAGAACCCCTTTTGCGTGAGCTTCGGACGGCTTGTCTCGCGGTGTGGGACATCCCGTGAACCGGCCCGTCCCGCGCACTACGCTTCCCTCATGACCACGCTCTCGCCGTACGACTCGATGACCCCGGTCACCCAGGCCGCCTACCGCGCCAAGGCAGCCGCCGCCGACCTCGCGCCGCTGCCGCGGTCCGTCAAGGACGACGCGCTGCTCGCCATCGCGGACGCGCTGGAGGTCCGTACGAGCGAGATCGTCGACGCCAACGCCAAGGACGTCGCCGCCGCCCGCGAGGCCGGCACCAGCGAGGCGATCGTCGACCGGCTGACGCTCACCCCGGAGCGGGTGCGCGCCATCGCCTCCGACGTGCGGGACGTCGTCGCGCTGCCCGACCCGGTCGGCGAGGTGGTGCGCGGCTCGACCCTGCCCAACGGCATCGACCTGCGCCAGGTCCGCGTCCCGCTCGGCGTCGTCGGCATCATCTACGAAGCCCGCCCGAACGTGACGGTGGACGCCGCCGCCCTGTGCCTGAAGTCCGGCAACGCCGTCCTGCTGCGCGGCTCCGCCTCCGCCTACGAGTCCAACACCGCCCTCGTCCGGGTGATCCGGGACGCCGTCGGCGGTGCCGGACTGCCCGCCGACGCGGTCCAGCTCGTGCCGGGCCAGAGCCGGGAGAGCGTGCGGGAGCTGATGCGCGCCCGGGGCCTGGTCGACGTCCTCATCCCGCGCGGCGGCGCCTCGCTGATCCGGACGGTCGTCAACGAGTCCACGGTCCCGGTCATCGAGACCGGCACCGGCAACTGCCATGTGTACGTCGACGCGAACGCCGACCTCGACACGGCCGTCGCCGTCCTGATCAACTCCAAGGCCCACCGGGTCAGCGTCTGCAACGCCGCCGAGACCCTCCTGGTCCACCAGGACATCGCCCCCGAGTTCCTGCCCCGGGCGCTGGAGGCCCTCGCGGAGGCCGGGGTC
The DNA here is from genome assembly GCF_042888685.1 of Streptomyces sp. NPDC002779. Classification (NCBI taxonomy): domain Bacteria; kingdom Bacillati; phylum Actinomycetota; class Actinomycetes; order Kitasatosporales; family Streptomycetaceae; genus Streptomyces; species Streptomyces sp. NPDC002779. The sequence goes on from NZ_JBIAQC010000002.1 coordinate 499,029, forward strand.
ACCGTGCACGCCGACGAGCGGGTGATGGCGTACGCCAAGGACTCCCGGGCGACCGTGGTGGAGGCCACCCCGGAGGACTGGGAGACGGAGTACCTCTCCTACGACATCGCCGCCGCCGTCGTGGACTCCCTCGACAAGGCCGTCGAGCACATCCGGCTGTGGACCTCCGGCCACACCGAGGCGATCGTGACGACCTCGCAGCAGGCCGCCCGCCGCTTCACCCAGCTGGTCGACTCCACCACCGTCGCGGTCAACGCCTCGACCCGCTTCACCGACGGCAGCCAGTTCGGCTTCGGCGCGGAGATCGGCATCTCCACCCAGAAGCTGCACGCCCGCGGCCCGATGGGCCTGCCCGAGCTGACCAGCACCAAGTACATCGTCACCGGCGACGGCCACGTGCGCCGCTGAACCACCGGGGCGCATATGCGGGGGGCACGCGCCCCCTGCCGTCTCACTGGGCGGATGAATTTCCGTACTCTCTGCCCAAATCGACCCCCCAGGTCTACTCTGGAGCCGTGCCGGAGGACGTGGGGGGTACGCCGTTTCCGGACGGCTGGGAGCCCGACGACGACCACGACCGCGGGGTGTCGGACGAAGAGTTCGCCTCCGTGGTCTTCGACGAGGCATTCGTCCAGGCGGCCAGGGCGCACGAGCCGACCGCCGTCGAGCGCCTGCTGGCCGCCGCCCAGGCCAGAGCGGAGGCCTCCGAGGCGGAGGCCCGCCGGGCCCACGGCCGGGGCGAGCGCTACGACGGATACGGCGCCGACCGCCGGGGCCGTTTCGGCCATGATCCCGACTACGACGACCTGGACGACACCGACGTCCTCGACGGCCCCTACGGCGCCCCGGGCACCTACGGCAAGCAGGTCCGCTGGCACCGTCCCGTCGCCTGGATGCTCGCCCTCCTGATGGGCATCGGCATGGTCGCGCTGGCCTTCACGGCGGTGTACCGGGGCGCGTCCTCGAACAACCGGGACCGGGTCCCGCCGCCGGCCTCCACGGGACCGGAGCAGGGCGGCGCGGTGGCACCCTCCGCCTCCGCCGACCATTCCCAGCCGGCCATCTCGGCCGAGCCGCGCACCCCCTGAACGGACCCCGGCGAAATCCCGCCGTTTTTGGTGAGAACCTGTCAGAAGTTGGCGTAGAGCGGGGCGTTTACCCGAGCTTCCGGAGGCCTACGCTGAAGATATGGGAGGGCCTGGAGACCCCCCTGAGGGGACACCCGAGGGCGGACCCGCAGGGGGCGAGGAGGAGTACCGATCCGTCGTCTTCGACGAGTCGTTCGTCCGCGCTGCCCGGCTCCAGGAGCTCTCCGCCCAGGAGCGCATCGACGATCACGCCCCCGCCGTACGCCGCCTGCCGCCCATGCGCCGAGGTCTGTCCCGGCAGGCGCTGATCCTGGTCCTGCTGGTCGCCGTCGCCTTCGGCACCGCGATCTACATGGGGGTACGGCACCCTTACCAGGACGCGGCGCAGCCGGGGCCCGTCGAGCCGCTGCGGATGACCGTGATCCCGCTCGCCCCGCAGGGCGAGGTGCCCGGCTCCACCGACACCGAGTCGCTGTACGCGCACAGCCCCGCCGCCCAGTACCGGATCGGCGCCGAGGGCGTCCCGCTGCCCGCCTCCCGGCCCACCGCGCACTTCTCGGACGGCCAGGTCGTGAACGCGCTCACCATCGCCAAGGACTACATCGTCCGCTCCGCGCTCTACCCCGAGGTCGTCGTCGGCGAACAGGTCCGGCCGGTGCGGGTACTCCTCGACCCGGACCAGCTCGACCAGTTCGACCAGAGCTTCGACCACCCCGCCGCGGACGGCCGGCACGCCCCGACCGGCTGGATGGTGCGCTTCGACCCGAACAGCGTGGAACTCGCCGACCGCAAGATCCGGGTCCAGGGCACGCTCACGGCCGCCGAGAGCGACGCGTCCACCCTCGAGGTCACCGCCGACCACACCTTCGTGTACGCGCTGCGGCCGGCCGGCGCCCCGGAGGCCGAGGCGTCCCTGTTCACCGTCCGGCGCGAGCTGCACTTCCGCTTCGACCGCGACGACCTGCGCATGCGCCAGACCCAGCTGATCGTCTCCTACGTCCAGGCGGGCCCGCTGTCCTGCGCCGACGACTCGGCCGACCGGCTGCGCCCGCTGCTGGCCGGCCAGACCGCCAAGGCGGGCGGCCCGGCCGGCACCGACCCCTACGCCACGGGGAACGCGACGGCGCTGTGCGGCTCGCTCGCGACGAGCGCCCAGCCGAAGGTGTGAGCGGCCGGCCGTTGCTGTGCGCGGCCCGCCGGCCTACTCGCCGTCCCGCGGCGGCGGAGGCGTGTCCGTGGGCGGCCGGTCCTGCGGCGCGGAGCCCGCGAAGCCGCCGAAGCCCCGGCGCACCCGGCCGCCGAGGTCGCCCGCCCCGCCCGCGATGTCCGTGACCAGCTTCATCAGCGGGTCCTTGGAGGACTTCACCTGCGTGGCGTAGTGCGTCGCCGACTCGCGCCAGGCGTCCGACACCGAGCTGTCCTTGTCCTCCGAGCGGCGCGGATAGTGGCCGTCCATGATCCGCTGGTAGTCCCGGGACTCGGCCCACCGCTTCAGCTCGGCCGCCCGGACCGTGGTGAAGGGGTGGGAGCGGGGCAGCACGTTCAGGATCTTCAGCACCGAGTCGCGCAGGTCGCCGCCCGCCTCGTACTCCTCGGCCTGCTTCAGGAACGCGTCCACGTTCATCTCGTGCAGGTGGTTGCCGCCCGCGATCTTCATCAGGCCGCGCATGGAGGCCGTCAGGTCCTGCCCGACCAGCAGCCCCGCCCGGTCCGCGGACAGCTCCGACTTGCGGAACCACTCGCGCAGCCCGGTCACGATCGCCATGATCGCCACCGTGCCCAGCGGGATCCAGGCGACCCGGATGGCGAGGTTGGTCAGGAACAGCAGGATCGTCCGGTACACGGAGTGCCCGGACAGCGCGTGCCCCACCTCGTGCCCGACGACCGCCCGCATCTCCTCCTCGTCGAGCAGCTCGACGAGCCCGGTCGTGACCACGATGATCGGCTCGTCCAGACCGATGCACATGGCGTTCGGCTGCGGGTCCTGGGTGACGTACATCGGCGGGACCTTCTCCAGGTCCAGGATGTAACAGGCGTCCCGCAGCATGTCGTTGAGGTGCGCGAACTGCTGGTCCGAGACCCGCACCGAGTCGGACAGGAACAGCAGCCGCAGGCTCCGCTCGGGCAGCAGCCCGCTCAGCGCCTTGAAGACCGTGTCGAAGCCGCTGAGCTTGCGCAGCGCCACCAGGGCACTGCGGTCGGCCGGGTGCTCGTACGCACGCGAGGAGATCCCGGGGAAGCGCCTGCGCTGCCTGCTCGGCACGTGCTCGTGCCCGTCGTGCTGGTGGCCGTCGTCGGACATGTGGTCCCCCATGTGCGTCTGTGTGGCCGTGTGCGGCCCCTTCGGGCCCCCGGAGCGGGCTCCAAGCCTAGGCGGAGTTGCCGTGGACGGGCAGTGGAGCTCAAGGAGCCGCGCGACCTCACCGCGTGGGTCCCGTTGCCGGGGTACAAGTCGAAGGACGAGTGGGCCGCCGGATAAGTTGCCTCCCCGCGGGAGCGCCCCTGTCGGGGCGTGCCCCAACGGCGGAGTCGGCGTGAGCGGCGCGGAGCCGCCCGCTTACGATGGGCCGACATCTTTATCCCGCCCACACCCGAAGGTCCTGCCGAAGATGAGCTTCCCCAGCACCGCTGCCCAGTTGGTCACCCTCGCTGCCGAGGGCGGAGAGCACGGCGGCAACCACGAGAGCCTCGACCCCCTGGTGACGGGCGGCGCCGCGTTCGTCATCCTGATGCTGCTGCTGTGGATCACCACCCGCTTCAACCGCGACCGCTGAAGCCCGGCCCCGGGGGTCTGGCGGCCGTGGCCCGCGAGCCGGGCCGGTAGGGTCTGCACGCATGGGAGAGCAGGACATGCCTACCGGCCCGGACAGCGGCCCGGCGAGCCCCGGCAAGCGCCGTCTCGGCGTCATGGGCGGAACGTTCGACCCGATCCACCACGGGCACCTGGTGGCGGCCAGTGAGGTCGCCGCGCAGTTCCACCTGGACGAGGTGGTGTTCGTGCCGACCGGGCAGCCGTGGCAGAAGAGCCACCGCACCGTCTCCCCGGCCGAGGACCGCTACCTGATGACGGTCATCGCGACCGCCGAGAACCCGCAGTTCTCGGTGAGCCGGATCGACATCGACCGCGGCGGCCCGACCTACACCACGGACACGCTGCGCGACCTCAAGGCGCTCAACCCGGACACCGACCTCTTCTTCATCACCGGCGCCGACGCCCTCGGCCAGATCCTGACCTGGCGGGACACGGAAGAGCTGTTCTCCCTCGCGCACTTCATCGGGGTCACCCGGCCCGGCCACCACCTGGCCGACCCCGGGCTCCCGGAGGGCGGTGTCTCGCTCGTCGAGGTTCCCGCCCTCGCCATCTCCTCCACAGACTGCCGTGCGAGAGTCGCCAAGGGCGACCCGGTCTGGTATCTGGTGCCGGACGGAGTCGTGCGCTACATCGACAAGCGCGAGCTGTACCGCGGCGAGTGAGCCGAGAGGGGCACCGGTGAACGACCGATACGACGCGGGGTCCGCGGGGTACGGGGCCGACCAGCAGTACGAGATCGTCGGCTACGACGAGTACGGGCGGCCTGTCTACCAGCAGGTCCAGCAGTCGCAGCAGCCCCTTCAGCAGCCGTACGACCCCTACGCTCAGCAGGATTACGGCTACGACCCGTACGCGACCGGCCAGCAGCAGCCGGTGCAGTCGTACGACCCCTACGGGCAGGCCGCGCCCTACGACCCCTACGGCCAGGCCGCGGCCAGTGGGCAGCAGCCCCGGGTCGCCGAGCAGACCGCCTACATCCCGCAGCAGGCCGGGCCCGTGGCGGAGCCGGACGAGCCCGCGCGGGACCAGCGGGACCACCGCACCGAGCAGTTCGCCTTCGTCGAGGACCCCGAGGGGGACCCCGAGGACGTCATCGACTGGCTGAAGTTCACCGAGAACCGCACCGAGCGCCGCGAGGAGGCCCGGCGCCGGGCCCGCAGCCGGATCGTCGCGCTGGTCGTCGTCCTGGCGCTGTGCGCGGCCGGCGGCGTGGGCTACCTCTGGTACGCCGGGAAGCTGCCCGGGCTCTCCTCCTCCGGCGACAAGACCGGCACTGCGACCGCCGGCGGCGCCCAGAACCGCGATGTGGTCGTGGTGCATCTGCACGACACCAAGAGCGGCGACACCGCGACGGCCCTGCTCGTCGACAACACCACGACCCGGCAGGGCACCACCGTCCTGCTGCCCAACTCCCTCGCCCTGACCGGCGATGACGGCACCACCAGCACGCTGGCCAAGTCGGTCGAGGACGACGGCTCCACCGGCACCCGGGAGGCGCTCGACACGGTCCTCGGCACCGAGATCCAGGGCACCTGGCGGCTGGACACCCCCTACCTCCAGAACCTCGTCGACCTCGTCGGCAACATCGACATCGACACCAACACCGACGTGCCCGACCCGGCCGCCAAGTCCAAGGGCGCCGCCCCGCTGGTGAACAAGGGCGAGGCCCAGACCCTCAGCGGCAAGATGGCCGTCGCCTACGCCACCTACCGCGGCCCCGGCGAGCAGCAGAACGCCCAGCTGGAGCGGTTCGGGCAGGTCATGCAGGGGGTGCTGCGCAAGCTGTCCTCGGACGCGCAGGCCGCCACGGTCACCGTGCAGACGCTCCAGCAGATCCTCGACCCGTCCATGACGGACAAGGACCTCGGCACCTTCCTCGCCGAACTCGCCGACCTCGCCAAGGGCGGCGACTACCGGACCGCGCTGCTGCCGGTGCAGGACGACGGGACCCTGAGCGCCGAGACCAGCGCGAGCGTGGTCAAGGACGTCCTCGGCGGCACCGCGAAGAGCCCCGACCAGGGCGCGGCCGTCCGCGTCTCCGTGCAGAACGCCACCGGTGTGAAGGACAACACGGAGAAGGCCCGCGTGGTCCTGCTCAACGGCGGCTTCACCTTCCTGGAGGGCGGCACCGCCTCCGCCGCCCAGAGCGCCTCGAAGGTCCTCTACACGGACGCCGCCGACAAGGAGAACGCCACTGAGGTCGCCAAGACCCTGGGCCTGCCCGCCGGCGCGGTGGCCAAGGGCAAGGTCACCTCGAACGCGAGCGTCTCCGTGATCCTGGGCCAGGACTACGAGCCGTCGTCGGCGTAGGCCGGTGGGCCCGGTGCGCGAACAATCACGTGGGGCGCCGTCGGCGGTCGTGAGACCCTTGAGTCCTATCGACCGCCGACCGAAAGCCTTGTAGTGACCGCCACTGACCGTTCCATCGAGCTCATCCACACGGCCGCCCAGGCTGCCGCCGACAAGCTCGCGCACGACATCATCGCCTACGACGTCAGCGACGTGCTGTCGATCACCGACGCCTTCCTGCTGGCCTCCGCGCCCAACGACCGCCAGGTCAAGTCGATCGTCGACGAGATCGAGGAGCGGCTGAACAAGGAGCTCGGCGCCAAGCCGGTCCGCCGCGAGGGCGACCGCGAGGCCCGCTGGGTCCTGCTCGACTACGTCGACATCGTCGTCCACGTCCAGCACAGCGAGGAGCGGGTCTTCTACGCCCTGGAGCGGCTGTGGAAGGACTGCCCCGAGCTGGCGCTGCCCGAGGACGCCAAGGCCACCCGCGGCAAGGCCGAGGAGCACGCCAAGCTCCGGGCGGAGGAGGACGCCGCCGAGCTGGGAGGGCTCGGGTGAGCGCCTCCGCCGACGCCAGGCGGGGCCGCCGCGTCATCCTGTTGCGGCACGGACAGACCTCGTGGAACGTGGAGCGCCGCTTCCAGGGCACCACCGACGTCGCCCTCACCGAGGAGGGCATCGGCCAGGCCCGCCGGGCCGCCCGGCTGCTCGCCTCGCTCAAGCCCGACGCGATCGTCGCCTCCGACCTCCAGCGCGCCGCGCACACGGCCGCCGAGCTGGCCGCGCTCACCGGCCTGGACGTGACCCACGAGGAGGGCCTGCGCGAGACGTACGCGGGCGTCTGGCAGGGACTCACGCACGACGAGATCATCGCCCGGCACGGCGAGGAGTACGCCGCGTGGAAGCGCGGGGAGCCGGTCCGCCGCGGCGGTGGCGAACTGGAGAGCGAGGTCGCCGACCGGGCCGCCCCGGTGGTGCTGCGGCACGCCGAGAAGCTGCCCGACGACGGCACCCTCGTGGTGGTCAGCCACGGCGGCACGATCCGCACCACCATCGGCCGGCTGCTCGGCCTGGAGGCGCGGCACTGGGAAAGCCTCGGCGGCCTCTCCAACTGCTGCTGGTCCGTCCTCGGCGAGGGCGCCCGCGGCTGGCGGCTGCTGGAGCACAACGCCGGCACGCTGCCGGAGCCGGTGCTCGGCGACGACGACTGACCCGGATTTCACTTTCCGGCAGGTCGCAGGCTAAAGTTCTTCTTGTTCGCCCGGCCCGAGCAGGGAGAACGCGAGGGGCTATAGCTCAGTTGGTAGAGCGCCTGCATGGCATGCAGGAGGTCAGGAGTTCAATTCTCCTTAGCTCCACAGATCGACTTCGACGATCAGGATCCCATCCCCTCCGGGGGGTGGGATTTTTCGTGCACACTGATCCCGAACGGGCTTGAGTCACTTGGGACCGACCAGGCGTATACCTCTGTGGAGGCGCCCTGTGTCCCGACTGGTACTGAGGCGTCGCTGACCGTATTGGCCCGGCCGTGGCAGAATCAAACGGCCGGAAGGGGGCGCGGCCCGACGGGAGGGAGCAGTGATGCCTGCGAGCATCCTCGAAGAGGGCGGTCGCCCCTTCGACGCACGCTGGACACGGGACACGGTCACCCGCCTCAGCTGCCCTTCCTGCGGTTCCGTCCATGTCGCCCAGGTGCTCGGTGACAACGGCGGGATTTCCTACGTGTGCACGGCCTGCGGCCACAGCTGGAGCTGATCGATGGGTGCACACAGGCGAAAGTGTGACTGGTGCGGCAGCGGAACGCCGATCGTCCGCGACATGGAACCGGTCAATCCGGACTATCAGTACTGGTGCGAGGAGTGCGCGCGGGCGCTGATCATAAAAGGCGACCCGATCGAGACGTACCGCGAACTCGAGGGTGAGCCGATCTACGGCCGTCTTCTCGAGGAGCACTGCACGCTCAAGCGTTTCTACTCCTTCGTCACGGCCTGACGCCGGCCGGGGTCGCGCACCGTGACCCCGGCGAGCACGAGGAACAGACAGCCGGCGGCCCCGTACGGCGCGGACATGATCAACTCCCCGGTGTCCTGATGGAGTTCGGGGCGCCCCCTGCCGTGCGGCACCCACCACAGGGAGTACGAGCCGAAGACGAGCAGCCCGGCCGCGGTGGCGGCGCGGTACGCGCGCGTGCCGAGGAGCATCACGAGCGGCACGCACCACACCCAGTGGTGGGACCAGGACACGGGGCTGATCAGCAGGGCGGTCACCGCGCACGTCGTGACCGCCCAGGCGTGCTCCCCGCGCAGTTCCGCCGTCACCGCCACGGCGAGCCCTCCCGCGGCCACCAGGGCCGCCGCCACGGCCCAGGCGGCGCCGGGCTCCGGGGTGTGCAGCAGGCGCGCCAGGACACCGCGCAGCGCCTGGTTGGCGGTCTCCTCGGGGTGGCCGACCCGGCCCGCCTCGAACACCATGCGGGTCCAGAACCGCCAGGAGTCCCGGGGCAGGACGGCGGCCGTCACGAGCGTGACCGAGGTGAACGCGACGGCCGCCCCGCGCGCGTGCCGCAGCCAGGGGCCGCCGCAGCCGCCTCTGACGTGCGCGGCCACGCCGGTGGCGAGCAGGAACACCGCGAACAGCGCGGGAGTGAGCTTGACCGCGGCGGCGAGGCCGATGCCGACGCCGGCCCAGCGGTCGCCGGGGCGGCGGGTCAGGTCCCACAGCACCAGGACCGCGAGCAGCAGGTTGATCTGGCCGTAGCGCAGGGTCGTCCACACCGGCTCGCACCACACGGCGACCGCGGCGATCCACCAGGTGCCGCCCCCGCGCGCGTGGCCCACGAGGCGCAGGGACAGCCGTACGAACGCCACCAGGAGGGCGAGGTTCCCGGCCGTGCCCAGGGTGCGCATGCTCGTTACGTCGAGGAGGGTCAGCGGGGTGAACATCAGCGCGGCGAACGGCGGGTAGGTGGTGGGCAGTCGGGCCGCCGTCGCCCGCAGCGCGTAGAGATCGCCTCCCTCGCGTACCGTCGCGCCCTCGGCCCGGTAGACCATCAGATCGATCATCGAGACATCCGCGGTGCGCTGGGCCAGCCAGAACGCCGCGAAGGAGAGGACGCAGGTTCCCAGGGCGACCGGTGTCCGGCGGTGGACTGCGGAGAGCGCGAGCACGGTCACGGAAGCCGACATTAGCGGCCGTACCGGCCCGGAACGGAAACGATTTGGTGGTGCACCGGGTCGACCGGTAATGTTGGCGTCGCCGCCAGGGAAACCGGGCGGACCAGAACACGGGGCTATAGCTCAGTTGGTAGAGCGCCTGCATGGCATGCAGGAGGTCAGGAGTTCAATTCTCCTTAGCTCCACAGTGAGATCCCGCCGGATCGTGATGATCCGGCGGGATCTTTTTTGTGTGCGCGGGGCACGGCCGGGGGCCGCCCAGATCTCTGGACGGCCCGGTCGGTGGGGTGTTCAGCGGCCCAGGGCGCGGCGGGCGCGGCCCTGGGAGAGGACCGGGAGGTTGTTGCGGGTGGGGGCGCGCTCCGTCTGGTCCTCCAGGCGCAGGGCGAGCGCGGGGCAGCGGCGGACCGCGCGCAGCGCCTTCGCCTCGGCGTAGCGCGGCACTTGGGCCTGGGCGACGGTGGGGAAGCCGTCGGCGCCGAGTTCGAAGACCTCGGGGAGGATGTCCGCGCACAGGCCGTGCCCGCGGCACAGCGTCCAGTCGACGTAGATCTTCTGGCGGCTGGGGCCGTTGGTGTCTGACCCGCCGCCGGGGATGCCCGTCGGGGCCCTGCCCTCCGCGAAGAGCGGCAGCACGCCCTCCACGGGCCGTCCGCAGCCGTTGCCGAGGACATGGGCGGCGAGGTCGTCGGTGAACGCCTTGATGGTCGACTCCAGGAACATCGCCGAGCCGTCCGGGTGCGAACACGCGCCGCGCCGCTTCACGTTCCTCGCGACCTGCTTGAGCGCTTCGAGGGCGGCGGGCCCACCGCCGTTGAGGATGTCCTCCAGGCCGCGCGCCGCGGCCGGCAGGCCGAGATAGCAGGGGCCGCACTGGCCCGCGCTCTCCTCGGCCAGCCACTGCGCCACCCGCAGCGACTCGCCCAGCGGGCAGGTGTTCTGGGTGATCGGCAGGATCGCGCCCGCGCCGAGCGAACCGCCCACCGCGTCCAGGGAGTTGCGCGAGACGATCGCCTCGTTGACCGTCGCCGCGTCGATCCACTTGCCGTGGTAGCCGCCGGTCAGCACTCCCTGCGGCACCGGCGGGGCGCCTGCGAGCTGCAGGACGTAGCGCAGCGGGACGCCCGTGGGGACCTCGATCACCATCGGGCGGGCGACCGCGCCGGACACCGTCAGCATGACGGTGCCGGGCTCGTCGTACAGGCCGGTGTTGCCGTAGCGCTCCGGGCCGATGCGGGCGGCGATGGCGAGTTGGGCGAAGGTCTCGGCGTTCGACAGCAGGGTGGGTGCGCCGCCGACGCCGCTCTGGGAGGCGCTGATCTTGCGGCCGGGCGGGATCGCCGGGCCGCCGTCGATGGACCGGACCAGCGACGCCGCCGCTCCGGTGACCATCCGTACCGGATTGCGCTGCACGCGGGCGCGGAGCGCGGACCGGCGGCCGTTGCTGAGGCCGCGTTCGGCGAGCGCGGCCTCCATGGAGCGCTGGGTCGACTCACGGGTGACGCCCACCACGAGCGTGCGGGCACCCAGCGCCTCGGCGGCCAGCAGCGCGCCGTCCAGGATGAGATGCGGGGCACGGTTGATGAGCACCGTGTCCTTGCGGCAGGCCGGTTCGTCCTCGCTGCCGTTGACGACGACGACCGGCCTGACGCCGCGCTTGATCGCCGCTTCGGCGACCGAGCGCAGCTTCTTGTGGAAGGGGAAGCCCGCGCCGCCGCGGCCCTTCAGATTGATGCGTTCGGCGAGCTGCGCGAGCTGCTCGCCGCCCATCGGTTCGAGCGGCCCGTGCACCTTGAGGTGCATGGGCAGATCGAGTCGTTCGACAAGGTCGAAGCCCGACGTGAGCTGGGGAAGACCGACCACGCGGACTTCTGGTACGTCGGGCAGGGCCTCGTTCACCTATAGCCTCCGGAAGGCATGTTCCAAGGTTCGCCCGGACCCGGTGCGTCGAAGGACTCACCGGAGGGTGGTTCATTGGCGGGACCGCTGTTGTACGTGTCGTTGGGGTTGTACGTGCCGTAGAGGGTGTTCGACTCAGTGGTGTCGTACACATCACTTCCGCCGTACCCGCCGACGCCCGGATTGCCATAGGTCGGGATGTTGTATCCGGTGTCATTGAGGGGGTCGTAGGACGACGGGGGCGCCTCGCCGACGGGCGGGGGCGAGGGGATCGGCCAGCTTCCGGAGGTGCTGGAGCCGCTGTCCATGCGCGGCAGCGCCTCGGTGGGCTGCAGGTCCAGCGGCACGTGCATCGGCGTGTGCAGCGGCATGTCCATCGAGAGGTCCATCCGCGCCGTCGGGTCGGCGGTGAAGGACTGCTGGGGGTGCGGGGGTGTGTTCACGGCGCGATAGGCGGCCGCGAAACCGTTCGCCGGTTCGGGGACGGAGGGCGCGGTCCGCCGGGGCTCGTAGCCGGGGAGCGCGGCGGACTCGGCGGCCCGGGCCCGGCTCGCGTCCAGGTCCTCGCGCGCCGAGCGCTCCGCGGTGGTCCCCAGGATCTCGGCGATCTTGTCGGCGACCCGGCGCTTGACCGGGCGGGGCGCCGCGCGCAGCGCCAGTGCGGCGCCGACGCCGACCAGGCACAGGCAGTACAGGAAGACGAAGACCGGCTTGGCCGCGCGGCCCGCGTACAGGCCGTGCACCAGGGCCGCGCACCAGGCCGGGTAGGCCAGCATGTGCATGGCCCGCCAGCGGGCGGCGACGGGGGCGGGGGAGGCGAAGGCGCCGCGCAGGGCGCCGGTGATGCCTACGAAGATCATCAGCAGCCCGGCCAGGGAGCCGAGCCCGACCAGGCCCTCGGGACCGGTGAAGCCGAGCGAGAAGGGGATCACGGCGGCGATCAGCTCGGTGTGGTCGAGCGCGAGCTCGGTCGTGATGTGCAGCAGCAGGAAGGCGATCGCGGCGACCGCCGTCGTGCGGTGCACGGCCTGGCCGATGATCCGCTGGCGGGTGTTCAGGAAGATCCGGTCCTGGGCCACCAGGCCCCAGATCACTGAGCAGCTCAGCGAGACGAGGGACAGCACGCCCGCGCCGAAGTTCAGGAACTCGCGGAATCTGTCACCTCCGACCAGCACGACCACGGGTATGAGCAGCAGAACGACAGCCGTCGCCGCCCCGTAGGCCGAACGGCCGGGCTGGGGAAGCGAGGTGGTACTACGTCGAGGGTTCATGGGGGCAACTCCGAGCGGTTCGGTAAAGCGGTCCCGCTGCCGCACTCTAAGTGGCTCCCCACAGGGCAGTACGCCATTTGAGTTATTGCGTTGTTATGAATGAGGGGTGCGGGGCCGGTGTTGTCCTGCTAGGGGCCCTTACGCCGGGTAATAATTGAACCTTGTTCAATTTTTCCGAATCTTCACAAGCGGCTCCGGAGTGTCCGGCGGCCTCCCGGAAGCCCGTCGCGACCCGCTCGACGCCTGCGGTACCCTGACGCCATGCGTGCCGTACGCCTTCTGCTTAGCGAGCCGCGCTGATCAGCCCCGGCCACCGTCGGATCGAGTGGCCGGCATCGGCGCGGCGTCCCCTCCTGTGCGAGGGGATTTTTCGTTTCCAGGAATGTCACAGCGCTGGCAGAGACGATCGATGGAGCTTTGAGGATCATGAGCGAGACGAACCCCGCTGCCGCTGCTGAGGCGGCCGCGCCGCACCGCTACACGGCCGCCATGGCCGCGGAGATCGAGGCACGCTGGCAGGACTTCTGGGACGCCGAGGGCACCTACGCGGCGCCGAACCCGAGCGGTGACCTGGCCGGGGACCCCGCGCTGGTCGCCAAGCCCAAGAAGTTCATCATGGACATGTTCCCGTACCCCTCCGGTGCGGGCCTGCACGTCGGCCACCCCCTGGGCTACATCGCCACCGATGTCTTCGCCCGGTTCCAGCGGATGACCGGCCACAACGTCCTGCACACCCTGGGCTTCGACGCCTTCGGCCTGCCCGCCGAGCAGTACGCCGTGCAGACCGGCACGCACCCGCGCGTGTCCACCGAGGCCAACATCGAGAACATGAAGGTCCAGCTGCGCCGGCTGGGCCTGGGCCACGACAAGCGCCGGTCGTTCGCCACGATCGACCCGGACTACTACAAGTGGACCCAGTGGATCTTCCTGCAGATCTTCAACTCCTGGTACGACGAGGAGGCGCGCCGGGCCCGCCCGATCGCGGAGCTGGTCGCCCAGTTCGACAGCGGTGAGCGCGCGGTGCCCGGCGGGCGCTCCTGGGCCGGGCTGAGCGCCGGCGAGCGCGCCGACCTGCTGGGCGAGTACCGCCTGGCCTACGCCTCCGACGCGCCGGTCAACTGGTGTCCCGGCCTGGGCACCGTGCTGGCCAACGAGGAGGTCACCGCCGACGGTCGCTCCGAGCGCGGCAACTTCCCCGTCTTCAAGGCCAAGCTGCGCCAGTGGAACATGCGCATCACCGCCTACGCCGACCGGCTGCTGGACGACCTGGAGGAGCTGGACTGGCCCGAGGCCATCAAGCTCCAGCAGCGCAACTGGATCGGCCGCTCGGAGGGCGCCCGCGTCGACTTCCCGATCGACGGTGAGCGCATCACCGTCTTCACCACGCGTCCCGACACCCTGTTCGGCGCGACCTACATGGTGCTGGCGCCCGAGCACCCGCTGGTCGAGAAGTTCACGCCGACCGCCTGGCCCGAGGGCACGCACGGCGTGTGGACCGGCGGCCACGCCACCCCGGCCGAGGCCGTCGCCGCCTACCGCGCGCAGGCCGCCTCGAAGTCCGACGTCGAGCGCCAGGCCGAGGCCAAGGACAAGACCGGCGTCTTCATCGGCGCGTACGCCACCAACCCGGTCAACGGCGAGCAGGTGCCGGTCTTCATCGCCGACTACGTGCTGATGGGCTACGGCACCGGCGCGATCATGGCCGTACCGGGGCACGACAGCCGTGACTTCGAGTTCGCGCGCGCCTTCGAACTGCCGATCCGCTGCGTGGTCGAGCCGACCGACGGCCGCGGCACGGACCCCGCCGCCTGGGACGCGGCCTTCGTCTCGCACGACGCGAAGATCGTCAACTCCACCGGAGCGGACGTCTCCCTGGACGGCCTGGGCGTCGTCGAGGCCAAGGCGCGCATCACCGAGTGGCTGGAGCGCACCGGCGCCGGCGAGGGCACCGTCAACTTCCGGCTGCGCGACTGGCTGTTCAGCCGCCAGCGCTACTGGGGCGAGCCCTTCCCGATCGTCTACGACGAGGAGGGCATCGCGCACGCCCTGCCCGAGTCGATGCTGCCGCTGGAGCTGCCGGAGGTCGAGGACTACTCCCCGCGCACCTTCGACCCGGACGACGCCGACACCCAGCCCGAGACGCCCCTGTCGCGCAACGAGGACTGGGTCAACGTCACGCTGGACCTGGGCGACGGCCGAGGTCCGCGCACGTACCGCCGCGAGACCAACACCATGCCCAACTGGGCCGGTTCCTGCTGGTACGAGCTGCGGTACCTGGACCCGCACAACTCCGAGCAGCTGGTCGGCCCGGAGATCGAGCGGTACTGGATGGGCCCGCGCGAGGGACAGCCGCACGGCGGTGTCGACCTGTACGTCGGCGGCGCCGAGCACGCGGTGCTGCACCTGCTGTACGCGCGCTTCTGGTCCAAGGTCCTGTTCGACCTGGGGCACGTCTCCTCGGCGGAGCCGTTCCACAAGCTGTTCAACCAGGGCATGATCCAGGCCTACGTCTACCGGGACGCGCGCGGGATCGCCGTACCGGCCGCCGAGGTGGAGGAGCGCGACGGCTCCTACTACTACCAGGGCGAGCAGGTCTCCCGGCTGCTGGGCAAGATGGGCAAGTCCCTGAAGAACGCGGTCACCCCGGACGAGATCTGCGCCGAGTACGGCGCCGACACCCTGCGCCTGTACGAGATGGCGATGGGCCCGCTGGACGTCTCGCGGCCGTGGGACACGCGCGCGGTGGTGGGCCAGTTCCGGCTGCTGCAGCGGCTGTGGCGCAACGTCGTCGACGAGGCGACCGGTGCGGTGACCGTCGTCGACGCCGAGCCCGACGAGGACACGCTGCGCGCGCTGCACAAGGCGATCGACGGGGTGCGCGGTGACCTGGAGGGCATGCGGTTCAACACCGCGATCGCCAAGGTCACCGAGTTGAACAACCACCTGACCAAGGCGGGCGGCGCGGTGCCGCGGTCCGTCGCCGAGGCGCTGGTCCTGCTGGTCGCCCCGCTCGCCCCGCACATCGCCGAGGAGCTGTGGCGCAAGCTGGGCCACGAGGACTCCGTGGTGCACCGGGACTTCCCGGTGGCCGACCCGGCGTACGTCGTCGACGAGACGGTGACCTGTGTCGTGCAGATCAAGGGCAAGGTCAAGGCCCGGCTGGAGGTCGCGCCGTCCATCTCCGAGGAGGAGCTGGAGAAGGTGGCGCTGGCCGACGACAAGGTCGTGGCGGCGCTGGACGGCGCCGGGATCCGGAAGGTGATCGTGCGGGCGCCGAAGCTGGTGAACATCGTCACGGCGTAGCCGGGCAGACCTCGGCAGGCGCTGCCTCCGGGTCGTCCCCTACGGGCAGGTTCGGGGTTCATCTGGAACTCCGGGCCTGCCCGCTGCGTTTACCGTGGAGAGCAGCGCGGCGAGGAGTGCCGCGGAACCGAGGAGGAGCATCGTGGAAGCAGTGATCGCAGTCGTGGCCCTGCTCTTCGTGCTCCTCGTGGTGCTCGGCGCCTACGCCACGGTGAAGGCGGTCGGCGCCGCCAAGCGCGGTGTGGACCGCACGATCACCCAGGCCCGCCGCACGGTCGAGGACCACACCCTGCGCGCCAAGTCCTTCGCCCAGATCGGCCCGGCGGGCGAACTGGCCCAGCTGCGGCTGAAACTGCGCACCTCGATGCGCGCCACCCAGGACGCGCTGCGCGCGGGCGTGGCCGAGGACGAGTCCCTGAAGGAGTCCCTCGGCCTCTTCGAGCGGCTCAGCGCCCACGGCCACGAACTGGACGACGAGTTGCGGCGCCTGGAGAGCGAGCCGGACCGGACGACCCTCGCCGAGCGGCTGCCGGACCTGCGCGAGCGCACCGAGCGCATCGTCAAGTCGGCGGACTCGCTGCGGTGGGCGGCCCGCGACCGGGCCCGCCGCTTCGCCGACGACGAGCTGGACTCACTGAGCGCGCAGATCGACATGGAGGCCGGTGCCCTGCGGCACTGGACCACCGAGGAGACGCCCGCCACCACCCCGCCGCCGTGGCCCGAGGCGCCCGCCGCCGAAGCGCCGGCCGCGCGGCAGACCTGGCCGGAGGGTTCGCGGCAGCGGACGGCCGAGGAGCCGACGCGAGCGGCCATCACCCCGCCGGACCCGCGTCCGGCCTACCCCTGGCAGCAGAAGAAGCCCCGCCCCGAGAGCACCACCTGATCCGGCCACGGCCGCCCAGGTGAAAGGGGTCGGACTGCCGCCCGGGCGCTACGCCAGGTAACCTCCAGCTCATGTCCCGCCATGTCGCGATCGTCACCGATTCAACGGCCTACCTGCCGCCACGGACGATGGAGCGCCACGGCATCACAGCAGTGCCCCTGACCGTGGTCCTCGGGGACCAGGCGCTGGACGAGGGCACCGAGATCTCGACCCGTTCCCTGGCCCAGGCGCTGCAGAAACGGCGCTCCGTCACCACCTCGCGCCCCAGCCCCGAGCGGTTCGCCGAGACCTACCGCAAGGTCGCGGAGTCCGGCGCCACCGGCATCGTCTCGCTGCATCTGTCCGCCGAGCTGTCGGGCACCTACGACGCCGCGGTGCTCGCCGCCCGGGAGGCGCCGGTGCCGGTGCGGGTGGTGGACACCGGGATGATCGCGATGGCGCTCGGCTTCTGCGCGGTCGCCGCGGCGCAGGTCGCGGAGTCGGGCGGCACGGTGGACGAGGCGGTCATGACCGCGGAGAAGCGGGCGGCGGGCACCTCCGCCTACTTCTACGTCGACACGCTCGACTATCTGCGCCGAGGTGGCCGGATCGGAGCGGCCCAGGCGCTGCTCGGCTCGGCGCTCGCGGTGAAGCCGCTGCTGCAGCTGAACGGCGGCCGTATCGAGCCCCTGGAGAAGGTGCGGACGGCGTCGAAGGCCATCGCCCGGCTGGAGGAGATCGTCGCGGACCGGGCCGGGGGCGCACAGGTCGACATCGCCGTGCACCATCTCGCCGCGCCCGACCGGGCGTCGGCGCTGGCGGACCGGCTGCGGACGCGGGTGCGGGGTCTTGCGGATCTGCATGTGAGCGAGGTGGGGGCGGTGATCGGGGCGCATACCGGGCCCGGGTTGCTGGGGGTTGTGGTCTCGCCCAGGTGAGAGAGCGGTCTCACCCACATGAGTGAGGGAGTTGTCCACAACCGGTGGGCTGTCCCCGGGAATTGAGCAAGATCATCGCCGATTTCCGCGGTGCCCCAGTCTCGGGGCATGGCACTTCGATCACGTACACGCACCGCCGCCGCGGCCAGTGGACCGGGCCGCGGCCCCCGTTCCGATGTCCGCACCCGTCACCACCGCACCCACCCGCGAGGCCGCGCCCGGCACCGCCATGCCCCGGCCGAGGAACTCCGCCGGCGTGCGGAGCTGCTCTTCGGTGAACGGGCCCTGGAGGAAAGGGAGTCGGACAAGGGGCCTCCGCCGCAGGAGGGCGAGGGCGGCCCGGACCCGGGTGCGCCCGGCGCCGATGCGGCCGAGGACTGGCGGGGGCGTGCCGGACTCGCGCTGCGGGAGCGGCTGCCGCTGTGGATGCAGGCGCGGTGCGGTCTCGAGCGGCGCAGCCTCCTCGCGCTCACCGTGGTGCTGGTCGTCGCCGCGGGCTTCGCGGTGCAGCACTTCTGGGCCGGGCGGACGCAGGACGTGCGGGCGCCCGAGGTGGTGCGGGCCGCCTCCTACGCGGCGGGGGAGGAGAGCGCCGGACCGGGAGCCGGCCTCCTCGGCGCGTCCGCCGGGACCGAGATCGTGGTGGACGTCAGCGGCAAGGTGCGCGAACCGGGCATCCACCGGCTGCCGCCGGGCTCCCGGGTCGACGACGCCCTGCGCGCGGCGGGCGGGGTGCGGCCCGGCGCGAGTACGGCAGGGCTGAACCGGGCGCGCTCCCTGGTGGACGGCGAACAGGTCGTCGTGGGCGTGCCCGCTCCGGTGCAAGGGGGTGCCCCGGTGCCGGGTGCGGCCGGAGCGGTGCAGGGCGGTGCCCCGGTGCCAGGTGCGGCCTCCGCCGCCCCGGTCTCCCTCAACACGGCCACCGCCGAGCAGCTCGACACCCTGCCCGGCGTCGGACCGGTCCTGGCCCAGCACATCATCGACCACCGCACCCGCAACGGCGGTTTCCGCTCCGTGGCGGAGCTGCGCGAGGTCAACGGCATCGGCGAGCGCCGCTTCGCCGACCTGCGGAATCTCGTACGGCCATGACGGGCGCCCCCGAGGCCGGGCGCCCCGAGGTGCACGCGGCCTCCGGCAAACGGCTCGGCGCGTCCCACCCGCGCCAGGAAGGACCGACGGATCTTCGACTCGTACCGCCCGCGCTGGCGGCCTGGGCGACAGCGGCGCTGATGCTGACCGCGCCGGCCGGATGGAGCGCCGCAGTGGTGGCCGTGGCCCTGTGTGCGGCCGTCGTGCTCCTGTGGGCGCGACGGCCGGCCCGGACCGGCGTGCCGGTCGCCGCGGTCCTGCTCTGTGTCGCCGCGGCCACAGCTTCCGCCGGGCTGCACGGCGCCGATCTGCGGCGCGGGCCGGTGCCGGAGCTGGCCCGGGAGTATGCCACCGTGACCGCGGAGGTGGAGCTCACCTCCGATCCCCGGCTCACCCGGCCCCGGGTCAGCGGGGACCGGACGCGGCCGCCCGCCGTGCTGGTCAACGCCCAGGTGCGGCGAGTGGCGGCCGAGGGCCGGGCGGCGGCGGTGACGCGGACGCCGGTGCTGGTGGTCGTGGAGGCGTCCGCGGGGTCGCCCTGGCTGCGGTTGCTGCCGTCCACCCGGCTGCGGGTGAGCGCGCGGTCGGCGCCGCCGCTGACGGGCGGTGACCGGATCGCGGCCGTGCTGCGGGTGCGGGGCGAGGCGGCGCCGGAGGTCGTGGAGCCGGCGTCGGCGGCACAGCGGTTCGCCGGGAGGCTGCGGGCCGGACTGCGGGAGGCGACCGACGGACTGCCGGCGGACGCGCGGGCGCTGCTGCCGGGCCTGGTCGTAGGGGACACCGCACGGATCACCCCGGAACTGGACGAGGCGTTCAAGGAGACCGACCTCGCGCACACGCTCGCGGTCTCCGGAAGCAACCTCACCATCGTTCTCGTGCTGCTCATCGGGCCGCCGGGCACGGCCCGCCTCGCGGAGCGGCGAGGGCTCGCGCCCCGGCTCGGGTTGTCCCTGCGGGCCACCGCGGTGTGCGGCGGGGCGCTCACGCTCGCCTTCGTGGTCGTGTGCAGACCGGACCCGAGTGTGCTGCGCGCCGCGGCCTGCGGGGCGGTGGTGCTGCTCGCCCTGGCGACCGGGCGCCGCCGGTCCCTGGTGCCCGCGCTGGCGACGGCCGTCCTGCTGCTGGTGCTGTTCGACCCCTGGCTGGCACGCAGTCCCGGGTTCCTGCTCTCGGTCCTGGCCACCGGGGCGCTGCTGACGCTGGCACCGCGCTGGAGTGCCGCGTTGCGGCGGCGCGGGGTCGGTCCGCGGTGGGCCGAGGCGGTGGCGGCAGCGGCGGCCGCGCAGGCGGTGTGCGCACCGGTCGTGGTGGTGCTGTCGGCCCGGGTGAGCCTGGTGGCGGTGCCGTGCAATCTGCTGGCGGAGATCGCGGTCGCCCCGGCCACGGTCCTCGGGTTCGCCGCGCTGGCGACCGCCCCGGTGGTGATGCCGGTGGCCAAGGCGCTGGCGTGGTGCGCGAGTTGGCCCGCGGGATGGATCGCCGACATCGCCCGGACCGGGGCGGCGCTGCCCGGCGCGGGCATCGACTGGCCGGACGGCTGGGCCGGGGCGGGGCTGCTGGCCCTGGTCACGGTGGCGCTGCTGCTGGCCGGGCGGCGGTTGTGGCGGCACCCCTGGTGGTGCGGGGCGGCCGTGGTGCTGCTGGTGCTGGCCGTGGTGCAGCCTCCGCCGCTGGTCCGGGTGATCAGCGGCTGGCCCCCGCCGGGCTGGCGGCTGGTGATGTGCGATGTGGGACAGGGGGACGCGCTGGTGCTCGCGGCCGGTGCGGGCACCGGGGTGGTGGTGGACGCCGGACCGGACCCGGAGCTCGTCGACCACTGTCTGCGCACGCTGGGCATCACCCGGATCCCGCTGATCGTCCTCACCCACTTCCACGCCGACCATGTGGCGGGCCTGCCCGGGGTGCTGCGCGGCCGGGCTGTGGGGGCGATCGGGACGACCGGTTGCCAGGAGCCGGAGGAGCAGGCGGAGTTCGTCCGGAGACTGGCCGCGGCGCGGGGCGTCCCGGTGACCCGGGCCGTGGCCGGGGAGCGGCGGCGGACCGGCGCGCTGTCCTGGGAGGTGCTGTGGCCGCCGTCGGCTGCGGTGCCGGGAACGGAAGGGCCGAACGACGCCAGTGTCGCCCTGCTCGCGGAGGTGGCGGGGGTGCGGTTCCTGTTGCTGGGGGACCTCGAACCACCGGCACAGCGGGCGCTGCTGAGATCACCGGCGGGCGGGCTGCTGGGCGGGGTGGATGTGCTGAAGGTGGCCCATCACGGCTCGGCGTACCAGGACCCGGAGCTGATGCGCAGGGCGGCGCCGCGGCTGGCGCTCATCTCTGCCGGGGAGGGCAATTCGTACGGGCATCCGGCCCCCGGCACGGTCGCCGCGCTGCGGGCGCGGGGGGCGGTGGTGCTGCGGACCGACGAGGACGGGGCGTTGGCGGTGGTCGGTGCGGGCAGGGAGTTGCGGGTGGCGGGAGACTGAGGGCATGAATTCCGCAGAAGTTGATGCCTATCTGAGCCGGCTCGGGGTGGCCCACCCGGCGTGGCCGACCGTGGACGTCCTGCGCGAGCTGCACCTGAGCCATCTGCGCACCGTGCCGTTCGAGAACCTGTCGATCCACCTCGGCGAGGAGATCGTGCTGGAGGAGAAGCGGCTGCTGGACAAGCTGATCGGCGCGCGGCGGGGAGGGTTCTGCTACGAACTGAACGGCGCCTTCGGGGCGTTGCTCGCGGCGCTCGGGTACGAGGTGACGCTGCTGGCGGGACGGGTCTACGACCGGGAGGGGCGACTGGGGATCCCGTACGACCATCTCACGCTGCGGGTGCGGACCGTGGACGGGGGCGAGTGGCTGGCCGACGTCGGGTTCGGGGCGCACAGCCACTTTCCGCTGGCGCTGGAGGCGCGGGGGGAGCAGGAGGATCCCGCGGGGGTGTTCCGGATCGTGGAGGCGGGGCCGGACGCGGCCGGGGTGCGGGGCGGGCCCCGGCTGCCGGAGGCGGCGGACCTGGACGTCGTGATGAACGGCAGGCCGGTGTACCGGCTGGAGAGGCGGCCCCGGGTGCTCGGTGACTTCGTCGCCGGGGCGTGGTGGCACTCCGCCTCGCCGGCCTCGCACTTCACGCAGTCGCTGGTGTGTTCGCGGGTGACGGAGGACGGGGGGCGGGTCACGCTGAGCGGGCGCACGTTCAAGACGACGGGTGCGGACGGGGGCCAGGAGGAGCGGTACCTCGCCACGGACGAGGAGGTGCTGACGGCGTACCGGGAGCGGTTCGGGATCGAACTGGAGCGGGTGCCTGCGGTGCGGGAGGGGTGAGGAGCGGTGGGGGTTGGGCGTGGTGCGGGAGGGTGAGGGGCGGTAGCGGTGGGTGCGGTGTGGAGGGTGCGGTGTGGAGGGGGTGAGCGGCGGTAGCGGTGCGTGCGGTGCGGAAGGGGTGAGGACTGGCAGGGGTGGGCGCGGCTGGAGAATGGCTGCGTGAGTGATGTGAGACATGTGCTGGTGCTGCCCGACCGGGACGCGGCCGAGGAGGTCGTGGAGGCGCTGCGGGAGCGGTTCGGGGTGGCCGAGGAGCCCCGGCTGGTGCGGGACGCGCTGGCCGGGGAGGACGACGCGGAGGACGCGCAGTGGCTGGTGGTGCTGCGGGACGAGGACGCGGCGCTGGATCCGGCGGAGCTGGACGCGTTCGCGGGGGAGTGGGAGGGGTGGCGGGAGGAGCCGTAGCCTTGCCCGCCGCGCTGATGGGCAGCGGGCGCTGCCCCCGGCGTGCCGGGTTACGCCGCCCCGGCACACCGCGTCATGCCGCGCCCCGGCATGCCAGCGGCAGGCCGCCCCGGCCGCCGGTTATGCCGCCCCGGCATGTCGGCGGAACCACGCCCCCCGGAACGCCGCGTTATGCCGCCCCGGCGCGTTAGCAGCAGGCCGCCCCGGCGCGTCGCGTTACGCCCCCCTCCTGGCACGCCAGCAGCAGGCCCCCGGAACGCCGCGTCATGCCGCCCCCGGCACGTCAGCAGCACGCCGCCCCCGGAACGCCGCGTTATGCCGCCCCCGGCACCCCAGCAGCCCCCCGCCCCGTCCCCCACTGTCAGCCCCCCATGCCATCCTTGACCCGATGGCCAGGAAAAGTGCTACCGACGATCCGCTTGCCCCTCTGACGCTTGCCGTGGGGCAGGAGGAGTTGCTCCTCGACCGGGCTGTGCAGGAGGTCGTGCGGGCGGCCAAGGCCGCTGATGCCGACACCGATGTGCGGGACCTGAGCTCGGAGCAGTTGCAGCCGGGCACCCTCGCCGAGCTGACCAGTCCGTCGCTCTTCGCCGAGCGCAAGGTCGTCGTGGTGCGCAACTCCCAGGATCTGTCCGCCGACACCGTCAAGGACGTGAAGTCCTACCTCGGGGCGCCGGCCGAGGAGATCACGCTGGTGCTGCTGCACGCCGGCGGGGTGAAGGGCAAGGCGCTGCTCGACGCGGCCCGGAAGGCGGGCGCCCGGGAGGTCGCCTGCCCCAAGATGACCAAGCCCGCCGACCGGCTGGCCTTCGTGCGGCAGGAGTTCCGGGCCACCGGCCGCTCCGCCACCCCCGAGGCCTGCCAGGCGCTCGTCGACTCCATCGGGAGTGATCTGCGGGAGCTGGCGTCCGCCGTGTCGCAGCTGGTCGCCGATGTCGAGGGGACCATCGACGAGGCCGTGGTCGGGCGGTACTACACCGGTCGGGCCGAGGCCTCCAGCTTCACCGTCGCCGACCGTGCCGTCGAGGGCCGGGCCGCCGAGGCCCTGGAGGCGCTGCGCTGGTCCCTGGCCACGGGCGTCGCGCCCGTCCTGATCACCAGCGCGCTCGCGCAGGGCGTCCGGGCCATCGGCAAGCTCTCCTCCGCCCGGGGCGGGCGCCCCGCCGATCTCGCCCGTGAGCTGGGCATGCCGCCCTGGAAGATCGACCGGGTGCGCCAGCAGATGCGCGGCTGGACCCCCGACGGCGTCGCCGTCGCGCTGCGGGCCGTCGCCGAGGCCGACGCCGGGGTCAAGGGCGGCGGGGACGACCCCGAGTACGCCCTGGAGAAGGCGGTCGTCATCATCGCGCGGGCGGCTCGCTCCAGAGGACGCTGACCGCGGCGGGGAGGAAAATCGTGGGTGTCAGCCACCATCGCCGGATCAGGAAAGGTGGCGGTCACCATGGCTGAACACCCGCACGCACAACTCGTCCGCAAGGGATACGAGGCTTTCGCATCCGGTGACATGGACGCCCTGCGCGGGCTGATGGCATCGGACTGCACCCACCACGTGCCCGGCAGCCACCCGCTGTCCGGTGACTACAAGGGCCAGGACGCGATCATCGAGATGTACGGCCGGCTCTTCGAGGAGACCGGCGGCACGATGAACGCCGAACTGCTCCACCTCATGGTCGACGGCCGCGGCCACTGCGTCGCCCTGCACCGCTTCAGCGCCGAGCGCAACGGAAAGCGCATCGACGAGAAGGGCTGCATCATCTTCCGGATCGTCGGGGACAAGGCCACCGATCTCGACGAGTGCGTCGAGGACATCGACCAGGCCAACGCCTTCTGGACGTAACACCGGCCCACGCCCAAGGCCCCGGCGCCCACCCATGACACGGGCCCACGCCGAAGGCCCCTGCTCACGCCGAAGGCCCCGGCACCCGCCCGTGACACGGGCCCACGCCGAGGCCCCCGGCCCACCCCCGAGCAAGGCCCCCGGCCCAAGCCGAAGGCCCCGGCACCCGCCCGTGACACGGGCCCACGCCGAAGACCCCGGCCCAAGCCGAAGGCCCCGGCACCCATCCATGACACCGGCCCACGCCGAGGCCCCCGGCCCACCCCCGAGCAAGGCCCACGGCCCAAGCCGAAGGCCCCGGCACTCGCCCTGGGGAAGGGCGGGGCGCCGGGGCCTTCATGTGAAGCGTGAAGCTGCTGAGCTCGCACCCGCGTGGCGAACGCAGGCCGCGTGCGAGCTCGGGGTGCCGGACGGGAGCGGATGAGAGAGGGCCCGCTCTGGGTCCATCCGGCGGTCAGATCAGAAAGGTTCAGCCCTTGAGGGAAGCGACCTTCGAAGCAAGCGCCGACTTCTTGTTGGCGGCCTGGTTCTTGTGGATGACGCCCTTCGAGACGGCCTTGTCGAGCTGACGCGCGGCAGCGCGCTGGTACTCGGTGGCCTTCTCGGCGTCACCCGCGGCAGCGGCCTCACGGGCCTTGCGGATCGCGGTCTTCAGGGAGGACTTGACGGCCTTGTTGCGCAGCCGCGCCTTCTCGTTGGTCTTGATCCGCTTGATCTGGGACTTGATGTTCGCCACGAATGAGCCTCTACAGGTTCTGGCACGGGTCCGCGCGAAAGCCGCACGGAATCCGTACCGGGTGATTTTCTTGGGGTGTGCCTCGCGCTGAGAGGGCAAGAGACACAGCCACCCAGACTACCAGTGGCCCAGCATGCGGCCCAAACCGGTCCCCGGTCGCCGCCCGTGGGACCATGGAGCCTACGTATAGACCCGATCGTTCCGACCCGAGACCGCAGACGGCTGCGGACACCTCAAGAATCAGGACCCTGCGTGCCCGCGATCCCTAGCCATGTGCCCGAACCGAGCCGAACCGACCCGGCTCTGATCCGCAATTTCTGCATCATCGCGCACATCGACCACGGCAAGTCCACGCTCGCCGACCGGATGCTCCAGCTGACCGGTGTGGTCGAGCAACGGCAGATGCGCGCTCAGTACCTCGACCGCATGGACATCGAGCGCGAGCGCGGTATCACCATCAAGTCCCAGGCCGTGCGTCTGCCCTGGGCGCCTACCACGGACAAGGGCAACACGCACATCCTCAACATGATCGACACCCCGGGGCACGTCGACTTCACCTACGAGGTCTCCCGGTCGCTCGCCGCCTGCGAGGGCACCGTCCTCCTCGTCGACGCCGCCCAGGGCATCGAGGCCCAGACCCTCGCCAACCTCTACCTGGCGATGGAGAACGACCTCAAGATCATCCCCGTCCTGAACAAGATCGACCTGCCGGCCGCCCAGCCGGAGAAGTTCTCCGAGGAGCTCGCCAACCTCATCGGCTGCGACCCCGAGGACGTTCTCAGGGTCTCCGCCAAGACGGGTGTCGGCGTCGACGCGCTGCTCGACCGGGTGGTCCGTGAGGTCCCGGCGCCGGTCGGCGTCAAGGACGCCCCCGCCCGCGCGATGATCTTCGACTCGGTCTACGACTCCTACCGCGGTGTGGTGACGTAC
Organism: Streptomyces sp. NPDC002779; assembly: GCF_042888685.1. Classification (NCBI taxonomy): domain Bacteria; kingdom Bacillati; phylum Actinomycetota; class Actinomycetes; order Kitasatosporales; family Streptomycetaceae; genus Streptomyces; species Streptomyces sp. NPDC002779. The sequence goes on from NZ_JBIAQC010000002.1 coordinate 524,958, forward strand.
GTCCGTGTCATCGACGGCCAGCTCAGCAAGCGCGAGCGCATCAAGATGATGTCGACCGGCGCCACCCACGAGCTGCTGGAGATCGGCACCAACTCGCCGGAGATGCTCAGCGCCGACGGTCTCGGCGTCGGCGAGGTGGGCTATCTGATCACCGGTGTGAAGGACGTCCGCCAGTCCAAGGTCGGTGACACCGTCACCAGCATGCACAAGGGCGCGACGGAGGCCCTCGGCGGCTACAAGGACCCGAAGCCGATGGTCTTCTCCGGTCTGTATCCGCTGGACGGCTCCGACTACCCCGAGCTGCGCGAGGCCCTGGACAAGCTCCAGCTCAACGACGCCGCCCTCGTCTACGAGCCGGAGACCTCCGCCGCCCTCGGCTTCGGCTTCCGCGTCGGTTTCCTCGGGCTGCTGCACCTGGACGTGATCCGCGAGCGGCTGGAGCGCGAGTTCGGGCTCGACCTGATCGCGACCGCGCCGAACGTGGTCTACCGGGTGGTGATGGAGGACGGCACCGAGCACGTCGTCACCAACCCCAGCGAGTTCCCCGAGGGCAAGATCAACGAGGTGTACGAGCCGGTCGTACGCGCCACGATCCTCGCCCCGACCGAGTTCATCGGCTCGATCATGGAGCTGTGCCAGACCCGGCGCGGCACCCTGCTCGGCATGGACTACCTCTCCGAGGACCGGGTCGAGATCCGCTACACCCTGCCGCTCGCCGAGATCGTCTTCGACTTCTTCGACCAGCTGAAGTCGAAGACGCGCGGATACGCCTCCCTGGACTACGAGCCCACCGGTGAGCAGACCTCCAGCCTGGTCAAGGTCGACATCCTGCTGCACGGCGACAAGGTGGACGCCTTCTCCGCGATCACCCACAAGGACGCGGCCTACGCGTACGGGGTGCGGCTCGTCGCCAAGCTGCGTGAGCTGATCCCCCGGCAGGCCTTCGAGGTGCCCATCCAGGCCGCCATCGGCTCCCGGGTCATCGCCCGCGAGACCATCCGCGCCATCCGCAAGGACGTCCTCGCCAAGTGCTACGGCGGCGACATCTCGCGTAAGCGGAAGCTGCTGGAGAAGCAGAAGGAGGGCAAGAAGCGGATGAAGATGGTGGGTTCCGTGGAAGTTCCGCAGGAGGCCTTCATCGCCGTACTGAGCAGTGATGACAGCGCGGGGTCGGGCAAGGGCAAGAAGTAACCGCCGGTCACCGGTGCTCAGCCCGGCAAATCGGGCACCGAGGGGTCCGTCGTACGAAAGTGCGGCGGGCCCCGGCGCATGTGAGGGGTAGGTCTCTGTAGGAAGTGACAGGGCGCGGGCTCTTACGCCCCGGCCGGTCGCGCCTTACTCTGATCCCTGCTCGATAGTTACTCGCGAGTTAAACAACGGCACGCGAGTAGAACCAGCCGCATTCTGAGCCAGCCGCATCGTCGCGGGCCCCGGAGGATGTCGTGAGCGACACACAGACTTTGATCGAGAACCGTCCGCCGAGCGTGGCGGCCCTCTTCCTGGAGCGCGTGGCGGCCACGCCGGATGCCGAGGCCTATCGCTATCCCGTGCCGAACGCGGCCGGGGAGGGCCCGGATGACTGGAAGTCGCTGAACTGGAGCCAGGCCGCCCAGCGGGTCTACGCGATCGCCGCCGGTCTCATCGAGCTGGGGGTGCAGCCCGAGCAGCGGGTCGCCCTCGCCTCCTCGACCCGCATCGAGTGGATCCTCGCCGACCTCGGCATCATGTGCGCCGGCGCCGCCACGACCACGGTCTATCCGCAGACCAACGCGGAGGAGTCGGCGTTCATCCTCGCGGACTCCGCCAGCCGGGTGCTGATCGCCGAGGACGCGGCCCAGCTCGCCAAGGCCGTCGAGAAGCGCGCCGAGCTGCCCGACCTCACGCACGTCGTGGTGATCGACCCGGCCGGCGTCGAGACCGCCGACTGGATCCTCACCCTGGACGAGCTGGAGAAGCGCGGCGCCGCCCGGCTGGAGAAGGACGCCGACCTGGTCAAGGAGCGGGTCGGCGCGATCACCAAGGACCAGCTCGCCACCCTCATCTACACCTCCGGCACCACCGGGCGCCCCAAGGGTGTGCGCCTGCCGCATGACAACTGGTCGTACATGGCCAAGGCCATCGGCGCGACCGGGCTCCTCGGCCAGGACGACGTGCAGTACCTGTGGCTGCCGCTCGCCCACGTCTTCGGCAAGGTGCTCACCTCCGGCCAGCTCGAGATCGGCCATGTCACCGCCGTCGACGGCCGCGTCGACAAGATCATCGAGAACCTGCCGGTCGTCCAGCCGACGTACATGGCGGCCGTGCCGCGCATCTTCGAGAAGGTCTACAACGGCGTCGCCGCCAAGGCCCGCGCGGGCGGCGGGGCCAAGTACAAGATCTTCCTGTGGGCGGCCGAGGTGGCCCGCGAGTACGCCAAGGTCAGCCAGGACAACTTCCGCCGCACCGGCACCGCGTCCGTCCCCTTCGGCCTCCGCTCGAAGCACAAGGTCGCCGACGCCCTCGTCTACTCCAAGCTGCGGGACGCCTTCGGCGGCCGGCTGCGGGCCTGTGTCTCCGGCTCGGTCGCGCTGGCCCCGGAGATCGGCTACTTCTTCGCCGGTGCCGGCATCCACATCCTGGAGGGCTACGGCCTGACCGAGTCCTCCGCGGCCTCCTTCGTCAACCCGGGCGAGGCGTACCGCACCGGCACGGTCGGCAAGCCGCTGCCCGGCTGCGAGGTCCGGATCGCCGACGACGGCGAGATCCTGCTGCGCGGCCCCGGGATCATGGAGGGCTACCACGGCCTGCCCGAGAAGACGGCGGAGGTGCTGGAGCCGGACGGCTGGTTCCACACCGGCGACATCGGCGAGCTTTCCCCCGACGGCTACCTGCGGATCACCGACCGCAAGAAGGACCTGTTCAAGACGTCCGGCGGCAAGTACATCGCGCCGACGGAGATCGAGGGCTCCTTCAAGTCGGTCTGCCCGTACGTCTCCAACATCCTGGTGCACGGCGCCGACCGGAACTTCTGCACGGCGCTCATCGCCCTGGACGAGCCGGCCCTGATGGGCTGGGCCAAGGAGCACGGGATGGAGGGCAAGTCGTACGCGGAGGTCGTCGCGGCGCCGGAGACGGTGGCGATGGTCGAGGGGTACGTCAAGCAGGTCAACGAGAACCTGCAGCGGTGGCAGACCATCAAGAAGTTCCGGCTGCTGCCGAGGGACCTCGACGTGGAGCACGGCGAGATCACGCCGAGCCTGAAGCTGAAGCGGCCGGTCGTGGAGCGGGAGTACAAGCACCTCATCGAGGAGATGTACGCCGGGACGCGCGAGGCGTAGCGGCTCCCGGGTCCCCGCCGACCAGCTCCCGCAGTTCCTGGACCTCCGCCCTGAGCGCCTCCAACTGGAGCTGCTTGCTGTGCAGGTCCAGGAACACCTTCACCTTCGCCCGCAGCACCCACGGGTCGAAGGGCTTGGTCAGATAGTCGGCCGCGCCGGTGGCGTAGCCGCGGAAGGCATACCCCGTGTCGTCCTCCGCGCCGGTCAGGAAGATGATCGGGACGTCCTTCGTCTGGTCCAGGCGCTTGATGTTCGCCGCCGTCTCGAAACCGTCCATGCCGGGCATCCGGACGTCCAGCAGGACCAGGGCGAAGCGGCGGCGCAGCAGGGCCTTCATCGCCTCCTCGCCGGAACGCGCCCGCACCAGCGGTTCGTGGAGGGAGCCCAGGACCGCCTCCAGGGCGATCAGGTTGTCCTCCATGTCGTCGACCAGGAGGATGCCGGCGCGCCCGTCCCGTGCGTCCTGGGCGCTCATGGCGTCGCCTCGTGCGTTTCCTCCGGGTCCAGCAGGGCGCACACGACGGTGAGCAGTCGGTCCACGTCCACCGGTTTGGGTACGTAGTCGTTGGCGCCGCGCGCGATGGACTTCTCCCGGTCGCCGGGCATGGCCTTCGCGGTCAGCGCGATGATGGGCAGGTCCACCCAGCGCGGGGTGCGGCGGATCGCGGCGATGGTCTCGTAGCCGTCCATCTCCGGCATCATGATGTCCATCAGGATGAGTTCGACGTCCGGGTTGCGCTCCAGGGTCTCGATGCCCTCGCGGCCGTTCTCCGCGTAGAGCACCGGCATGCCGACCCGGCCGAGCACATGGGTGAGCGCGAACACGTTGCGGATGTCGTCGTCCACGATCAGCACGCGCCGCCCGGACAGCACCTGCCCCGCCCGGCCCGACTGCCACTCCTCCAGCTTGGTCGGCGTGGGCCAGGCGTCGTCCGCCTCCGGCAGGGGGGACATCTGCTCCGGCACCAGTACGGTGCTCCGGTCGTCGGCCACCGGGTGGCCGGGGCTGACGACGGGGACGTACAGGGTGAAGGTGGAGCCCTGTCCCGGCACGCTCTCGGCGACGATACGGCCGCCCAGCAGGCCCGCGATCTCCCGGCTGATGGACAGCCCGAGACCGGTGCCGCCGTACTTGCGGTTGGTGGTGCCGTCGGCCTGCTGGAACGCCTCGAAGATCACCGGGAGTTTCTCCGGTGCGATCCCGATGCCGGTGTCGGACACCTCGAAGGCGATCACCCGCTCACCGGCCTCCGCGTCCTTGACCAGGCCGACCCGCAGCTCGACCCGGCCCGAGGCGGTGAACTTGATGGCGTTGGACAGCAGATTGCGCAGCACCTGCTGCAGGCGCTGCTCGTCCGAGTACATCTCGCGCGGGACGTCCTCGCCGACCGACACCTCGAAGGAGAGCCCGCGGTCGTGGGTGAGCGGGCGGAAGGTGGCGTGGACGTAGTCGAGCAGTTTGATCAGCGGCAGCCGCTTGGGGCGTACGTCCATCCGGCCGGCCTCGATCTTCGACAGGTCGAGGATGTCGTTGATCAGCTGCAGCAGGTCGGAGCCCGAGCGGTGGATCGTCGTCGCGAACTGGACCTCCTGGTCGGTGAGATGGCCGTCCGGGTTGTCCGAGAGGAGACGGGCGAGGATCAGCAGGGAGTTCAGCGGGGTGCGCAGCTCGTGCGACATGTTCGCCAGGAACTCCGACTTGTACTGCGAGGAGGTGGCCAGCAGGGCCGCCTTCTCCTCCAGTTCGGCATTGGAGTGCTGCAACTCCGCCTGCTGTTTCTGGAGTTCGTCCGAGCGCTCCTGCAGCTGCATGGCCAGCCGCTGGGACTCGCCGAGGAGCGACTCGGTGCGGGAGTTGGCGATGATGGTGTTGATGGCGACGCCGATGGTGTTCACGAACTGGTCGAAGAAGGCCAGGTGGACATCGGAGAAGCGGGAGAAGGACGCCAGCTCGATCACCCCGAGGAGCTTGTCCTCGAAGAGGATCGGGATGATGACGATGGTGGTGGGAGCGGCTTCCCCGAGACCGCTGTTGATCTTGATGTAGTCCGGTGGGGCCTCCTCGACGAGGATGCGCTTCTTCTCGCGGGCCGCCTGCGCCACCAGGCCGTGGACCGGAAGACCGCCGGTCTCCATGGTGGCGCCCTGCGCGGCGCCGTAACCGGCGATGAAGGCCAGGCCCTTGGTCGGGGCGGTGGTGCCGTCCTGCTCCGGGTCCGCCAGGTAGAACGCGCCGTACTGGGCGTTCACCAGCGGGGTCAGCTCGCGCAGGATCAGGTCGGCGACCTCCATCAGGTCCCGGTGGCCCTGCATCAGGGAGGCCAGGCGGGCGAGGTTGGATTCCAGCCAGTCCTTGGCGCGGGTCGTCTCGCGGAGGTTGGCCACCATCAGGTTGATGTTGTCCTTCAGCTCGGCGACCTCGCCGCGCGTCTCCACGGTGATCGAGCGGGACATGTCGCCCTGCGCCACGGCCGAGGCCACCTCGGCGATGGCGCGGACCTGGGTGGTCAGGTTCAGTGCCAGCTCGTTCACATTGGTCGTCAGCCGCTTCCAGGTGCCGTACACGCCCTCGACCCGGGCCTGGCCGCCGAGCTGGCCCTCGGAGCCGACCTCGCGGGCCACGCGGGTGACCTCGGAGGAGAACGAGGAGAGCGTGTCGACCATGGTGTTGATGGTGGTCTTGAGTTCCAGGATCTCGCCGCGCGCGTCCACGTCGATCTTCTTCGACAGGTCGCCCTGGGCCACGGCGGTGGCGACCTGGGCGATGTTGCGCACCTGCGAGGTGAGGTTGTCGGCCATGTAGTTGACGTTGTCCGTCAGGTCCCGCCAGACGCCGGAGACGCCCAGCACCCGGGCCCGGCCGCCGAGGTTGCCGTCGGTGCCGACCTCCCGGGCGACGCGGGTGACCTCGTCGGCGAAGGCGCGCAGTTGCTCCACCATCGTGTTGACGGTGTCCTTCAGCTCCAGGATCTCGCCGCGCGCGTCGACCGTGATCTTCTTGGAGAGGTCGCCGTTGGCGACGGCGGTGGTGACCTGGGCGATGTTGCGGACCTGCGAAGTGAGGTTCAGCGCCATGAAGTTGACGTTGTCGGTGAGATCCTTCCAGACCCCGCTCACGCCGCGCACCTGGGCCTGACCGCCGAGGTTTCCCTCGGTGCCGACCTCGCGGGCGACGCGGGTGACCTCGTCGGCGAAGGCGGAGAGCTGGTCGACCATGGTGTTGATGGTCGACTTCAGCTCCAGGATCTCGCCCTTGGCCTCCACGGTGATCTTCTTGCCGAGGTCGCCCTGGGCCACGGCGGTGGAGACGAGGGCGATGTTGCGCACCTGGGAGGTGAGGTTGTCGGCCATGAAGTTGACGTTGTCGGTGAGGTCCTTCCAGACCCCGCTCACGCCGCGCACCTGGGCCCGGCCGCCGAGGTTTCCCTCGGTGCCGACCTCGCGGGCGACGCGGGTGACCTCGTCGGCGAAGGCGGAGAGCTGGTCGACCATCGTGTTGATGGTCGACTTCAGCTCCAGGATCTCGCCCTGCGCGTCGACGGTGATCTTCTGGCTGAGGTCGCCGTTGGCGACGGCGGTGGTGACCTGCGCGATGTTGCGGACCTGCGAAGTGAGGTTCGACGCCATGAAGTTGACGTTGTCGGTGAGGTCCTTCCACACCCCGGACACGCCCCGCACCTGCGCGCGCCCGCCCAACTGGCCCTCGGTGCCGACCTCGCGGGCGACGCGGGTGACCTCGTCGGCGAAGGCGGAGAGCTGGTCGACCATCGTGTTGACGGTCAGCTTCAGTTCGAGCAGCTCACCGGTCGCCTCGACGGTGACCGTGCGGGTCAGGTCGCCGCGCGCCACCGCCGTCGTCACCAGGGCGATGTCCCGCACCTGCGCCGTCAGCCGGGCGGCCATGGTGTTGACCGCCTCGGTCACGTCCCGCCAACTGCCCGAAAGACCGCGCACCTTGGCCCGGCCGCCGAGCCGTCCCTCGGTGCCGACCTCGCGGGCCACCCGGGTCACCTCGCCGGTGAACAGGGAGAGCTGGTCGACCATCTTGTTCACGGCCCGGCCCAGCCGCCGCAGATCGCCCCGCAACTGGCGGGAACCGTCGTGCAGATCGACCCGCTGGGTCAGATCGCCGCCCGCCACCGCGTCCAGGACCCGGGTCGCGTTGGCCGCCGGGGCCACGATGGCGTCGAGGAGCTGGTTGACGTCATTGATCCGGGCCGTCCAGGCGCCCTGGCCCGGGCTCGCCGCCAGCCGCTCGTCGAGCCGGCCGTGCCGGACGAGCTCTCGTCTGACGCGCTGCACCTCGGAGTTGAAGTGCAGACTGCGGTTCATGATCTGGTTGTAGGCCGCGACGAGCTCGGCCACCACGCCGGTGCCGGGATCGGACACGTGCCGGAAGTCGCCGTCCCTCGCCGAGGTCATCGCGACGAGCAGAGGGCGCAGATCCGATGCCCGAATCTGACCGTCTTCGAGCGTGCGTGTACCACTGTTCTCACTCATGGCGGCCCACTTCGGTAACTCGGTGCTTATGGGCGTGGTCAGTCTGTCACTCTGTCGGCGTCGACTGAGGCGAATTCGTCCGAACCGCTCGGGGAGCTGTCCATGGGGGCCATTCCGGCGCAACGGGAGACCGCTTCCCGTGCCTCCGGCGCGCCCGCGCGCGAGACCGCGCGCCCGGGTGCGTGGGCCTGCGCCACCCTCCCGGGAAGCCCCCTCGCGCCCGGCTCCGCCCGCGCCCTCGTGCGGGCCGCGCTCGCCGAGTGGGCCGAACTCGGGCTGCCCGGCACCCAGGCGCACACCCGCCGCATCGCCGACGACGCCGTCCTGGTGGTCAGTGAACTCGTCACCAACGCCGTCGTCCACGCGGGCACCGAGATCGAGCTGGTCTGCCGGACGGAGGAGGAGACCGGCACGGTCGTCGTCGAGGTCTCCGACCACCACCCCGCGCGCGCCCCGCGCGACGGCGCGTCCGAACCGGCGCACGGCTCGGCGGAGTACGGGCGCGGACTGTCCCTGGTGGCCCGCCTGTCCGAGTGCTGGGGCGTGACGTACCGCACCGGCGTGAAGACGGTGTGGGCCCGGCTGCCCGCCGAGGAGGAGCCCGACGAGCACGCGGTGCCCCCCGGCCCGCCCCCCTTCCCGGTACGGGGCCCCGGTCCGGGACGGCCCGAGCGGGACCGGGACTGGCTCCACCGGGGTGCCCTGACCTTCCTCGCCGAGGCCTCGGACCTGCTCGCCGGACAGCTCGACGAGGATCTGGTCGCCGCCCTCACCGGGCAACTGCTGGTGCCCCGGCTCGCCGACTGGTGCGCGGTGTGGCTGGAGGACGAGTTCACCGGGCGCGGCCGGTCCCCGCACGGCACCCCGGGCGCCGGGCCCCGCCTCGCCCGGGTCTGGCACGGCAGCGAGAACCGCATCGAGGAACTGCGCCGGGCGCTGGAGAAGGAGCCGCCGCACCCGCCGGACGACCCGGGCTCCGGGCCCGTGCCGCACCCGTGGCCCGGCCAGGCGCTGGGGGAGCACGAGCCGGCCGGCACGGCACTGGCGTACCGCCTGGTCGCGGGCGGCCGGCCGCTGGGCACGCTCGTCATCGGGCAGTCCGGACCCGAGGGGTTCCCCGACGAGGTCACCGGGCTGGTGGAGGACCTCGGACGGCGGGTGGCGCTGGCCATCGGGGCGGCCCGGCAGTACGCCCGCCAGGCCACCATCAGCGCGGTCCTCCAGCGCGGGCTGCTGCCCGGCGCGGTCGCCGAGATCCCGGGCGTGCGCAGCGCCCTCGTCTACGAGCCCTGCGACAAGGGCGGCCCGAGCGGCGACTTCTACGACGTCTTCCCGGCCGGCGCCGGCCGCTGGTGCTTCGCCGTGGGCGACGTCCAGGGCAAGGGCCCGGAGGCGGCGGTGGTGATCGGCCTGGCCCGCCCCTGGCTGCGGCTGCTGGCCCGCGAGGGGTACCGGGTGCCGGACGTGCTGGACCGCCTCAACCAGCTCCTCCTCGACGACGCCACCGAGGCCGCCGACGCCCGGGCCCGCGCCCTGGTCGGCCCGGCGGCACCGGGCGACGGCCCGCAGACCCGCTTCCTGTCCTTGCTCTATGGCGAGCTGGTCCCCTTCGACGGGGGCGTGCGCTGCACCCTTGCCTCCGCCGGTCATCCGCTACCGCTACTGCTCGGGCCCGACGGGGGCGTCCGCACCGTCGCGCAGCCGCAGACCCTGCTCGGGGTCATCGAGGACGCCACGTACACCAGTGAGACCTTCGCGCTGGGGCCCGGGGACAGCCTGCTGTGCGTGACGGACGGCGTGACGGAGCGGCGCAGCGGATCGCGCCAGTTCGACGACGGGGACGGGCTCGCCGCCGCGCTCGCCGGGTGCGCCGGGCTCAGCGCGCAGTCGATCGCCGAGCGGATCCGGCGGCTCGTGCACGACTTCGGGGGACGGCCGCCGGAGGACGATCTGGCGCTGCTGGTGCTCCAGGCCGAGTAAGGGCGCGGGGTGCTGGACAATGGAACGCATGCCTTCCGCACTCCCCGACGGCGAGCCGGTCCCCGACGACGGCGCGCTGCCCGCCGCCGCGCTCGCCGGCGCCGCCGACCGCCCGCTCGGGTTCTATCTGCACGTCCCCTACTGCGCGACCCGCTGCGGGTACTGCGACTTCAACACCTACACCGCGACCGAGCTGCGCGGGACGGGGGGCGTGCTGGCGTCCCGCGACAACTACGCGGACACCCTGACCGACGAGATCCGGCTCGCCCGCAAGGTCCTCGGCGACGACCCCCGCGAGGTCCGGACGGTCTTCGTGGGCGGCGGTACGCCGACCCTGCTGGCGGCGGACGATCTGGTCCGGATGCTGCACGCGATCCGCGACGAGTTCGGCCTCGCGCCGGACGCCGAGATCACGACGGAGGCGAACCCGGAGTCGGTGGACCCGGCCTACCTGTCGGCGCTGCGGGAGGGCGGATTCAACCGGATCTCCTTCGGCATGCAGAGCGCGAAGCGGCATGTGCTGCAGGTGCTGGACCGCACCCACACGCCGGGGCGGCCGGAGGCATGCGTGGCGGAGGCCCACGCGGCGGGCTTCGAGCAGGTGAACCTGGACCTGATCTACGGCACGCCCGGCGAGACGGACGACGACTGGCGGGCCTCCCTGGACGCGGCGATCGGCGCCGGCCCCGACCACATCTCGGCGTACGCGCTGATCGTCGAGGAGGGCACGCAGCTCGCCCGCCGGATCCGGCGGGGCGAGGTCCCGATGACCGACGACGACGTCCACGCCGACCGTTACCTGATGGCGGAATCGGTGCTGTCGTCGGCGGGCTTCAACTGGTACGAGGTCTCGAACTGGGCGGCCTCGGAGGCGGGCCGGTGCCGGCACAACGAGCTGTACTGGCGCGGCGCCGACTGGTGGGGAGCCGGTCCCGGTGCGCACTCGCACGTGGGCGGGGTGCGCTGGTGGAACGTGAAGCATCCGGGGGCCTACGCGGCGGCCCTGGCGGCGGGCCGGTCCCCGGGCGCCGGGCGGGAACTGCTCCCGGCGGAGGACCGCCGCGTCGAGCGGATCCTGCTGGAGCTGCGCCTGCGTGAGGGCGTCCCGCTGTCCCTGCTGCACGAGGCGGGCCTCGCCGCCGCCCGGCGGGCACGGGCCGAGGGGCTGCTCCAGGAGGGCCCCTACGAGGAGGGACGCGCGGTACTGACGCTCCGGGGACGGCTGCTGGCGGACGCGGTGGTCCGGGACCTGGTGGACTGATCGCCCCGAAGGCGGGTCCCGGCGCCCTCGGGGCGTCAGGCCCCGCCGCTGTCCGTGACGAAGTCGATCAGTTCCTCGACCCTCCCCAGCAGCTCCGGCTCCAGGTCCTTGTACGAGGTCACCCGCGCCAGAATCGCCTGCCACACCGCGCCCGTGTTCTCCGACGGCCACCCGAGCGCCCGGCACACGCCCGTCTTCCAGTCCTGCCCGTGCGGCACCCGCGGCCAGCCCGGGATGCCCAGGGACGACGGCTTCACCGCCTCCCAGATGTCGATGTAGGGGTGGCCCACGACCAGCGCGTGATCGCTGGTCACCTGCTGTGCGATGCGCCACTCCTTGGTGCCGGGCACCAGGTGGTCCACCAGCACCCCCAGCCGCGCGTCCGGCCCCGGCGCGAACTCCGCCACGATCCCCGGCAGGTCGTCGACGCCGCCCAGGTACTCCACCACCACGCCCTCGATGCGCAGGTCGTCGCCCCAGACCTTCTCCACCAGTTCCGCGTCGTGGCGGCCCTCGACGTAGATCCGCCCGGCGCGGGCGACCCGCGCGCGTGCCCCGGGCACGGCGACCGAGCCGGAGGCGGTGCGGGTGGGGCGTACCGCGGAGCCCGAGGACGGGCGTACCAGCGTCACCACCCTGCCCTCCAGCAGGAAGCCGCGCGGCTCCAGCGGAAACACCCGGTGCTTGCCGAAGCGGTCCTCCAGGGTCACCGTGCCCGCCTCGCAGCGGATCACCGCTCCGCAGAAGCCGGTGCCGGGCTCCTCGACCACCAGGCCGGGCTCCGCCTCGACCTCGGGGACCGGCTTGGGCTTCTTCCACGGCGGGGTCAGGTCCGGAGAGTACTGGCGCATTCGGATGACGATAGGAGAAGCGCCGGACCAGGTCCTACGACACGCCGAAACGGGCCGCCAGCGCGTCCCGCTGCGCCCGTACGAACGCCGCGTCCACCACCGCCCCGTGACCGGGCACGTACAGCGCGTCCTCGCCGCCCAGCGCCAGCAGCCGGTCCAGCGCCGCCGGCCACCGCGACGGCACGGCGTCCGGGCCCGCCTGGGGGTCGCCCGACTCCTCCACCAGGTCGCCGCAGAAGACGACCTCCGGGGAGCCGGGGACCAGGACCACCAGGTCGTGGGCCGTGTGGCCGGGGCCCACGTTCGCCAGCAGGACCCGGCGGCCGGGGCCGAGGTCGAGGGTCCACTCGCCGGAGACGTGATGCCGGGGCGGCGTGAGGACGTCCACCGCCTCGTCGGCCGCGCGCGCGTCCAGCCCGTGGCGCACCGCGTCCGCGCGCAGCGCCGCCCGGCCGTGCGGCCCGTACACCGAGTCGATGCCCACCGCGCCGTAGACCTCCGCCCCCGCGAAGGCCGCGGCGCCGAGCACATGGTCGAAGTGGGGATGCGTCAGCGCGAGATGCGTCACACGGTGACCGGCGAGCGCCTCCGCCCGCATCCGCAGCCGGGCCCCCTCGGCCAGGCTCGACCCGGCGTCGACCACCAGCGCCTTACCCTCTCCGACGACCAGGCCCGCCGTGCAGTCCCAGCCGGGCAGCCGGCACCGGCCCACCCCGGCCGCGACCCGCTCCCATCCCAGCTCTTCCCAAGTCACCGTCATACCGCGACGCTAGCTGTACGACCCGTCACAGCAGGACCGACCTTGCCCGGGGAGTACCCCACCGCCGTACACTGGGCCGGGAACGCTGGCACTCGGGCGGACCGAGTGCCAGGCGAGGGGCCCCGGGGGACTGGGGGGTGCGACTTCTGGAGGTGTGCGCGGATGCTGAGTGAACGCAGGCTGCAGGTGCTGCGCGCCATCGTCCAGGACTATGTGGGCACCGAGGAGCCGGTGGGGTCGAAGGCCCTGACCGAGCGGCACAACCTCGGCGTCTCCCCGGCGACCGTCCGCAATGACATGGCGGCGCTGGAGGACGAGGGCTACATCGCCCAGCCGCACACCAGCGCCGGGCGCATCCCGACCGACAAGGGCTACCGGCTCTTCGTCGACAAGCTGGCCGGCGTCAAGCCGATGACCGCGCCCGAGCGGCGGGCCATCCAGAACTTCCTGGAGGGCGCCGTCGACCTCGACGACGTGGTGGCCAGGACGGTACGGCTGCTCGCGCAGCTCACCCGGCAGGTCGCCGTCGTGCAGTATCCGTCGCTCACCCGGTCCACCGTGCGCCATGTCGAGCTGCTCTCGCTCGCCCCCGCGCGCGTGATGCTCGTGCTGATCACGGACACCGGGCGGGTCGAGCAGCGGATGGTCGACTGCCCCGCGCCGTTCGGCGAGGCGTCCCTGGCCGATCTGCGGGCCCGGCTGAACAGCCGGATCGCGGGCCGGCGCTTCACCGATGTGCCGACCCTCGTCGAGGACCTCCCCGAGGGCTTCGACATGGAGGACCGCGGCACGGTCTCGGCCGTCCTCTCCGCGCTGCTGGAGACGCTGGTCGAGGAGAACGAGGAGCGGCTGATGATCGGCGGCACCGCCAATCTCACCCGCTTCGGACATGACTTCCCCCTCACCATCCGGCCCGTCCTGGAGGCACTGGAGGAGCAGGTCGTGCTCCTCAAGCTCCTTGGCGAGGCCGGGGATTCGGGCATGACCGTACGCATCGGTCACGAGAACGCCTACGAGGGACTCAACTCCACGTCCGTGGTCTCGGTCGGCTACGGTTCGGGCGGCGAGGCAGTCGCCAAGCTCGGCGTGGTCGGACCGACCCGCATGGATTACCCGGGAACGATGGGAGCGGTACGCGCAGTGGCACGGTACGTCGGACAGATCCTGGCGGAGTCGTAAGTGGCCACGGACTACTACGCCGTTCTCGGCGTGCGCCGCGACGCGTCGCAGGAAGAGATCAAGAAGGCCTTCCGGCGGCTCGCCCGCGAGCTGCACCCGGACGTCAACCCCGATCCGAAGACCCAGGAGCGGTTCAAGGAGATCAACGCCGCCTACGAGGTGCTCTCGGACCCGCAGAAGAAGCAGGTCTACGACCTCGGCGGCGACCCGCTGTCCCAGGCGGGCGGCGCGGGCGCCGGCGGCTTCGGCGCGGGCGGCTTCGGGAACTTCTCGGACATCATGGACGCGTTCTTCGGTACGGCGTCGCAGCGCGGGCCGCGCTCGCGCACCCGCCGGGGCCAGGACGCCATGATCCGGCTGGAGATCGAGCTCGACGAGGCCGCCTTCGGCACGACGAAGGACATCCAGGTCGACACGGCGGTCGTCTGCAACACCTGTAGCGGCGAGGGCGCCGCGCCGGGGACCTCCGCGCAGACGTGCGACATGTGCCGCGGGCGCGGTGAGGTGTCGCAGGTGACGCGGTCCTTCCTGGGCCAGGTCATGACCTCGCGGCCGTGTCCGCAGTGCCAGGGCTTCGGCACCGTGGTGCCGACGCCGTGCCCGGAGTGCGCCGGTGACGGCCGGGTGCGGTCCCGCCGTACGCTCACGGTCAAGATCCCGGCCGGTGTCGACAACGGCACGCGGATCCAGCTCGCTGGTGAGGGCGAGGTGGGCCCGGGCGGCGGACCGGCCGGTGACCTCTACGTCGAGATCCACGAGCTGCCGCATGCGCAGTTCCAGCGCCGCGGCGACGATCTGCACTGCACGGTGACGATCCCGATGACGGCGGCGTCCCTCGGCACCAAGGTGCCGCTGGAGACCCTCGACGGCCTGGAGGAGGTCGACATCCGCCCGGGCACCCAGTCCGGCCAGTCGATCCCGCTGCACGACCGGGGCGTCACGCATCTGCGCGGCGGCGGCCGGGGCGACCTGATCGTCCACGTCGAGGTCCAGACCCCGAACAAGCTCGACCCGGAACAGGAACGCCTGCTCCGCGAACTGGCCAAACTGCGCGGCGAGGAACGGCCCCAGGGCCAGTTCCAGCCGGGGCAGCAAGGGCTGTTCTCGCGGTTGAAGGATGCGTTCAACGGCCGCTGACGTCTGGTGCCGCCTCCGGTCCGTGCCGTCCGGACGGGTGGATTCGGAGTTGTTCGGAGGACGTGACAACATGCCGTCATGTCCTCCGCACTGACCGATCTTTTTCCCCTTCCGATCGTGCAGGCCCCCATGGCGGGCGGCGTCTCCGTGCCGGCCCTCGCCGCTGCCGTGGCCGAGGCCGGCGGGCTGGGGTTCCTCGCCGCCGGGTACAAGACCGCCGACGGCATGTACCAGGAGATCAAGCAGTTGCGGGGGCTCACCGGCCGCCCGTTCGGTGTGAACCTCTTCATGCCGCAGCCGGAGTACGCGGACGCGGCGGCCGTCGACGTGTACGCCCATCAGCTCGCCGGAGAGGCCGGCTGGTACGAGACCGAGCTGGGGGACCGCGACAGCGGGCGGGACGACGGCTACGAGGCCAAGCTCGCCGTCCTGCTCGACAACCCGGTGCCGGTGGTCTCCTTCCACTTCGGCGTGCCGAGCAGTGACGTGCTCGACTCCCTCCGCCGGGCCGGAACCTTCACCCTCGTCACCGCCACCACCGCCGAGGAGGCCCTCGCCGTCGAGCGGGCCGGTGCCGACGCGGTGATCGCGCAGGGCGTCGAAGCCGGCGGCCACCAGGGCACGCACCGCGACAACCCCGAGACCGACGGCGCCGGCATCGGCCTGCTGTCGCTCCTCGCCCAGATCCGCGAGACCGTCGCCCTCCCCGTGGTCGCCGCCGGCGGCATCATGCGCGGCAGCCAGATCGCCGCCGTGCTCGCCGCGGGCGCGAGCGCCGCCCAGCTCGGCACCGCGTTCCTCGCGACTCCCGAGTCCGGCGCGCACGCGGTCCACAAGCAGGCGCTGACCAACCCCCTGTTCGTCCGTACGGAGCTGACGCGGGCGTTCTCCGGCCGCCCCGCGCGCGGGCTCGTCAACCGCTTCCTGCGCGAGCACGGCCCCTACGCCCCCGCGGCCTACCCCGAGATCCACCACCTCACCTCGCCGCTGCGCAAGGCCGCCGCCAAGGCGGGCGACGCGCAGGGCATGGCGCTGTGGGCGGGGCAGGGCCACCGGATGGCACGGGAACTGCCCGCCGGGCAGCTGGTCGAGGTCCTCGCGGCCGAACTCGCCGCCGCCAGGACAGCGTTGTCGGCCTTCCAGGAAGGCGGTGCCGGACGATGACGGCTCCGGTGTTCGTGGTCGAGCGCCTCGACGCGGCCCCCGGCGGACGGTACGTCCTGGACGGGCCCGAGGGCCGCCACGCGGTCTCGGTGAAACGGCTGCGCCCCGGCGAGGACGTCGTCCTCACCGACGGCGCCGGGCGCTGGGCGGAGTGCGCGGTGCTGGAGACCGAGGGCAAGGACCGGCTGACCGTCCGGGTGGACTCGGTCGCCGAGGAACCCCGGCCGCGGCCCCGCATCACCGTCGTGCAGGCCCTGCCCAAGGGTGACCGGGGTGAGCTGGCCGTCGAGACGATGACCGAGGTCGGGGTCGACGGGATCGTGCCGTGGTCGGCGTCCCGCTGCATCACGCAGTGGAAGGGCGAGCGGGGACCGAAGGCGCTCGGCAAGTGGCGGGCCACCGCGCGGGAGGCCGGCAAGCAGTCCCGGCGGGTCCGCTTCCCCGAGGTCGCGGACGCGGCAACGAGCAAGCAGGTCGCGGCACTTCTGGCGAAGGCCGACTTCGCCGCCGTACTCCATGAGAGCGGGACCGAGCCGCTGGCCGCCGCCGAACTGCCCGCGGAGGGCGAGATCGTGCTGGTCGTCGGGCCCGAAGGGGGCGTGTCGCCGGAGGAGTTGGCGCTGTTCGAGGAGGCCGGGGCGCGGCCGTACGTGCTCGGCCCGACCGTCCTGCGCACCTCCACCGCCGGAACAGCGGCGGCGGCCCTGCTCCTCACCCGCACCGGCCGCTGGGGCTGACCACTCAGGGGGCCCGCCGCCGACCGGCCTAGCAGTACGTCGCGGGCAGGAGTTGTACGTCCTCCCTGCGGACCGCGAAGGACTCCTGGCGGGGGCCCTCGTGGCGGGACGGGTCCCAGAGCCAGATCCAGTCGGTCGCGGTGCCGAAGGACAGGACGGGGTGGTCGGTGGGGGCCGGGCCGTTGTCCACGGGCAGGGGCTTGGCCGGGTCCACCGGGCGGACGCAGACGAAGTGGGCGTAGACGCCGAAGTAGTCGGGCGGGCGCCTGCCGTCGTGGGCGACGTTCTCCGCGGCCCGGCCCGCCGCGCTCGCCGCGTCGCGGGTGCCGATGCCGATCGCGGTCAGGGCGACGACCACGCCCAGCAGGGTGGCCAGGACCGCGGCGAAGAGACGGTTGCTGCCGTCCCGGCCCAGGTGGAAGTGGCGCAGCCAGCCGATGACGGCCACGAAGAACACCGCGCTGCCCAGGGCGAGTCCCATGGGCTCGGCCGCCGCCAGGTACCGGCCGAGGGTGGACACCGGCACCGTGTCCGCGCGGATGTCGAACCGGTCCAGGTACGCCGCGTGCATCTGCCCGCCCAGCCAGCCCACCATCGACCACAGCACCGGCACCGACAGCGGCACCAGCCAGGCCGCGTGCCGGGTGAAGAAGGTACGGCGGACGGCCAGTACCACTCCGGCGCCCGTGAACAGGCCCAGCGCGAGCAGCAGCAGCCCCGCCCACAGCTGACCGGGACTGCTGCCCCGACCGACCAGCGCCCCGAACGCGGCCAGCGCCGTGGTGCCCGCGATTCCCGCCGCCCACTGCACCCCGCGGCCCCGGGTCCGCGTCTCCTTGGCGGTCCGCCCCAGCGGCAGCGCCCCCGCCGGGCTGAGCAGCGCCGCCAGCAGCTTCCAGGCGCCCTCCGCCCAGACGACGTACATCCCGCAGACCATCGCGAGCAGCAGGCCCGCCATCGCCGCCCACAGCCACACCAGGCGGACCCGGCGCTCGTGCGGGGTCTCGTCGCGCGGCGGGTCCGCGTCCGAGTGGCCCGGCACCCGCAGGGCGTGCGCCGCCGGGTCGAAGGGACGGCCGCCCAGGGCGCGCGCGGCCAGTTCGGCCTCGGCCGCCTCCCGGGACCGCGGCCCCGCCGGGACGGTCACCGCCCGCTGCTCGTCGGCCCCGCCGAGCCAGATCCACACCCGCCCGAGCGTCGGCAGCGCCCGGTGCAGGCAGTACGTCGTCCGGGCGGGCCGCTCGTGCTCGACCAGCGCCGCGTCCCGCGCCCAGGCGCCCAACTCGGCCTGCCGGGTGAGCCGTTCGACCTCCATGGTGGCGGTGCGCAGCGCGCCCAGGCGGGCCCCGTGCAGCCGGACCTCGACGACGAGGGTGGTCCGGTGCGCCGGGGCGAGCGCCGCCTCCTCGCCCTCCGCGGGACGCACGGCCCAGCCCCGCTCCTCGAACAGGGCGGTCACATAGGCCACTTCGTCCGGCTGGTCGACCACGTCGACGAGCATCCGCACCCGGCGCCGGTGCGGCGGCGCGGGCGGTCCGGCGGCCGGGTCGGCCGCGGGCTCCGGGCTCTGCTGCGGTTCGCCGGGGACGCGCGGTCCCGGCAGGAGTCGGGGCGAGCGGATCCGCGGGGGTGTCAACGGTCCTCCGGTAGCGGGGCAGTTGGTCGGTACTCGATTGTGACGTGCGGGAGTGCTGAGTGTCCGTATGCGCTCTACCGCCACGGACCGGACAGTGGCAGGCTGCCCTCCATGGGGGCATTGAGGCGGATTTGGGGACGCCCGCGCGGGGCGCGCGTGGCGGGTGCGGCCGGACTGGTCGTCCTCGCCGTCGTCGGGACGGCCGCGTGCGAGGGCGGCGGCTTGAGCACCGCGTCCATCGCGTGGACCACCGACCAGACGGTGACCCGGGAACTGGAGCGCCGGAAGGCGGAGGTCCAGTGGCTCACCTGCACCGCCTCCTACGGCGACGACGGCGGCGGTTCGACTCCGGACGCGGCCGAACAGACCGTCGCCGAGGTGGAGTGCACCGGCAAGACCAAGGACGGCAAGGACATCACCGTCGACGGTCTCGTCACCCGGGCGACCGACGGCAAGTGCGTGCGCGGTCACCTCACCGCGAAGGTGGCCGGCAAGGTCTGGTTCGAGGTCGACGGGCTCGGCGACTGCGAGGGAACCCCCTCCCCGGTGGCCCCGCCCAGCAGTGACGGACCGGGGCAGCCCGGACCCACCGTCACGGTGACCGTCACCAAGACGCTGTACTGCAAGGAGGATCCGCAGTGCTGGCCCGAGGGCAAGTGAGGGAGTGATCGCAAACCCCTTACCCGAGGTCACGCGGGTGCGTAGGGTGATCGGGTGACTCAGCCTGCCGCCGCCTATCTCCGCTACCCGCATCCGCACGGCGAGTTGGTCGCCTTCACCGCCGAGGACGACGTCTGGCTCGCCCCCTTGGACGGCGGCCGGGCCTGGCGGGTCAGCGCCGACAACATGCCGGTCTCGCTGCCGCGCATCTCGCCCGACGGCGCCACCGTCGCCTGGACCTCCAGCCGCGACGGCGCCCCCGAGGTGCACACCGCCCCCGTGGCCGGCGGCCCCTCCACCCGCCTGACGCACTGGGGCGCCCGCACCCGGGTGCGCGGCTGGACCCCCGACGGCGACGTCCTCGTGACCAGCAACCGGGGCCGGGCGAGCCGCGACCGCACCTGGGCGCACGCCGTCCCGCTCGACGGCGGACCGTCGACGACCCTGCCGTACGGCGTCGTCGGGGATGTGGCCCTCGGGCCGCACACCGTGCTGCTGTCCGCGACCATGAGTCTCGAGGCGGCCCACTGGAAGCGCTACCGGGGCGGCCGGATGGGCAAGTTGTGGATCGACCGGGAGGGGCAGGGCGAGTTCGTCCGGCTGCACGAGGACCTGGACGGGAACATCGAGCACCCCGTCTGGGCCGGTGACCGCATCGCCTTCCTCAGCGACCACGAAGGCGTCGGCGCGCTCTACTCCTCCCTCGCCGACGGCACCGACCTGCGCCGCCACACCCCCCATGGGGGCACCTCCCGGTCGAGCGAAGCCGAGAGTGGGGGAGGCTTCTACGCCCGCCACGCCGCCGGTGACGGTACCCGCGTCGTCTACGCCTCGGCCGGTGAACTCTGGCTGCTGGACGACCTGGACGGCGCCGAGCCGCGCCGCCTCGACATCCGGCTCGGCGGCCAGCGCACCGATCGCCGCCCGCATCCGGTCAGCGCCGCCCGCTGGTTCGGCGCCGCGGCCCCCGACCACACCGGGCGCGGCAGCGCCGTCCTGGTGCGCGGCGCGATCCACTGGGTCACCCACCGCTCCGGACCGGCCCGTGTGCTCGCCGCCGAACCCGGCGTACGCGCCCGCAAGCCCCGCACCTTCCGCGTGGACGGCGAGGAGTGGGTGGTGTGGGTGACCGACGCCGAGGGCGACGACGCGCTGGAATTCGCCCCAGCCACCGGACTCGCCCCCGGCGCGACCCCGCGCAGGCTCGCCGCCGGACGGCTCGGCCGCGTCCTGGGCCTCGCGGTGGCCCCCGACGGCAGCCGGGCCGCCGTCGCCTCGCACGACGGACGGGTGCTCCTCGTCGAACGGGAGACCGGCGAGGTCCGCGAGGTCGACCGCAGCGAGGACGGCGATGTGTCCGGGCTCGTCTTCTCCCCGGACTCCGCCTGGCTGGCCTGGTCGCACCCCGGCCCCAGCCCGCTGAGCCAACTGCGCCTCGCCAACACCACCGACCTCTCGGTCACCGAGGCCACACCGCTGCGCTTCCAGGACTACGCGCCCGCGTTCACCCAGGACGGCAAGCACCTGGCGTTCCTCTCGGCGCGCTCCTTCGACCCGGTCTACGACGAGCACGTCTTCGACCTGGCCTTCGTGGCCGGTTCCCGCCCCTACCTGATCACGCTGGCCGCGACGACGCCGTCGCCGTTCGGACCGCAGCGGCACGGACGCCCCTTCGACGCGCCCGACAAGGACGAGACACCGGACAGCGAGGGCACCCCGGCCACCCGGATCGACCTCGAAGGGCTCGCCGACCGGATCGTGCCGTTCCCGGTCGAGGCCGCCCGCTACACCGACCTGCGCGCCGCCAGGGACGGCCTGCTCTGGCTGCGCCACCCGGTCACCGGCGAACTCGGCTCGTCCCGGGCCGCTCCGGACGACCCGGACCCCAAGTCCGAGCTGGAGCGCTACGACCTCGTCCAGCAGCGCGTGGAGCATCTGGCCGCCGACGCCGACCACTTCGAGGTCAGCGGCGACGGCAAGCGGGTGCTGCTGTGGACCGAGGGCCGGCTCAAGGTCGTCCCCAGCGACCGGCGGGCCTCGGGCGACGAGGACGGCGACTCCCACCTCACCGTCGACCTCGGCCGGGTGCGGCAGGTGATCGACCCGGCCGCCGAGTGGCGGCAGATGTACGAGGAGACCGGCCGCATCATGCGGGACCACTTCTGGCGCCCCGACATGAGCGGAGTGGACTGGGCGGCGGTGCTCGACCGCTACCGCCCGGTCCTGGACCGGCTGGCCACCCACGACGACCTGGTCGACCTGCTCTACGAGGTCCAGGGCGAACTCGGCACCTCCCACGCCTACGTCATCCCGCGCGGCGGCTCCGGCACCGGACCCCGCCAGGGTCTGCTCGGCGCGGACATCTCCCGCCGCGCGGACGGCACCTGGCGCATCGACCGCGTCCTGCCGTCGGAGACCTCCGACCCGCACGCCCGCGCCCCGCTCGCGGCACCCGGGGTGGCGGTCCGGGCGGGGGACGCGATCGTCGCGGTGGGCGGAGTGCCGGTCGATCCGGTGACCGGCCCCGGCCCCCTGCTGGTGGGCACGGCGGGCCGGCCCGTCGAACTGACCGTGTCCCCGGCGGGCGGCGGCGAGCTGCGGCACGCGGTGGTGGTCCCCGTGGCCGACGAGGAGCCCCTGCGCTACCACGACTGGGTGGCCGACCGGCGGGCCTACGTCCACGAGCGCTCCGGCGGCCGCCTCGGCTACCTCCACGTCCCCGACATGCAGGCGCCGGGCTGGGCCCAGATCCACCGGGACCTGCGGGTGGAGGTCGCCCGCGAGGGCCTGATCGTCGACATCCGGGAGAACCGGGGCGGCCACACCTCCCAACTGGTCGTGGAGAAGCTGGCCCGCCGGATCGTCGGCTGGAGCGTCCCCCGGGGCATGCGCCCCGCCAGCTACCCCGAGGACGCCCCGCGCGGCCCCGTGGTGGCGGTGGCCGACGAGTTCTCCGGCTCGGACGGCGACATCGTCAACGCCGCGATCAAGGCCCTGGGCATCGGCCCCGTGGTGGGCACCCGCACGTGGGGCGGAGTGGTCGGCATCGACAGCCGCTACCGCCTGGTCGACGGCACCCTGATCACCCAGCCGAAGTACGCGATCTGGCTGGAGGGTTCCGGCTGGGGGGTGGAGAACCACGGGGTGGACCCGGACGTGGAGGTGGTACAGCGCCCGCAGGACTACGCGGCGGGCCGCGACGCCCAGTTGGACGAGGCGGTACGGATGGCGCTGGAGGCGCTGGAAGGCAGTCCGGCACGCACTCCGCCGGGGATGCCCACGTAACGGCACGACCGGCCCCAAAAGACGCGCACGCGCCGACGATACGATGCCCCCGAATCATTGGGCGCACCCTCCGGAGGAACCCGAATGCCAGGAGAACCCCAGGACGACTGCCTGTTCTGCAAGATCGTCGCAGGCCAGATCCCCGCCACCATCGTCCGGGAGACCGAGACCACCGTCGCCTTCCAGGACATCAACCCCCAGGCCCCGGTGCACGTCCTGGTGATCCCCAAGGCGCACCACGCGAACGCCGCCGACCTCGCCGCCGCCGCGCCGGAACTGGCCGCCGACGTACTGCGGGAGACCAAGGAGGTGGCCGACGAGCAGAAGCTCGACTCCTACCGCGTCGTCTTCAACACCGGCGCCGGCGTCGGCCAGACCGTCTTCCACGTCCACGCCCACGTCCTCGGCGGCCGTGGCATGCAGTGGCCCCCCGGGTAACGAGCCATGTCCGTGCGCGAACTCGTGGTCCTCGGCACCGCGAGCCAGGTGCCGACCAGGCACCGCAACCACAACGGCTACCTGCTGCGCTGGGACGGGGAGGGCATCCTCTTCGATCCCGGCGAGGGCACGCAGCGCCAGATGCTGCGCGCCGGGGTCGCCGCCCATGACCTGAACCGGATCTGCGTCACGCACTTCCACGGCGACCACTCGCTCGGCCTCGCCGGGGTCATCCAGCGGATCAACCTCGACAAGGTCCCGCACGAGGTGACCGCGCACTACCCCAAGTCGGGCCAGCGCTTCTTCGACCGGCTGCGCTACGCGACCGCGTACCGGGAGACCGTCGAGATCGTCCAGGCACCCGTGAGCGAGGACGGGACACTCGCCACCACCCCCGGCTACACGCTGGAGGCCCGCAAGCTCTCCCATCCCGTCGAGTCGTACGGCTACCGGCTCATCGAGCCCGACGGCCGCCGCATGCTGCCCGGCCGGCTCGCCGCGCACGGCATCAAGGGCCCCGACGTGGGGCGGATCCAGCGGGAGGGCGCGCTCGGTGACGTGCGGCTCGACGACGTCAGCGAGGTGCGCCGCGGCCAGCGGTTCGCGTTCGTCATGGACACCCGGCTGTGTGACGGGGTGCACGCGCTCGCCGACGGCTGCGATCTGCTCGTCATCGAGTCGACCTTCCTCGACGAGGACACCGACCTCGCCGTGGAGCACGGCCACCTCACCGTGGGCCAGGCGGCCCGCGTGGCGCGGGAGGCGGGCGTACGGCATCTGGTGCTGACGCACTTCAGCCAGCGCTACTCCGAGCCCGACGAGTTCGAGCGGCAGGCGCGGGCCGCCGGGTTCGAGGGGGAGTTGACGGTGGCGCACGATCTGCTACGGGTGCCGGTTCCGAAACGTCGGTGAGAGGCCCGTACCATGCTTTGATGCCTCTCCCGAAAGCAGAACTGCACCTTCACATCGAAGGCACCCTGGAGCCCGAGCTGGCTTTCGAGCTGGCCGCCCGCAACGCTGTCGAGCTGCCGTACGCGGACACCGAGGCGCTCCGCGAGGCGTACCGGTTCGAGGATCTGCAGTCCTTCCTGAACCTGTACTACGAGCTCATGGCGGTGCTGCGCACCGAGCGGGACTTCGAGGATCTCGCGCACGCCTATCTCGCCCGCGCCGCCGCGCAGGGCGTGCGGCACGCGGAGATCTTCTTCGACCCGCAGGCCCATCTGGCGCGGGGGCTGTCCATGGGCACGGTCGTCGAGGGGCTCTCCCGCGCGCTGGACCGCAGCGAGGCCGACCACGGCGTCTCGACGCAGCTCATCCTGTGCTTCCTGCGCGACGAGTCCGCCGAGTCGGCCATGGCGACCCTGGACGCCGCGAAGCCGTACCTCGACCGGATCGTCGGCGTCGGCCTGGACTCCGCCGAGGTCGGGCATCCGCCGGTGAAGTTCCGCGAGGTGTACGAGGCCGCCGCCGCCCTCGGCCTGCGCCGGGTGGCGCACGCCGGTGAGGAGGGGCCGCCGGAGTACATCACCGAGGCGCTGGACGTGCTGGGCGTGGAGCGCGTGGACCACGGGCTGCGGTGCATGGAGTCCCCGGCGCTGGTGGAGCGGCTGGTCCGGGACCGGGTCCCGCTGACGCTCTGCCCGCTCTCCAACGTCCGCCTGCGCACCGTGGACACCCTGGCGGACCACCCGCTGCCCGCGATGCTCGACGCGGGCCTGCTGTGCACGGTCAACTCCGACGACCCGGCGTACTTCGGGGGGTACGCGGGCGACAACTTCGGCGCGGTGCGTGAGGCGCTGGGCCTGACCGACGACCGGCTGCGCGAACTGGCCCGCAACTCCTTCCTGGCGAGCTTCCTGGAGCACGACGAGGAGCGGCGGGCACGGTATCTGGCCGAGGTGGAGGCGTACGAGTTCTAGCGGGCGCAGCGGGGGGTCGCCGGTCGGCTGCGGCTGCGTGGAGGCTTGCCGCGCAGTTCCCCGCGCCCCTGAGAGCGGCGCTCAGGCCGCCGTCGCCCGGTCGTACGCGGGGGTTTCCACCGGGATCTCCACCACCGGCAGCGATCGCCGGCCGGCGCCCCTTGCCACCATCGTCATGGGTACCCCGACGACCAGCAGCCCCGCGGCCAGCACCGCCCCCATCACCGGGAAGCCCGCCTGCGCCGACAGCAAGCTGCCTGCCAGCGGGCCCGCCGCCGTGCCCAGCGAGGACGCCGAGCCGACCAGGACCGCCCAGCGCCCCCGGCCGTCGAGGGACGCGGCGAGGCCGATGACGTAGGACAGGACGATCGGGTAGAGGGCGTTCCAGGCGATCTCGCCGGCCGCGAAGGTCGTCAGGTCCCGTGCGGACGCGCTGACCGCGATGCAGACCGCGATGACGGCCGTACCCGCGCCGATGGGCAGCGCGTGACCGAGCCGGGGGCCGATCGCACTCGCCGCGACCACGCCGAGCAGGCCCGCGCCGAGCGCCACGGCGAACACCAGGCCGACCGTGACCTCGCTCAGGTGTGCCTGCGTCAGACCGATCCGGCCGCTGACGCCCCACAGGGAGTTCTGGGCCAGCGACCAGCACATCAGGGCGGCGGCGAGGACGAGTCCGGAGCGCGGATGGGGGAGCGGCCCGGTCTCCTGCCGGCTCCGGGCCCCGGGGTCCGGAGCCGGGAGGCGGCCGGTCAGCGGCCACACGGCCAGCGCGGTGAGCGCGATGGCGGCGAGCGGAAGGCCGTGGCCGGGGCCGAGGTGCGGGACCGTCAGGTACACGGCGCCCGCGAGGGCGGAGACGCCGAGCAGGCCGCAGGTGGTGACCCGGTGCGGGTCCGGACGGGCGGCGATCCCGGTGGCGGCGACCGCGGTGACCGTACCGGAGCCGCATCCGCCGATCACGGCGCCCGCGACGACGGCCGGGACGGAGTGGGTCAGCGCGGCCCCGCCGTAGCCGAGGACGGCGAGCGTGAGGCCGAGGCGGGCCAGGGTGCGGGGGCCGATCCGGTCGACGCGCGAGGCGAGCAGGAACCCCGCGGCGGCCGAACCGAGGAGCAGGGCACTGCCGATGGCGCCGGCCTGAGTGGCGGAGAGGTCAAGTCCCGTATCCAGGCGGCCGACGGTGGTCGGCAGGAGATACGGAGCCAGGTACCCGGCCGTGAAAAGGGCGACGAGGGGCCAGGGCAGGGTGGTGCGGGCGGACACGGGCGTTCCCAGGGCATGCGAAAGGAGCGGCTCGGAAGGGGGAGGGCGACGACCGTCGACGGACAGGAACGCGCGGGCAATTTGTATCAAGCGGGGGGAGGGGTGAAGAAGGGCGGGTGGTGTGATCCGGGGCACATTCTGTTTCGCCGGGGCAAGGGCGGGTAAACACGCGCCTTCCTGCTGGTCGGCCGCCGGTGACGGGGGCACGGCCATTGACGCCCGGCCGTTCGCATCCTTAGCCTCCATCTACATATATGGATACCGTCTGCGTGGGGAGATGGAATGACCGTGGCCCTCGACACCGACACGGCCGTACGGCGGCTGCGCGACGGGATGGCGGGCGGGGTGCTGTCGTTCCCGCTGACCAGCTTCCACGACGACGGCAGCCTCGACCCCGACGGCTTCCGCGCCCATGTCGCCGAGCGCATCGCCGCCCGGCCCGGCGCGGTCTTCCCCGCCTGCGGCACCGGTGAGTTCTTCTCGCTGGACGAGGACGAGTACCGCACGGTCGTCACCGTCACGGTCGAGGAGGCGGCCGGGAGGCTGCCCGTCGTCGCGGGCATCGGCTACGGCTGGGCGCAGGCCGTACGGTTCGCGCGCATCGCGGAACAGGCGGGCGCCGACGCCCTCCTCGTCCTGCCGCACTACCTGGTCGCCGCCCCGCAGGAAGGGCTGGTGCGGCAGCTGGCGCGGATCGCCTCGGCCACCCGGCTGCCGCTCATCGCCTACCAGCGCGGACAGGTCGCCTTCAGCGCCGGCTCGCTGCGGCGGATCGCGGCCCTGCCGAACGTCGTCGGGCTCAAGGACGGCCACAGCGACCTCGACCGGCTCCAGCGCCTCACGCTCGCCGCCCCCGAGGGCTTCCTGTTCTTCAACGGCGCCGCCACCGCCGAGATCCAGGCCCGCGCCTACGCCGCCGTCGGCGTCCCCGCCTACTCCTCCGCCGTGCACGCCTTCGCGCCCGAGATCGCGAACCGCTTCTTCGCCGCCCTGCGCGACGGCGACGACAAGACGGTGGACCGGCTGCTGCGCGACTTCTACGTCCCGTTCGTCGAACTCCGCGACCGGGTGCCCGGCTATGCCGTGTCCCTGGTGAAGGCGGCGGCGCGACTGCGGGGCTGCCCGGTGGGACCGGTGCGCGCTCCGCTGACGGATCCGTCGGACACCGACCTCGCCGACCTGAAAGCCCTGCTCACCACCGGCCTGGACCTCGTAGGAGCCGCGCTGTGAACCTCACCGTCACCGATGTCCGGCTGACGCCGATCCTCGTCGCCGACCCGCCCCTGCTCAACACCCAGGGCGTCCACCAGCCCTACACGCCCCGGCTGATCGTGGAGGTCGTGACCGCCGACGGGATCACCGGGGTAGGGGAGACCTACGGCGACACGAAGTACCTGGAACTGGCACGGCCCTTCGCCGCGCGGCTGATCGGCCGACGAGTCAGCGAGCTGAACGGTCTGTTCGCCCTCGCCGAGGACGTCGCGGTCGACGGCTCCCGGGTCTCGGACCAGGTCGACGTGGGCGGACTGCGCGGCGTCCAGACCGCCGACAAGCTGCGGCTGTCCGTGGTCTCCGCCTTCGAGGTGGCGTGTCTGGACGCGCTCGGCACAGCACTCGGGCTGCCGGTGCACGCCCTGCTCGGCGGCAAGGTGCGCGACGCGGTCGAGTACAGCGCGTACCTGTTCTACCGGTGGGCCGAACACCCGGCGAGCCTGACGGCGGAGCGGGACGACTGGGGCGCCGCCGTGGACCCGGCGGGCATCGTCGCCCAGGCGCGGACGTTCACGGAGCGGTACGGATTCACGTCGTTCAAGCTCAAGGGCGGGGTGTTCCCGCCGGACGAGGAGATCGCCGCCGTACGGGCGCTCGCGGACGCCTTCCCGGGGCATCCGCTGCGGCTCGACCCCAACGGCGCCTGGTCGGTGGAGACCTCGCTGAAGGTGGCGAAGGAACTGGCGGACGTCCTGGAGTACCTGGAGGACCCCGCGCTCGGCACCCCGGCCATGGCCGAGGTGGCCGCCGGGACCGAGGTGCCGCTCGCCACCAACATGTGCGTGACGACGTTCGCCGAGATCGAGGAGGCGTTCGTCCGGGACGCCGTGCAGGTCGTCCTCTCCGACCACCACTACTGGGGCGGGCTGCGCAACACCCAGCAACTGGCCGCGATCTGCCGGACCTTCGGGATCGGGGTGTCCATGCACTCCAACACCCACCTGGGGATCTCCCTGGCCGCGATGACCCACGTCGCGGCCACCGTCCCGAACCTGCAGCACGCCTGCGACTCCCACTACCCCTGGCAGACCGAGGACGTGCTCACCGAGCGGCTGCGCTTCGAGGACGGCAAGGTCGCCGTCTGTGACCGGCCCGGCCTCGGCGTCGAACTCGACCGCGACAAGCTGCGGTTCCTGCATCAGCGGTGGCTGGATGACGACGGCACCCTGCGGGAGCGCGACGACGCGGCGGCGATGCGCGTCGCCGACCCCGACTGGGTCACACCGGCCGTCCCGCGCTGGTAGCTCGCGGCCTCCCGGGGAGGTGGCGCCCGGTGCCGGCCCGCCGGGGCGGCACCGGGCCCGGCGCGACCGGTGGGGCCGGTGCGCGCGGCGGCGCGTTGTCAGTGGGGTGGTGCACACTGGCCTGAACCGCACCACGTCAGGGAGCGCACCGTGATCGCGTCCGCCGCGTCCACCGGAAAGGGACCCTCCGCCCCCATCGCCGGGAGGCCGCAGTGCCCGGCCCAGGTCGACCCCCTGGCCGCGCTGCGCACCCCCGCCGATCCGCCCTGGGACGTGTATCTCACGGGCACCGTCTTCCTGGACATCATCTTCACCGGGCTCGACTCCGCCCCGGTGCGCGGAACCGAGTCCTGGGCCCGCGGCATGGGGTCGAGCCCCGGCGGCGTCGCCAACATGGCCACCGCCCTGGCCCGCCTCGGCCTGCGCACCTCCCTCGCCGCGGCCTTCGGCGACGACCACTACGGCGAGTACTGCTGGGACGCCTTGGAGCAGGGCGAGGGCATCGACCTCACCTCCTCGCGCTCGGTCCCCGGCTGGCACTCCCCGGTGACCGTCTCCATGGCCTACGAGGGCGAACGCACGATGGTCTCCCACGGCCACGAACCGCCCCCGGAGGAGCCCGCCCCCGACTGCCCCCCACGCGCGCGTGCCGCTGTCGCCTCCCTGGAACCGGGAAGGAGCGCCCCCTGGATCGCCCAGGCCGCCGCCAAGGGCACCCGGATCTTCGCCGACGTCGGCTGGGACGAGACCGGCGCCTGGGACCTCGCCGGGCTCACCGACCTCGCGCACTGCGAGGCGTTCCTGCCGAACGCCGAGGAGGCCATGCGCTACACCGGCGCCACCTGCCCGCGCGCCGCCGCCCACGCCCTCACCGCGCACGTACCGCTCGCCGTGGTCACCCTCGGCGCCGAGGGCGCCTACGCCGTGGACCGGCGCACCGGCGAGAGCGCCGAGGTTCCGGCCATCGCCGTGGAGGCCCTCGACCCCACCGGCGCCGGGGACGTCTTCGTGGCCGGCTTCGTCGCCGGCACCCTCGCCGGCTGGCCGCTCGCCGACCGCCTCGCCTTCGCGGGCCTGACGGCGGCCCTCTCCGTCCAGGAGTTCGGCGGCTCCCTCTCGGCCCCCGGCTGGGCCGAGATCGGCGCCTGGTGGCGCAGGATCCAGTCCTACGACGACCAGCACCCGGCGGCGCTGCGCCGTTACGCCTTCCTCGCCGACCTGGTCCCCACGGACCCGGCCCGCCCCTGGCCGCTGCGCCGCGCGGTCCCGACGATCGGCTTCGGCCGCTCCGCCTGAGCGGAAAAGGCCTACGGGCTTGTCAGTCGTGCGGCGTACCCTGGAATCGCCAGGCCGCCCCTGTGGCGGACGCACCGTTTCGAGGAGGACGAGCAAGGCCTACAGAGCCGGCCCATGACTCAGACACCCACAGCTCACACATCCGCGCAGGAGCAGGCGAGAGCACAGTTCACCGTCCCCGCCCAGCACCCCATGGTGACCGTGCTGGGATCCGGTGACTCCCTCCTGCGCGTGATCGAGAAGGCCTTCCCGGCGGTCGACATCCATGTCCGGGGCAATGAGATCAGCGCGGTCGGCGCGGCCCGTGAAGTCGCCCTTGTCCAGCGCCTGTTCGACGAGATGATGCTGGTGCTCCGCACCGGACAGCCGATGACGGAGGACGCAGTGGAACGCTCGATCGCCATGCTCCGGGCGAGCGAGAGCGGCGAGGGGACCCCCGAGACCCCGGCCGAGGTGCTCACCCAGAACATCCTCTCCTCGCGCGGACGCACGATCCGCCCGAAGACCCTCAACCAGAAGCGGTACGTCGACGCGATCGACAAGCACACGATCGTCTTCGGCATCGGCCCCGCCGGTACCGGCAAGACCTACCTCGCCATGGCCAAGGCGGTGCAGGCGCTGCAGTCCAAGCAGGTCAACCGCATCATCCTGACCCGCCCCGCGGTCGAGGCGGGCGAGCGGCTCGGCTTCCTGCCGGGCACCCTGTACGAGAAGATCGACCCCTACCTGCGCCCGCTGTACGACGCGCTGCACGACATGCTCGACCCCGACTCCATCCCGCGGCTCATGGCCGCCGGGACCATCGAGGTCGCGCCGCTGGCCTACATGCGCGGCCGTACCCTCAACGACGCCTTCATCATCCTGGACGAGGCCCAGAACACGAGCCCCGAGCAGATGAAGATGTTCCTCACCCGCCTCGGCTTCGACTCGAAGATCGTCATCACCGGTGACGTGACCCAGGTCGACCTGCCGTCCGGCACCAAGTCCGGTCTGCGGCAGGTGCAGGACATCCTGGAGGGCGTCGACGACGTCCACTTCGCCCGGCTTTCGTCCCACGACGTCGTCCGGCACAAGCTGGTCGGCCGTATCGTCGACGCGTACGAGGTGTACGACAGCAAGCACGGCACCGAGAACGGCACGCACAAGGGCCGGTCGAAGACGGCTGCCAAGGGCTCCAAGGGGAAGTAGACCAGCACGACCATGTCGATCGACGTCAACAACGAGTCCGGAACCGAGGTCGACGAGCAGGCGATCCTCGACATCGCCCGCTACGCGCTCGCTCGGATGCGCATCCACCCGCTCTCCGAGCTCTCGGTGATCGTCGTGGACGCCGACGCCATGGAGCAGCTGCACATCCAGTGGATGGACCTGCCCGGGCCGACGGATGTCATGTCCTTCCCGATGGACGAGCTGCGGCCGCCGTCCAAGGACGACGACGAGCCCCCGCAGGGCCTGCTGGGCGACATCGTGCTCTGCCCCGAGGTCGCCAAGCGGCAGGGCGAGGAAGCGCCGACGCAGCACTCCATGGACGAGGAGCTCCAGTTGCTCACCGTCCATGGCGTGCTGCACCTGCTCGGCTACGACCACGAGGAACCCGACGAGAAGGCCGAGATGTTCGGACTCCAGGCGGCGATCGTGGACGGCTGGCGTGCGGAGAAGGGCCTGACCGGTCCCTCCCCGGCTCCGACCGTCTCATGAGTCCGCAACTGGTCCTCGGCGCGATCGCGCTCGTCGTGGTCGCCTGGCTCGCCGCCTGCGCGGAGGCCGGCCTGGCGCGCGTCTCCAGCTTCCGCGCCGAGGAGGCCGCCCGCTCGGGACGGCGCGGCAGCGCCAAGCTCGCGCAGATCGCCGCCGACCCGACGCGCTATCTGAACGTGGCGCTGCTGGTCCGCGTGGCCTGCGAGATGGCCGCGGCGGCGCTGGTCACCTACGCCTGCCTCCAGGAGTTCTCCAGCACCACCGAGGCCCTTCTGGTGGCGATAGCGGTCATGGTCCTGGTGTCGTACGTCGCCGTCGGCGTCTCCCCCCGGACCATCGGCCGCCAGCACCCGCTGAACACCGCGACGGCGGCGGCGTACGTACTGCTGCCGCTCGCCCGGATCATGGGCCCGATCCCGTCCCTGCTGATCCTCCTCGGCAACGCCCTCACCCCCGGCAAGGGCTTCCGCCGCGGCCCCTTCGCCTCCGAGGCCGAGCTGCGCGCGCTGGTCGACCTCGCCGAGAAGGAGTCCCTGATCGAGGACGACGAGCGCCGGATGGTGCACTCCGTCTTCGAGCTCGGCGACACCCTCGTGCGCGAGGTCATGGTGCCGCGCACCGACCTCATCGTCATCGAGCGCTACAAGACCATCCGCCAGGCCCTGACCCTCGCGCTCAGGTCCGGCTTCTCGCGCATCCCGGTCACCGGGGAGAGCGAGGACGACATCGTCGGGATGGTGTACCTCAAGGACCTCGCCCGCAAGACGCACATCAGCCGGGACGCGGAGAGCGAGCTGGTGTCGACCGCGATGCGGCCCGCCGCCTTCGTGCCCGACACCAAGAACGCCGGTGACCTGCTGCGCGAGATGCAGCAGGACCGCAACCACGTCGCCGTCGTCATCGACGAGTACGGCGGCACCGCGGGCATCGTCACCATCGAGGACATCCTGGAGGAGATCGTCGGCGAGATCACCGACGAGTACGACCGGGAGCTCCCGCCGGTGGAGGACCTGGGCGAGGACCGCTACCGGGTCACCGCCCGCCTGGACATCACCGACCTCGGCGAGCTGTACGGCCTCGACGAATACGACGACGAGGACGTGGAGACCGTCGGCGGACTCCTCGCCAAGGCGCTGGGCCGGGTCCCGATCGCCGGTGCCTCGGCCGTCGTCAAGCTCCCCGACGACCGGGAGCTGCGGCTGACGGCGGAGGCCGCGGCAGGCCGCCGGAACAAGATCGTGACCGTGCTGGTGGAGCCGGTGGGCGCCGCGAAGGAAGGCGAGGAGGACGAGTGACCCCCCAGGAGCTGCGCGCCCTGTGCCTGTCCTTCAACGCCGTGGTGGAGGACTTCCCGTTCAACCCGGAGACCTCCGTCTTCAAGGTCCTCGGCAAGCTGTTCGCGCTGACGAACCTGGACGCGCGGCCCCTGACGGTCAACCTCAAGTGCGACCCCGAGGACGCGGTCCGGCTGCGCGAGGAGCATCCGGGGCTCGTCCTCCCCGGCTACCACATGAACAAGCGCCACTGGAACACCGTCACCGTCGACGGCAGCCTGCCCGACCGCCTGGTCCGCGAACTCGTCGAGGACTCCTACGACCTCGTCGTCGCCGGACTGCCGCGCGCCGAGCGGCTCCGCCTGGACCGGCCCTGACGGGCACTTCGTATGCTCGGGGCATGACCGAGAGCAACGCGCTTGACCCCGAGGACCGCAAGATCGTCACCCTGGCCCGTTCCGCGCGGGCCCGCAACGGCGTGGCCGAGGGTGCCGCCGTACGCGACGAGACGGGACGTACGTACGTCGCCGGGACCGTGGAGCTGGACTCGCTGCAGCTGAGCGCGCTCAGGACGGCGGTGGCGATGGCCGTGGCGTCCGGGGCGAAGTCGCTGGAGGCGGCGGCCGTGGTGACGGAGGCGCAGAGCGCGGCGGCCGAGGATCTCGCGGCCGTACGGGACCTGGGCGGGGCCGGTACGCCGGTGCTGCTCGCCGGGACCGACGGCGCGGTGCGGCGGACCGTGCCCGCGGAGTAGTCCGGAGCAGTCCGGAATTCATCCTTGCCGGGGTCCGTCTCTCGCGCATCAAGGGGACCGTACGTTCCGACGGGCCGTCAGATCCGCTCCGCGCGCAGAACCCCATGAGAGGCACACGCCTGGGCACCGGTGCGACACTCGCGGCCGGCTTCGGCGGCGGCACGACCGTCTTCACGGCCACCGAGAACCCGGCGATGGCCGCCGGTGACCCGGTCCGGGCCGGCCCGCTGCCCGGCACCGTGGCCCTGGGCGACAGCCTGGAGGCGTATGGCGGTTCGCTGACGATGACGGTCCGCATCACCATCACCATCACCTGCACGGCGACGGCGCCGCAGTCGCCGGGCCCGTTCGTGTTCTGAGCCGGTGGGCGGGCGTGGCTCCTCAGAGCGCGTCGGGGCCGCGCTCGCCCGTCCGGACCCGTACGACGGTCTCGACGGGCAGCGCCCACACCTTGCCGTCGCCGATCTTGCCGGTGTGCGCGGCCTTCACGATCGCGTCGATCACGGCGTCGGAGTCGGCGTCCTCCACGACCACCTCGATCCGCACCTTGGGCACCAGGTCGACCTGGTACTCGGCGCCGCGATACACCTCGGTGTGGCCGCGCTGCCGGCCGTAGCCGCTCGCCTCGGTCACGGTCAGACCGTGCACACCGAGCTCCTGGAGCGCCGACTTCACCTCGTCGAGGCGGTAGGGCTTG
Source organism: Streptomyces sp. NPDC002779 (assembly GCF_042888685.1). Classification (NCBI taxonomy): domain Bacteria; kingdom Bacillati; phylum Actinomycetota; class Actinomycetes; order Kitasatosporales; family Streptomycetaceae; genus Streptomyces; species Streptomyces sp. NPDC002779. The sequence goes on from NZ_JBIAQC010000002.1 coordinate 559,286, forward strand.
ACGATCGCGGTGATGAGCTTCATGCCGTGGCCTTCTGGGGGGAAGAGAGCGGAGCAGCCGGCCGGGGCGCCTCGCCCCGGGACGCCGTGATCGTATGCGCTCCCGGCACGCTCCGTAAGGCCCCGGGGGACCCGTTGCCGGACGGGAGACGGACGTCTGTGCGGCGGGGCTCCGTGGATCAGGGAGAATGGGCGGCATGAGCGTTCGTACCCAGTCTTCCGAAGAGCCGGCCGAGGCCCGCCACAGGGCCGGCTTCGCCTGCTTCGTCGGCCGCCCCAACGCGGGCAAGTCCACCCTCACGAACGCTTTGGTCGGGCAGAAGGTGGCCATCACCGCCGACCAGCCGCAGACGACCCGGCACACCGTCCGCGGGATCGTGCACCGCCCGGACGCCCAGCTGATCCTGGTGGACACCCCCGGCCTGCACAAGCCGCGCACCCTGCTCGGCGAGCGGCTGAACGACGTGGTCCGCACGACGTGGGCCGAGGTCGACGTGATCGGCTTCTGCCTGCCGGCGAACGAGAAGGTCGGCCCCGGTGACCGCTTCATCGCCAAGGAGCTGGCGGCGATCAAGAAGTCCCCGAAGGTCGCCATCGTCACCAAGACGGACCTGGTCGACTCCAAGACGCTCGCCGAGCAGCTGATCGCGATCGACCAGCTCGGCAAGGAGCTGGGCATCGAGTGGGCCGAGATCGTCCCGGTGTCGGCGACCGCGAACAAGCAGGTCGACCTGTTGGCGGACCTGCTGGTCCCGCTGCTGCCCGAGGGCCCGCCCCTGTACCCCGAGGGTGACCTCACCGACGAGCCCGAGCAGGTCATGATCGCGGAGCTGATCCGCGAGGCGGCCTTGGAGGGCGTCCGCGACGAGCTGCCGCACTCCATCGCCGTGGTGGTGGAGGAGATGCTCCCCCGCGAGGACCGCCCCGCCGACAAGCCGCTGCTGGATATCCACGCCTTCGTCTACATCGAGCGCCCCAGCCAGAAGGGCATCATCATCGGCCCCAAGGGCAAGCGCCTGAAGGAGGTCGGCATCAAGTCCCGCAAACAGATCGAGGCGCTGCTGGGCACACCGGTCTTCCTGGACCTGCACGTGAAGGTCGCGAAGGACTGGCAGAGAGACCCCAAGCAGTTGCGCAAGCTGGGGTTCTGAGGGGGCGTCAGCCCTGGGTTCGGAGCACGTCCCGGTACCAGTGGTACGACGCCTTCGGGGTTCGCTTCAGGGTGTTGTGGTCGACGTGCACCAGACCAAAGCGGCGCGCGTACCCCTCGGCCCACTCGAAGTTGTCCAGCAGCGACCAGACGAAGTAGCCGCGGACGTCCACACCCGCCTCCGTCGCCCGGTGCAGGGCGCGGATGTGGCCGTCGAGGTAGGCGATCCGGTCCCGGTCGTCGAGGCCGTCGTACGAGCAGCCGTTCTCGGTGATGACGACGGGCGGGAGCCGGTCGCCGTAGCGCTCGTGGAAGCCGGTGAGCAGCTCCGTGAGCGCCTCCGGGACCACCGGCCAGCCGAAGTCGGTGACCGGGACGCCCTCGATCTCCCGCACCGAGAAGGGGAGTTCGGCGGGCATGGTGATCCCGCCGAACTCGATCTCGGTGCCCTGCGGGGCGCCCACTCTGGTCGGCGCGTAGTAGTTGATGCCGTACCAGTCGACCGGCTCCCCGATGACCTTCAGATCCGCCTCGACGTCGCCCGGCATCAACTCGCCGACCCCGGCCGGGTATGCGCCGAGCAGCACCGGGTCCGCGAACAGGCGGTTGAGCAGGACGTCGTAGAACTCGGCCGCCTCCACGTCGGCGGGCTCCCGTGACGCCGGCCAGGTCGGCGCGTGGGAGTTGGCGATCCCGACGTCCCTGACCCCGGCCGCGCGCAGCGCCCGTACGGCCAGACCGTGGGCGAGCAGCTGGTGGTGGGCGACCGGGAGCGCGTCGAACAGGAGCCGCCGGCCCGGGGCATGGGTGCCGAGGGCGTGGCCCAGCAGGGTGTGCTCGGCGGGCTCGTTGAGGGTGATCCACTTGTGCACGCGGTCCCCGAGCCGCTCGGCCACCACCGACACGTACTCGGCGAACCGGGCGGCCGTGTCCCGCTCCAGCCAGTCCCGGCCGACCGGCAGATCCCAGTGGAAGAGCGTGGGCACCGGACGGACGCCCGCCGCGCACAGCTCGTCCACCAGCCGGTCGTAGAAGTCCAGCCCGCCGGGGGAGTTCACCCGCGGCCAGGAGACGGAGAAGCGGTAGGCGTCCACGCCGAGCCCGGCCAGCAGCGCCACGTCCTCGCGGTAGCGGTGGTAATGGTCGCAGGCCACCGCCGCCGTCGAGCCGTCCTTCACCCGGCCCGGCACCTGCGTGAACGCGTCCCACACGGACGGCTCGCGCAGCTCGGCCGCGCCCTCGATCTGGTGCGCGGACGTCGACACGCCCCACAGGAAGCCCGCCGGGAACCGGGGTACCGGATGCTCTTGAGTCGCCATGCGCGGGATCATCGGCACCCGGGAGACGGGGTGTCAACGGCCCGGCGGAGACGGGCGGTTACGCGCCTTCCTTGAGGACTCTGGTGATCAGCGTGCGCTGTTCCCCCGTCAGCCGGGGATCGGAGCAGTACACGGTCCTTCCGTCCACCGTGATCTGGTAGCTGAACCCGTCGGGCACCCCGACCGGCGGCGTGCCCCGGCCCGCGGCGACCGCCTGCTCGGCCAGGGCGTGCCACTCGAGTGCGTCGGGCCGGCCCGAGGTGTCCACCTCGGCGTGCCGCTCGATGCCCGCGAATCCGCCCGTGCGCCTCACCTGAATACGCATGGGACCTGTCTAGTACGGAATCAGCGGGTGCGCACCCCGACCTGTTCCCACGCCTTGCGCACGGCCTGCACCTCCTCGCTGCCGTCGCCGTACCGTGCCTGCGCGGCGGCGGCGGTCAGCGTGGCGAAGTCGGGGAACAGGGCCTGCGTCGTGAGCTCGCCGCCGGTCAGCACGTCGTACCAGATCTGCCCGGCGCGCTCCCAGGCGTGGCCGCCGAGGGCGGTGGCCGCGAGGTAGAACGCGCGGTTGGGGATGCCGGAGTTGATGTGCACGCCGCCGTTGTCGCGGCCGGTGCGGACGTAGTCGTCCATCGTCGCGGGCTGCGGGTCCTTGCCGAGGACGTCGTCGTCGTAGGCCGTGCCCGGCTCCTTCATGGAGCGCAGCGCCTTGCCGGTCACCCGCGGGGCGAGCAGCCCGGCGCCGATCAGCCAGTCGGCCTCGGCGGCGGTCTGGCCGAGCGTGTACTGCTTGATGAGCGCGCCGAAGACGTCCGACATCGACTCGTTCAGGGCGCCGGGCTGGCCGAAGTAGGTCAGGTTCGCGGTGTACTGCGTGACGCCGTGGGCGAGTTCGTGCCCGATGACGTCGATGGGGATGGTGAAGTCGAGGAAGATCTCCCCGTCCCCGTCGCCGAACACCATCTGCTCGCCGTTCCAGAAGGCGTTGTTGTAGTCCTTGTCGTAGTGCACGGTCGCGTCCAGCGGCAGCCCGCCGCCGTCGATGGAGTCGCGCTGGAAGGCCTGGAGGAAGAGCTCGAAGGTGGCGCCGAGGCCCGCGTAGGCGCGGTTGACGGTGGCGTCCTTGCCGGGCTCCTCGCCCTCCGCGCGGACCTTGCTGCCGGGCAGGTCGGTGCCGTGCCGTGCGTCGTACACCGTGCGCCGCGGGGTGCCGGGCCGGGCGCCGGGGGGCGCGGGGACGGCGGGGGCGCCGAGCACGGTGGTCAGCCGGCGGTGGGTGCGCTCGTAGGCGTCGCGCTGGAGGGTCCTGCGGGCCGGGCCGGCGAGCACGGGGTCCTCGGCCCGGGCGAGCTTGTCGAGGACATGGGGCGGTACGACGGTGCAGAAGACGGGCTCATGGCCCCCGTTGGTCGTCATGCCCGGCACCATTGCACTGCGTGACGACTCTGTCACTAGCCGCCACCATGATTGGTGAAATGTGCCGACAAGGCGCCCGGCGAGCGGTCACGCAGTGGTATGGCACACTTTTTGTCCCGTTCGTCCCGACGGTCCCGCATACTGATACGCACCGCCGCATCGCGGGCGGCTCGGCTAGCATGCTGCGCATCATGCTTTTCGGGCTGCTCCTTCTTAGCTGCCGCGGCGAGGGCCTGTAGTCCAGGTCGACTCCCTCCCCGCGGAGCTTCGCGTTGCGTCGTCGGCCGTCCTTCCGGACATCCTGAGGAGCCCCGCAATCATGGCGAACCGCCAGCAGCCCAGTTCCATGCCGATCCACAAGTACGGCCGGTACGAGCAGGTCGACATCCCGGACCGCACCTGGCCGGAGCAGCGCATCACCACCGCCCCCCGCTGGCTCTCCACCGACCTGCGCGACGGCAACCAGGCCCTGATCGACCCGATGTCGCCCGAGCGCAAGCGCCGGATGTTCGACCAGCTGGTCAAGATGGGCTACAAGGAGATCGAGGTCGGCTTCCCCGCCTCCGGCCAGACCGACTTCGACTTCGTGCGGTCGATCATCGAGGAGCCCGGGGCCATCCCCGACGACGTCACGATCTCCGTACTGACCCAGGCCCGCGAGGACCTGATCGAGCGCACCGTGGAGTCCCTGAAGGGCGCCAAGCGGGCCACCGTCCACCTGTACAACGCCACCGCGCCGGTCTTCCGCCGGGTGGTGTTCCGCGGCTCCCGGGACGACATCAAGCAGATCGCCGTCGACGGCACCCGCCTGGTCATGGAGTACGCCGAGAAGCTGCTGGGCCCGGAGACGGAGTTCGGCTACCAGTACAGCCCCGAGATCTTCACCGACACCGAGCTGGACTTCGCGCTGGAGGTCTGCGAGGCGGTGATGGACGTCTACCAGCCCGGCCCGGGCCGCGAGATCATCCTCAACCTGCCCGCCACGGTGGAGCGTTCGACCCCCTCGACGCACGCCGACCGCTTCGAGTGGATGGGCCGCAACCTGTCCCGCCGCGAGTACGTCTGCCTGTCGATCCACCCGCACAACGACCGCGGCACCGCCGTCGCCGCCGCCGAGCTGGCGCTGATGGCCGGCGCCGACCGCGTCGAGGGCTGCCTGTTCGGCCAGGGCGAGCGCACCGGCAACGTCGACCTGGTCACCCTGGGCATGAACCTCTTCTCGCAGGGCGTCGACCCGCAGATCGACTTCTCCGACATCGACGAGATCCGTCGTACGTGGGAGTACTGCAACCAGATGGAGGTCCACCCGCGCCACCCGTACGTGGGCGACCTGGTCTACACGTCCTTCTCCGGCTCCCACCAGGACGCCATCAAGAAGGGCTTCGACGCCATGGAGGCCGAGGCGGCCGCGAAGGGCGTCACCGTCGACGACATCGAGTGGGCGGTCCCCTACCTGCCGATCGACCCCAAGGACGTCGGCCGCTCCTACGAGGCGGTCATCCGGGTCAACTCGCAGTCCGGCAAGGGCGGTATCGCGTACGTCCTGAAGAACGACCACAAGCTGGACCTGCCGCGCCGGATGCAGATCGAGTTCTCCCGGCTCATCCAGGCCAAGACGGACGCCGAGGGCGGCGAGGTGACCGGTGCCGCGATCTGGTCGGTGTTCCAGGACGAGTACCTGCCCAACCCCGAGAACCCGTGGGGCCGGATCCAGGTCAGGAACGGGCAGTCGACGACCGACACCGACGGTGTGGACGTGCTGCGCGTGGAGGCGACCGTCGACGGTGCGGACACCGTGCTGACGGGTACCGGCAACGGTCCGATCTCGGCCTTCTTCGACGCCCTGCAGTCCATCGGCATCGATGTGCGGCTGCTGGACTACCAGGAGCACACGATGAGCGAGGGTGCGTCCGCGCAGGCCGCGTCGTACATCGAGTGTGCGATCGACGGCAAGGTGCTGTGGGGGATCGGGATCGACGCGAACACGACGCGGGCCTCGCTGAAGGCGGTCGTCTCCGCCGTGAACAGGGCTGCGCGGTAACCAGCGACTACTGGGGTGCCGCGGGGGGTTGCGTGTCGGCTGCGAGCTCGTCGTGGCTTGGCGCGCAGTTCCCCGCGCCCCTGGGCAGGTGTCCCTGGCCCGGCGTATACAAGCCAATCCCTGTGCAGGTCACGGAAAGGTCTCGTCCAAGGTGCTGACTAGGTCGGGGGGATGTGGCTAACATCACGCAAGCGCGGCGATGTTGCCGCGAGGTCACGCGGAGGTGCGACGTGCTGCCAGGACGGGGACGAAACGGCCGTGCCGCGAGGCCTGCGCGCATCCTGGGCAACCGGACCGCGTGGACGGCCGTCGGCGACGGCGAGTTCTTCTGTCCCGGCTGCGGAGGCGACCGCAACTACCAGCGGCTGACCGGCCGGCGCCGGTTCACCCTGCTGGGCGTACCGGTGCTGCCGCGCGGTGAGACCGGTCCCGTGGTGGAGTGCGCGGCCTGCCGCCGGCACTTCGGCACCGACGTCCTGGACCACCCCACCACCACCCGCTTCTCCGCGATGCTCCGCGACGCCGTCCACACCGTCGCCCTCGCCGTCCTCGCCGCGGGCGGCTCCTGTGCCCGTACGGCCCTGGAGACCGCCGCCTGCGCGGTCCGCGCGGCCGGTTTCGACGACTGCACCGAGGAGCAGCTGGACGCCCTGGTCGAGGCCCTGGCCGCCGACACCGGCCGCGTCCTGGGCGAACCCTGCGGAGCGGGCCTGGCCATAGAGCTGCACGAGGCCCTGGACCCCCTCGCTCCGCACCTGGCCCCCGCCGGCCGCGAGTCGATCCTCCTCCAGGGCGCCCGCATCGCCCTCGCGGACGGCCCGTACACCCCCGCCGAGCGGGAAGTCCTGAGCACCGTGGGCGCGGCGCTGACGATCTGCGGGGACGACGTGACCCGGCTGCTGGCGGCGGCCCGTACTCCGTCCTAGTACTCCCCGGGGAGTAACAGCGGCTTTCCGCCACCCCCGGAAGTAGCGTCCACCTCGCCCTCGCGCCCGACGAACACGGCCCTTCGCACCGGGAGTCTGGAAACGACCCAGACACCGCACCGGAGGGGGCCCGTCTGATGGGGGCCGTAAGAACATCCGTACGACGACGGCGGGGCATTCCCTGGCTCGTGCTCGGGCTGTGGATCGTCGTGCTGGCGATCGCCTCGCCGTTCGCCTCGAAACTCGCCGACGTGCAGCGGGACCGGGCCGTCGACTATCTGCCGGCCGGCGCGGACTCCACGCAGGTCGCCAGGATCCAGGAGCAGCTGCCCGGCGGCGAGACCACGCAGATGATCGTGGTCTACCACCGGGACGGCGGGCTCACGGACGCCGACAAGGCCACCGCCGCCGATCAGATCGCCGAGATCGCCGGGGCGCACCGGCTGACCGGTGAGCCCGCCGGGGTGCCGTCGAAGGACGGCACCACCCTGATGTACCCCGTCGCCAGCAACGAGCCCGGCACCGACGAGAAGGCCCGGGACGAACTCGTCAACGACGTGCGGGACGTCGCCCTGGGCGGCGACGGGCTGAACGTGGAGGTGGGAGGCGAGGGCGCCCTCGCCACCGATGCCGCCGAGGTCTACAACTCGCTCGACGGGCCGCTGCTCTACACCACCGTCGCCGTGGTGGCGCTGCTGCTGATCGTCATCTACCGCAGCCCGTTCCTCTGGCTGGTGCCGCTCGTCGTCGCCGGGGTCGCCAACTACCTGTCCATGGCCGTCGCCTACGGGCTCAACCAGTGGTTCGGCACATCCGTGTCCGGCCAGAGCTCCGGGATCATGACGATCCTCGTCTTCGGCGCGGGCACCGACTACGCCCTGCTGCTCGTCGCCCGCTACCGCGAGGAACTGCGCCGCGTCGAGCGGCCGTACGACGCCATGACCGCCGCGCTCAAGGGCTGCGGGCCCGCCGTGCTCGCCTCCTCCGGGACCGTCGCCGCCGGACTGCTCTGTCTGCTCGCCGCCGATCTCAACTCCAGCCGGGGCATGGGTCCGCTCGGCACCGTCGGGGTGCTGTGCGCGCTCGTCGCCATGCTGACGCTGCTGCCCGTCGTCCTGGTGCTGCTCGGCCGGCGCGTGTTCTGGCCGCTGATCCCGCGCTACGGCAGCACCCCCAAGGTCCGCCGGTCGCTGTTCGCCGCGATGGGCAGCTCCGCCGGGCGCCGGCCGGTGACCGTGCTCGTCGGCGGTGCCCTGCTGCTCGGAGCGCTCGCGCTCGGCACGTTCAACCTGCCCGCCAATCTCAAGCAGGAGGACTCCTTCACCAGCAAGCCCGACGCGGTCGCCGCCATGCAGACGCTCGCGGCGGCCTACCCCGAGCGCTCCACCCAGGCCATCACCGTCATCACCCCGGCCGACCGCGCCGAGGCCACCCTCGACGCCGTCCGCGGCACCGAGGGCGTCGACAGCGCCGCGCCCGGACGTACCGGAGAGGGCTGGACCGAGATCTCCGTGCTCGCCGCCGCGGCACCGCAGTCCGCGGGGGAGACCGCGACCATCGACGACCTGCGCGACCGGCTCGACGGCTCCTATGTGGGCGGACCGAGCGCCGAGCAGATCGACCTGAAGGACACCAACGCCCGCGACCGGATGATCGTCGTGCCGATCGTGCTGGTGTCCGTGTTCCTCATCCTGGTCGCGCTGCTGCGCTCGATCGTGGCGCCGCTGATCCTGGTGGCGGCCGTGGTCGCCGTGTGGGCCGCCGCCCTCGGCATCGGCGGGCTGGTCTTCGGGCCGGTGTTCGGGTTCGAGGGCACGGATCCGGGGCTCGGACTGCTCTCCTTCGTCTTCCTGGTCGCCCTCGGCGTCGACTACGGCATCTTCCTGATGCACCGGATGCGCGAGGAGTCCCTGAACGGCGCCGAACCCGTCCCGGCCGCGCTGACCGCGCTGCGCACCACGGGCGGGGTCATCGCCTCCGCGGGCCTGGTCCTCGCCGCCACCTTCGCGGTGCTCACCAGCATGCCGATGGTGCAGCTCGTCGAGCTGGGCTTCGTCATCGCCGTCGGCGTGCTCCTCGACACCTTCCTGGTCCGCACCTACCTGGTGACCAGCGCCAGCGTCGCCCTGCGCCGCAAGCTGTGGTGGCCGGGCGCCCTGTCCAAGGAGCCGGAGAACCCCGTACCCCCGAAGGAACCGGAGCGGATCACCGCAGCCGCTCATTGACCGACCAGGCGCCCCTCCCTCCCGGAGGGGCGCCCTCGCAGCGGAAGATGACCTCGTGCAGCCAAACACCCCAGCGGCGCGTCCCCGGATCGGCGAGCGGATCATGGCCGCGATCAACCGCGACCCGACCACCGCCCCGCACGGCACCCGCAACGACACGCTGCTCGCCGCGGTGGCGGCCGGTGCGGCCGTCTGCCTGGCGCTGGTCAGCGACGACGCCCGCCGGCCCGACGCCCTCGGCTGGACCCTCCTGATCGCCGCCCATGTGCCGCTGGTGTGGCGGCGGCGCGGGCCGCTGCTCGTGTTCGCGGCGGTGGTCGCGCTCGTCCTGCCGTACCACGCCCTCGACAACAACCACAGCGCGCCCGTCCCCGCCTCCTTCATCGCGCTGTACACGGTCACCGTCACCCAACGCCCCGCCCGCACCCTCCTGGTGACCACCGCCGGCCTCAGCCTCTCCCTGGCCGCGATGCTCACCTTCGGCGAGCACAAGCAGGCCGCCGAACTGCTGCGCATCTACGGCTGGGTCCTCGCCGTTGTCTTCGTCGGCATCGACGTGCGCTACTACCGCCAGTACATCGGCGCCATCGTCGAACGCGCCGACCGCGCGGAGCGCACCCGCGAGGAGGAGGCCCGCCGCCGGGTCGCCGAGGAACGCCTGCGCATCGCCCGCGACCTGCACGACCTGCTCGCCCACAGCATCACCCTCATCGGGGTGCAGACCTCGGTCGCCGCCCATGTACTGGCCGCCGACCCCGGGCGCCTGGACCGGGAGACGGTCGCCAAGGCCCTCGACGACATCGCCGAGACCTGCCGCAGCGCGCGCGGCGAACTGCGCACCACCCTGGAGGTGCTGCGCGAGCCCGGCACGGACGGGCGCGGCCCGCTGCCCGGCCTCGACGGACTGCCCGACCTGGTGGAGGCGGCCCGGCTCGCGGGCGCGAAGGTACGGCAGACGGTACGGATCCGGCAGGCGCCCCCCGCCGTCGGCGCCGCCGCCTACCGCATCGTGCAGGAGGCGCTCACCAACGCCGTACGGCACGCCGGACCCGAACCGGCCGTCCTCGTCGACCTGCACGAGGAGGACGGCGCCCTGCACCTCGCGGTCAGCGACGACGGCACCGGGGCGGCCCCCGGGAAAGCGCCGGGCTTCGGGCTGGTCGGCATGCGCGAGCGCGCCCGCAGCGTGGGCGGCACCCTCGACGCCGGGCCGTGCCCGGGGGGCGGCTTCCGGGTGACCGCCGTACTGCCGCTCGGCGGAACCCCCGTGACCGCCGTACTACCGCTGGGAGGAGCCACGTGACCATCCGCGTCCTGCTCGCCGACGACCAGACCCTCGTCCGGGCCGCGTTCGCCATGCTCGTCGAGTCCGCGCCGGACATGGAGGTCGTCGCACAGGCCGGCACCGGCCGGGAGGCGCTGGAGCTGGCCCGCACCGAGCGGGCCGACCTGGTGGTGATGGACATCCGCATGCCCGACCTCGACGGCATCGAGGCCACCCGGCTGATCGCGGCCGACGAGGACCTGGCCGGGGTGCGGGTGCTGGTGCTGACGACGTACGACACCGACGAGCACATCGTGGAGGCGCTGCGGGCCGGGGCCTCCGGCTTCCTGGTCAAGGACACCCGTCCGGCGGAACTCCTGGACGCGATCCGCACGGTCGCCGCCGGTGAGGCACTGCTGTCGCCGGGCCCCACGGCACGGCTGATCGCGCGATTTCTGCGCAGTCCCTCGACCCCGGCCGTGGGCGGTCCCGAGTGCCTCTCCGAGCGGGAGCGCGGGGTGCTCACGCTGGTCGCGCGCGGCCTCAACAACACTGAGATCGCCGAGGCGTTGGGGCTCAGCCCGCTCACCGCGAAGACCCATGTGAGCCGCATCATGGGCAAGCTCGGGACGCGTGACCGGGCGCAGCTGGTGATCGTCGCCTACGAGTCGGGGCTGGTGACTCCGGGAACCATGTGACGGAAAGGTCAATACCTGACATTCCGTCAAGGGAGCTCGATGACCCTCCTGACCCGCACACTCCTCGTCACCGCAGTACTTCTCACCCCGCTCACCGCGACCGGCCGGGCCTCGGCGGCCGCCGACTGCACGTCCTCCGTCCCGTACGTCTCGGGGCAGGGCGGCTACCACACGTACCGCATCCCGGCGACGATCACCACCCGCCTCGGCACCCTGCTGGCCTTCGCCGAGGGCCGGCACGACGGCGCGGGCGACACCGGGAACATCGACGTCGTCGTCAGACGCTCCTCCGACGGCGGCTGCACCTGGGGCCCCCTGAGAGTGGTGGCCACCGGGAACGGCGACACCCGGGGCAACCCGTCGCCGGTGGTGGACCCCCGTACGGGCGCGATCGTCCTGGTCACCTCCTACAACGGCGGCACGGTGACCGAGGGCCAGATCATGCGGGGCGAGGTGACACCGGAGCAGAGCCGCCGGGTCTTCGTCCAGAAGAGCTGGGACGACGGCATGCGCTTCAGCGCGCCGCGGGACATCACCGACCAGGTGAAGCGGACGAACTGGCGCTGGTACGCCACCGGCCCCGGACACGCCGTCGCCCTCCGCCACGGCGCGCACCCGGGCCGGCTGGTGGTCCCGTCCAACCATTCGGCCGCCCCGCCGCCCGGTTCCGCCGACTCCGGCCAGGAGCCCAAGTACTACGGCGGCCACGCCATCTACAGTGACGACGGCGGCACCACCTGGCACATGGGTTTCATGGACGACGTCTACGACAACAGCCACAACGCCAACGAGACCGCGGCCGCCGAACTGCCCGACGGCAGGATCTACTTCAACGCCCGCGACCAGCACGGCGCCGACATCGGCCACCGGATCGACAGCTGGTCGGCGGACGGGGCGCGGACCCTGGTCCGCCCGTACGCGATCCAGCCCACCCTCAACGAGGTGCCGGTGGTGCAGGCGAGCGTCCTCCAACTCCCCGGCCTCGGGGCACCCCTGCTGTTCGCCGGGCCCTCGGTGCCCACCTCGCGGCAGTCCATGGCGGTGTGGCGCAGCACCAACGGCGGGGTGACGTTCACCAAGGCGGTGACCCTGTCCCAGCAGCGGGCCGCCTACTCCGACCTGGTCCAGGTCGACCCGGCGACGGTCGGGGTCCTGTACGAGACGGGGGCGAAGAGCCCCTACGAGACCATCGAGTTCCGTCGCCTGCCGGTGAACGCGCTCTAGAGCAGCCCCGCCGCGGCGAGGAACTTGCCGACCCGTTCGGTCTCCTCGGCGCCGAGCGGCACCTGGGGCTCCGCGGTCGCCGGGCAGTCGATGATCCCGCGCAGATGCAGGGCCGCCTTGAAGGCGCCGAGCGCCGAGGAGCTGCCGCCCATCCGGGTGGGGTCGCCGGCCCGGACCATGCCGAACAGGGCGCACAGCCGCTCCTGTTCGGCCCGGGCCCGGTGCAGGTCGCCGGCCCGGCACAGGCGGTCCAGCCGGACGTAGCCGTCCGGGTCGACGTTGGCGAGGCCGGGCACCGCGCCGTCCGCGCCCAGCGCGAGCGCGGCGTCGACGAGCAGCTCGGAGCCGGTCAGCAGGGTGAAGCCGGTGAGGCCGGGGCGGGCGCGGACGCCGGTGACGATCGCGCGGAAGCCGGCCAGGTCGCCGCTGGAGTCCTTGAGCCCGGCCAGCACGCCCTCGGCGGCCAGCTCCAGGACCAGCTCGGCGGGGAGCTTGGTGTGCACGGCGGCCGGGATGTCGTAGGCGAGGACGGGGACCGGGCTCCCGGCGGCGATCAGCCGGTAGTGCCGGGCGATCTCGGCGGGGTGGGTCGCGGTGTAGAACGGGGCCGTCGCCACCACCGCGTCCGCCCCGGCCGCGACCACCTCGCCCACGTGGTCCAGCACCCGGGGGGTCGTCATGTCGATCACCCCGGCCAGCACCGGCAGCCGGCCGCCCACGTGCCGTGCCACCGTCTCCACCACGAGCCGCCGCTGCCGGTCCGTCAGGTAGGCCGCCTCGGAGGTCGAGCCGAGCACGAACAGGCCGTGCACTCCACCGTCCATCAGATGGTCGACCAGCCTGAGCAGTGAGGGGACGTCGACCTCGCGGTCCGGTGTCAGGGGGGTGCAGACGGGTGGGACGACACCGGTGAGCGTGTTCATGAGGGCTCCGTTGCGGGCTGTGCCAGGTCGCGGGTCGACCGGTCCTCCTCGACAGGATGGTGGCAGCGGTACCGGTGCCCCGGGGTGGACGCGTCGGAGAAGGCGGGCATCTGCTGTGCGCACAGCTCCGTCGCCTTCCAGCACCTCGTCCGAAAGGGGCAGCCGCTGGGCGGCCGGGTGGCCGAGGGGACCGGTCCGGTCAGCGGGATCGGGTCGACCGGGTCCAGCAGGCCGGGGGTGGCGGAGAACAGTGCGCGGGTGTACGGGTGACAGGAGCGGTCGGTCACCCGGTCGGCCGGGGTCTCCTCCACGATCCGGCCCAGGTACATGGTGATCACGCGGTCGCTCATCCGGCGGACCGTCTGGATGTCGTGCGAGACGAAGACCAGGGACAGGCCCAGGCGCTCCTTGAGGTCGAGCAGGAGGTTGAGGATCTGGGCGCGGACCGACACGTCCAGCGCGCTGGTCGGTTCGTCCGCCACCACCAGGTCCGGGTCGAGCGCCAGGGCGCGGGCGATGGCGACGCGCTGCCGCTGACCGCCGGAGAGCTGGCCGGGGAGAGCGTCGGCGAGGGCCCGGGGCAGACCCACCAGGGCCATCAACTCCGTTACCTTTTCCTCCCGTTCGCGGCGGGTGCCCTCCTCGTGGACGTCCATCGGGTCGCGCAGGATCCGCCGGATGGGCAGGCGCCGGTTCAGGGCCGTCGAAGGGTCCTGGAAGATCATGCCGGTGCTGCGGCCCACGGTCCGGCGCCGCTCGTCCGCCGACATGCTCCACAGGTCACGCCCCCGGAAGGCCACCGTCCCGGCGGTCGGCCGCTCCACCCCCACCAGCACCTTCGCCAGCGTCGACTTCCCGCACCCCGACTCGCCCACGACCCCGACGGTCTCACCGGGCGCCACGGCGAGATCGGCACCGGTCAACGCGTACACCCGGTCCCGCGCGAACAGCCCGCCGCTGCGGGCCTTGTGGACGACGTCGGTGCCGGAGAGTTCGACGATCGCGCTCATGTCACGGCCTCCGTCGTCGTGGGGTTGTCCGCGGGGTGGGCGGGGCGCCCGTCACGCCGACCGTCTTTCCGGGGGCGGCCATGGTCGGGTCGGTGCCGGTCAGCGGGGTAGCCCTCGGTCCGCGCGAACAGCCCGCCGCTGCGGGCCTTGTGGACGACGTCGGTGCCGGAGAGTTCGACGATCGCGCCCATGTCACGGTTTCCGTCGGGTGTGCTCACTGCACGGCCTCCGTCGGCGCCAGGGTGACCGCCGGGTGGTGGCAGGCGGCCGTGTGGGTGGGGGTGCCCAGCAGGTCGGGCGGGGTGGTGCGGCAGTGTTCCGTCGCCCGGGGGCAGCGGTCGGTGAAGCGGCAACCGGCGGGGAAGTCCGCGGGGGACGGGACGACGCCCTTGATCTGCGTCATCCGCTCGGCGGCCCCCTCCAACGACAGCACGCTGCCGAGCAGCCCGCGCGTGTAGTGGTGGGCCGGTGCCTCCACCAGGTCCGCGGTCACCCCGGTCTCGACGACCTGTCCGCCGTACATCACCACCACCCGGTCGGTGACGTCCGCGATCAGGGCCAGGTCGTGCGAGACCAGGATCAGCGCGAAGCCCAGCTCCTCGCGCAGCCGTAGCAGCAGCGCCATGATCTGCGCCTGCACGGTGACGTCCAGCGCGGTCGTCGGCTCGTCGGCGACGATCAGCTTCGGGTCCCGGGACAGGGCCATGGCGATCAGCACGCGCTGGCGCTGGCCGCCGGAGAGCTCGTGCGGGTAGCTGCGCAGGGTGCGCTCCGGGTCGAGGCCGACCAGGGTGAGCAGTTCCCCGGGGCTGCGCCGGCCACCGCGCCGTACGACCTGCTTGAGCTGGGCGCGGATGGTCATCGCCGGGTTCAGGGAGGACAGGGCGTCCTGGTAGATCATCGCCATCTCGTGGCCGAGCAGTCTGCGCCGCGCCCGCATCGGCTCGGCCAGCAGGTCCCGGTGGTGGAAGCGGACCTGACCGCTGACCCGGGCGCCCCTGGGCTGGAGCCCCATGACGGTCAGCGCGGTGAGCGACTTGCCGCAGCCCGACTCGCCGACCAGGCCCAGCACCTCGCCGGGCTGCACCTCGAAGCTGATGCCGTCGACGATGTCCACGCCCCGGTGGCGCCCCTCGAAGCCGATGGCGAGGTTCTCCACCGCCAGCACCGGCTGGGCCCCCGTGGGCAGCGGCCGGGCCCGCGTCCGCAGCCGGCGGGCCGCCTCGGCCAGGCCGGGCAGGGCGACCACCGTGCCGCCGCCCGGCTCGGGCGCCTCGACCGGGTCCGCCTCCTCGGGGACCTCCACCTCGCGGGCCGCTGGTGCCGCCCACGCGTCCGAGACGCCCTCGGACAGGATGTTCAGCGAGAGCACGGTGAACAGGATCACCAGGCCCGGGAAGACCGTCGCCCACCAGCCCCCGGTCAGCACCATGTTCTTGCCGTCCGCGATGACACTGCCCCAGGACGGGTCGGGCGGCCGCACCCCCGCGCCGATGAAGGACAACGACGCCTCGAACACGATGGCCTCGGCGACCTGCACGGTGCAGAAGACCAGCACGGGGGCCGCGCAGTTGACGGCCACGTGCCGCCACACGATGTGGGGGGTGCGAGCGCCGATCACCCGTTCCGCGGTGACGTAGTCCTCGCCGTACTGGTCGACGACGTTGGCGCGCACCACACGGGCCACCGGCGGGGTGAACAGGAAGGCGATGGCACAGATCAGGACGGTGATCCCGCCGCCGAACACGGCCACCAGGACGGCCGCGAGGGCGATCCCGGGGAACGCCATCACCACGTCCAGGCAGCGCATCAGCGTCTCGTCGACCGCCTTGCGGGAGGTCGCCGCGACCGCCCCGATCAGCGCGCCCGCCACCAGGGCGAGCCCGGTGGCGCCGAGGCCGATGGCCAGGGACCAGCGGGCCCCGTACATCAGCCGGCTGAGGATGTCCCGGCCCAGGCTGTCCTGGCCCATCCAGTACGCGGTGGAGGGATGCCCGGTGCCGTCGACGGGCGGCTGCTGGTCCAGCGGATCGTGCGGGGCCAGCAGCGGCGCGAACACGGCGACGAGGACCACCAGCACCAGGAAGCAGAGCGCCAGCTTCGACATCAGGGGCAGCCGCCGCCGGCCGCGCAGCCGGATGCCGGGGCGGGAGAGGGCCTCGGTGAGGCTCCTGCGCGTCATGATCATGCGGTCGCATCCCTCAGTCGCGGGTTGACCAGCAGGTAGAGCACGTCGATCACGAGGTTGACGATCACGAAGCCGAACGCCGTGGTCAGCACCACGCCCTGGACGACCGCGGGGTCGCCGTTCTTCACCGCGTCGATCATCAGCTTGCCCATGCCGGGCAGCGAGAAGATCGTCTCGATGACGACCGCGCCGCCCAGCAGATAACCGACCCGCAGTCCCAGCACGGTCAGCGGATTGACGAGGGCGTTCCTGAGCACGTTCCGGCCCACCACCACCCGGGGCGGCAGCCCGCTGCCGATCGCCGTACGGACGTAGTCCTTGTCCAGTTCCTCCACCACCGAGGTCCGCACGATCCGGGTGAGCTGGGCCGCCACCGGCAGGGACAGGGCGAGCGCGGGCAGCGTCATCGTCTTCAGCCAGCCGGTGAAGGAGTCCGCCGGGTTGATGTAGCCGCCCGCCGGGAACCAGCCGAGGTCGACCGCCAGGTACTGGATCATCAGCAGCGCCAGCCAGAAGCCGGGCGCGGCCACGCCGGTCAGCGAGACGACCCGGATGATCTGGTCCGGCAGCCGGTCGCGGTAGACGGCCGCGGTGACGCCGCCGAACAGCGCCAGCACCATGGCGATGCCGAGGCCGAGGAAGGTGAGCTGCATGGTGAGCGGCAGGGCGGTCAGCACCTGGTCGATCACCTCGCCGCGGGTGAGCGCGCTGATGCCCAGGTCGCCGTGGAGCAGGGCGCCCACGAAGGCGAGGTAGCGCACCGGCAGCGGGTCCAGCAGGCCGTTGTCCTCGCGGAACCGGTGCAGTTGCTCGGGGGTGGGGTTCGCCCCCTGGAAGAAGGCGGACGCCGGGTCGGCGTCCGAGAAGCGCATCACCACGAAGACGAACAGCACGATGCCGAGCATCAGCGGGACGAGCAGCAGGACACGGCGGAGCAGGATCCGCAGGACCGCGGTCATCCGTTAGGCCCACTTCGCCTGGAGCACGTTGATACCGGGGTACGGCTGTGCCCTTATCCCGGCGAGGAGGCCCGCGTTCCAGGCCGTCATCAGCTCGTTGTGCACGACCGGGTAGAGCACGGCCTGCTCGGCGACGACGTCGATGTACTCCTGGATCATCGTCTTCTTCCGCTCCGGATCCGGCTCCTGGATGGCCCGGTCCATGTCCTTGAAGAGCTGCCGGGCGACCGGGTCGGTGGCCCAGCGGGTGTAGCCCATCCACAGGTTGTCGGGGCCGTAGTTGTAACGCATGATCAGGTCGGGGTCGAGGCCGAACTGGTTGGGGTTCGAGGCGGCGGCGACGACCTGGTAGTCCTGCTTCTGGTCCAGCTTGGTGAACACGGCCGTCGTCTCCTGCGGGGACAGGGTCGTCCGCACGCCGATCGCGTCCCAGGAGGACTTGATGGTCGGCAGGCAGTCCACGATCCAGCTGACGTTCACCGCCAGGATGTCGATCTCCAGCCCGCTGACCCCGGCCTCCTTCAGCAGCGCCTTCGCCCGGTCGGGGTCGTGGTCGTAGACGGTCCTGGCGCGCCGGTAGGCGGGGTTGGCCTCGTCGAGGAAGGAGCTCGACGGCTTCCCGTGGCCCTTGAGGGCGACCTCGACCAGCTTCTCGGTGTCGATGGCGTAGTGCAGGGCCTGGCGGACGCGGACGTCGTCGAAGGGGCGGTGCCGGGTGTTGAACATCAGGAACAGGTTGTTCATCCCGGCCCCGCCCCCGACCGTGAGCCCGCTGCTCTGGAGCTGCCCGATGTTGGCGTAGGGGATGTTGTCGGAGATCTGCGCACCGGCGCCGGCGCCCGAGATACGGGCCACGCGGGGGGCGGCGTCCACGATGGTCAGCCAGTTCATCTTCTTGAAGGCTGGCCTGCGCGGGCCGTTGTAGGCGGCGAACGCCTCGAAGGTGGTGTGGGACTTCGGGTGGTGCGCGGTCTGCCGGTAGGGGCCCGAACCGATCGCCTTGCCCCGGATGGCGTCGTCCCAGCCGCCGGGCCGGGAGTAGACGTGCTCCGGCATGATCTTGGCGAGGGTGAGCCGCGAAAGCCCCTCCGGGAACGGGAACTTGAGCACCAGTTCCACGTTGCGCGCGTCGACCTTGCGTACGTCCTTCAGCCAGCTCGCGAAGAAGCCCTTGGCGAGGGTCTGGGTCCTCGGGTCGAGGATCCGGTCGAAGACGAACACCACGTCGTCGGCGGTGACCGGCTCGCCGTCGTGGAAGGTCGCGCCCTCGCGGAGGGTGAACCGCCAGGTGGTGGCGTCGGGGTCGGCCGGCGCCCGGGTGGCGAGGGCCGCGTACGGCTCGCGGGAGATGGGGTCGGTGTCCAGCAGACCCTCGTAGATGTGGTTGTTGGCGGCCGTGCAGAACGCCGACGCGGTCTGGGTGGGGTCCCAGCTGCCGTCGTTGCCGTAGCCGATGACCGCGGTCAGCGTCCGGTTCGCGCCGCCCGCCCCGCTGCCGGTGTCGATGGTGGACGCGGGCCCCATCGAACAGGCCGACAGGGACGCGGAGGCGACCGCGCCCAGCGCGCCGGTCTGCTTCAGGAAGGTCCGGCGACCGGGCGCCGCCACGCCGCGGGTCACGTCGCGCACGGTTCCTCCAGGAGGACGGGGTGGGGGGAGGGGAGATACGGCGTCCTGGGTCCTGCCAGTCAGCCGCGACCATAGGAGGGGGGATGGGGACGGTCAAGGCATCCCGCGCGGATGGCCTAGAACGGGATAAATCGGACCGATGGGGCGGTGGGCGCCGGGAGGGGGTGCCGACCCCTGTGCGGCACCCCCTCGTGCGCCGCTGCGGCAGCGTCTTGGCGTACGACGTGTCCTGGCCGGAGTCGTGGACCAGCGTGCCGTCGGCGTCGTAGCCCTTGACCCGGGGCGCGACCGTGACCTGCTCGTTCAGGACGCCGGAGGCCGCGAACCAGCCGTGGCCCAGGGCCGCCTCGCTGGTGGCGCCGCCGTAGGAGACGGTGACCTTCGCGACCGAGGAGGGGTCGACGGTACCGATCACGCCCCACCGGAAGGGGAGCGCCCACTTGCCCTTGTCGAGGAACGACTGAACCTGGGCGGATTCGGTTGCCCGGGATCCGGGGCCGGGTTGGAATACCTCCATGACCGGCGAGGAACAGTGGGACGAGCGGGCCCCCGGAGTGCTCCGGCTGCCCTCGGGGCGGCTGATCCGGGGCCGGGCGCTGCGCCGCCCCCCGGCCCCGGACGCGCCGCCGCCGTCGTACGGCGTCTACCTGCTGGGCCGGCGGCCGCCCGAGGTCCCCTGGGAGTCCCGCTGGCTGTGCTGGCCCGACTTCCGGCTCCCGGCCGACCGTGCGGCGGCCCGTGCGGTGCTGGCCGAGGTCTGGCGGCGGGCCGCGGGCGAGCGGGTGGAACTCGCCTGCGGCGGCGGGCGCGGCCGTACGGGGACGGCGCTGGCCTGTGTCGCGGTGCTGGACGGCGTACCGGCCGGGGCGGCGGTCGCGTACGTCCGCCGCCACTACGACCCGCGGGCGGTGGAGACGCCGTGGCAGCGGCGGTACGTACGGCGGTTCGGCTGAGCGGTGACGGGGCCTCAGTCGCAGTGGACGTCCCGGGCGGGCCGCTCACCGGTGGCCAGGAAGCGGGAGACCAGCCGGTCGCCGCACTCGGTGCCGTTGGCGAGGTAGGCGTCGTGGCCGGTGGCGTCGTTGACCACCATGACCGCCCGCTCACCGAGCGCCTCGCGCAGCTTCCTCGCGCCGCTGAGCGGGGTGGCCGGGTCGCGCTCGTTCTGTATGAGCAGGAGGTTGGACGGACCCCGGTCGGTGATCCGCACCGCCGGCTCCCTCTGCGGGAACGGCCAGGCCGCGCAGAGCATGGCGTTGCGCGGCATGCCCGCCGTCAGCGGGTACTTCGCGCGGCTCTCGGTGACGCCCTTCTGGTACACGGCGGCGTCCGTCGGCCACGCGGAGTCGTTGCAGATGCTCCCGGCGCCCACCCCGAGGTAGTTCTGCAGCACCTCCTCGGGTGGGGACGGCGGCGCGGGCGGCACCTCGCCCTTCTCCGCGGCCCGGATCAGCTGCGCGAGGCCGGGGAAGTCGTCCGGGTCGTACATGGCCGAGAGCATGGCCTGGCGCAGTTCATTGCCGTCCAGCACCGGCGGGTTGGCGCCGGGCCGGGGGAGCGGCTCGCGGTCGAGCCGGGCGGCCAGTGCCAGGAACCGCACGCGCACCTCCTCGGGAGTACGGGCCACCCGGTCCGGGTTGCCGGGCCGCGACGCCCACCTGGCGAACGCGGGGAAGACGTCCTCCACGCCCTGCTCGAACGCGGCCAGCCAGGCCCGCACCACCCGGTCGGGATCGGGGTTGTTGTTGCTGTCCAGCACGAACCGGTCGGTGCGGTGCGGGAACAGCTGGGCGTAGACGGCGCCGACATAGGTGCCGTACGACACGCCCCACGCGGACACCTTCCGCTCGCCGAGCGCGGCCCGGACGCGGTCGAGGTCGCGGGCCTGGTTGGCGGTGTTGATGTGCCGGATCAGCTCGCCGCCGTTCTCGGCGCAGGCGGCGGACACCCGCCGGGCGGTGGTCATGTTCTCGGTGACGGAGCCGTCGACGGCGGGCCAGGGCCGCAGCCTGGAGGCGGCGAGGTCGCCGTACTCCACGTCGCAGGTGACGGTGGTGGAGGGGGCCATCCCGCGCGGGGCGAATCCGATCAGGTCGTAGGCGTCCCGCACCTTCTGCGGGAGCCGCTGCCCCTTGCCCGACGGGTCGCCGAGGCTGTCGCCGCCGGGGCCGCCGGGGATCAACAGCAGGGCGCCCCGGCGGGCCGCGGGATTCTCGCTGGGGATACGGGAGATGACGATGTCGATCGTGCGGCCGCCGGGGTCGGCGTAGTCCATCGGTACCGGGACGGTCGCGCACTGCTGCCGTGGATCGAGCCCGTCCCCCTCGCACGCGCTCCACTCGAGGGCCTCGGCACGGCCGCCGCCGTCGAAGGCGCCGGCCGGTACGGCGAGACCGAGGACGACCGCGGTCGCGGCGATCAGGGCTGCACTTCTCGTGATCTGCTGCATGCACAGCAGCCTGGCGGATCTTGACGGCACGTCACATCCGGGTAACGCCCTGTGTTCCGGGGGGATTGCCCCCATCTCCGGGCTCGGGGTGACCCCTCCGGGTCACAGGTGCAGCGTCATCACCAGCCGGTCCTCGCCGGGCCCGAAGTAGTCCTCGCGCACGCCCTCCTGCGACGAGAACCCGATCGACCGGTACAGCATGATCGCGGCGGCGTTGGTCGGCTCGACCGTCAGTCCGACCTCGCGCACGCCCTCGGTGCGCAGCCGGCGCAGCACCTCCAGCATCAGCCGCCGGCCGAGCCCCCGGCCGCGCTGGTCCCGGGTGACGCCCAGGCTCATGATCCAGCCCCGGCGGCCGTCGGAGGTGGTCGGGAAGAGGACATAGCCGTGCAGCCGCTCGCCGTCGTCCAGGACCAGCAGACGGTCGCCGTGGACGTCGTACAACTGCCGCAGGATGAAGTAGGGATAGGGCTCCGCGGGGAACGCCTCGCGGTCGACGCGGACGAGTTCGGGCAGGTCGGCCTCGGTGACGCCTCTCATCGTCAGGGGCCGGTCGATGAACGCCCGGTCGCGGAAGAGCGCATGGCCGGTGCGGCCGCCGCGCGAAGGGAAACGTTCCTCTGGAAGAACCGCCATGCCGCCCCCCTGCGGGTCCGGGTCAATTGCGCGTTGACACCCGTACGGGTGGTACGAGCGAGACGCGAGGGGTCTGCCTTTCGGGTGTGTTCGGCAGAGTTCCGACCATCTTGCGGGGGACGATCGGGCCGTTCAAGGCCGGATCAGGTCGCGGGAATCCATTCGCCCCCATGCGCCCCGCGTGCGCCCCGCCCGGGGTCGTTGTTCTGTCAGATTGGTGCAAGGGGGATCCGTGGTGCTCCCGCCGTTGGTACCGTTGATGAATGACCTTGCGCTCCTCGGGAGATGCCCAGCTGAATGCGGATGTGTCCTGGGCGGCATTCGACCCGATCGCCTATGTGGATCACAACTACCGCGACTTGCAGGCGGAAGACGCGGAGATCCTTTCCGTCATCAGGGATCATTTCGGCGATCATTTCCCGAACCGTGGCGTCCGACCTGTTTCAGGAATCGACGTCGGCGCCGGCGCCAATCTCTACCCCGCGCTCGCGATGCTGCCCTGGTGCGACGAGATCACGCTCTTCGAGCGCTCGCCCGCCAACGTCCGCTACCTCCGGTCCCAGGTGGACTCCTACGACGGGAACTGGGACCAGTTCTGGCGCGTGCTGTGCAAGAACGACGCCTACGGCGCCCTGGACATGGACCCGCGGGCCCGCTTCCGGGACGTCGCCCGGGTGGCCGAGGGCAACCTCTTCGACCTGGTGCGGCACGAGGGCCGGTGGTCGATGGGGACGATGTTCTTCGTCGCCGAGTCGATGACCTCCTCCCACGAGGAGTTCGACCGGGGCGTCGAGTGCTTCCTGCGCGCCCTGGCCCCCGGGGCGCCCTTTGCCGCGGCCTTCATGGAGCATTCCAAGGGCTATCACGCGGGCGCGCATTTCTTCCCCGCCTGCGATGTGGGGGAGTCGGAGGTGTCCGCCAGTCTCGAGCGGTTCTCCGACGATTTCACGAGCGTCCGTCTGAAATCCTCGGCCGCGGTGCGGGACGGGTATTCCGGAATGATCGTCGCCTATGGTCGACGGAATTCGGATTCCCGGATTCCGCCGCTGGGTGACTGAAAACAGCGGAGGGTTTTTTCCTCCATTCCTGGCAGTGCGGCCTGTGTGAGGGGCATGGGATGCAGATCAAGCCACGCCAGCATCTGCTGGACATCTGGCAGGCGCTCGGTCGCCACTCGTTCGAAGCGGGGGAGTGGAACTGGGGCGAGTACGGCGGTGAGAGCAGCGTCGCCGACGCGGAGCGACTGCTCTGCCTCTTCTATCCGGCCACCGAGATTCCCGCGTTCCGGCTGGACGACCCGGACACCACCCAGGACGACGTCCAGCAGGTGCTGAAGAAGGCCGGCGGACGCCTGGACATCCCCGCCAACCTCGTCACGGCCGCCGCCGAGTTCATGCGCACCCACACCGGCGAGGACAAGCGGCCCACGTTCGCCGGGGGCTACTACTTCGGCGCCCGCGACCCGTCCGAGGAACTCACCGAGGAACAGCGCCGGCTCGGCGTCGTCGACTCCTACTCGATGTCCATCACCCTGTGCCTGGCCACCCTCGGCTTCCTCAAGGTCTACGAGAACAAGACCCGGCGCACCGACATCAAGGAGACCATCGCCGAACTGCGCTCCGCCACCAGCAGCAGGCTCACCGCCGCCATGGTCAGCCTGCTGCGCTCCTTCACCGTCAACGTCTTCGACACCGACTCCTCCCAGGGCCAGACCCTGTGCGAACTCCTCGGCCAGGGGCGGATGTCGCAGCGCCAGGTGCTGAAGAAGTTCCAGGACCGCTTCCGCCCGCTGCGGGCCGCGATCGTCGAGAGCCTCCAGCTCGGTATCGACGTCCAGGAGGGCCTGAAGGACGAGAGCCAGCTCTTCGAGTGCGGCTGGGCCTGGACCCTGGTGAAGGACGCCCCCGAGGTCGACACCGACGAACCCATCGGACCGCAGCCCGAGGGCACCGCCAACGCCGTGCCCTACCTGTACTTCACCGTCGTCGCCCTCGACGGCATCCAGGACCTGTTCTCCGACCGCACCCTCACCCTCGGCCTGCTCAACACCGAGCAGCAACGGCTCGCCGAGGCGCTCCGCCTGCGCTGGGAGCTCACCCAGCAGTACTGGTCCCGGATCGCCCGCTTCGACGCCGACCGCTGGCCCCTGGAGGACATCCCCTGGCGTACGACGGGACAGAAGCTGGAGTCCGAGTACTTCTCCCTCTCCGTCGCCGCCATCCTCGTGCACGACCTGATGCGCCGCCGGGCCACCGACGAGGACCTCAACCGCACGGTCACCATCATGGAGCGCCTCGCCGAACGCGGCCGCATCACCAGCCGGATGACGGTGGACGACCCCATGGTCCACGCCCTGCACAACGTCGGCGTCGCCCTGCCCCTGCAAGGCAGCGACCGGCTCGGACCGCTGATGACCTGGTCCATGAGCGACTTCTCGGCGCAGCTGCTGAAGCGGACCGTCCAACTGTGCACGCTCTCCCGCAACCTGACCGCGCACGACCGGCTGCTCGGGCTCGCCGAGGCCATCTTCGACCACATGTGGCGCCGCCGGATCCGCGACGGCGAGGGCGCGGGGCTCTGGGACAACGTCCACGCCGCCTACCCCGAGGCCGACATCCTCAAGCGGCGCGTCCCGGTGTCCTGGAGCATCACCGAGCGCGTCACCGAAGTGATGGTGCAGGCCCACCAGATGTACCAGCAGCCGCCGATCCGCAGCCTCGAACTGATCGAGCTGGCCAAGGCGCTGCTCTCCGAGGCCGCCCATCTCCTCGGCAACGAACAGATGGAGCCCGCCCCCAAGGACGACGGCCGGCACGGCATGCAGCTGCGCCAGATCGAGGTCAAGCTGCGCCGCGCCCGGCTCCTCGTCGACGAACAGCCCGGCACCGCCTACTCGCTGGCCCTCGACGTCCTCGGGCAGCTCGACGCCCTCGGCCGGGCGCGCGAAGCCGCGGCCCAGGGAGTGTGACCCGGTGCTGATCTTCGCCGCCTCCGACAAAGGGGGCACCGGGCGCTCGGTGACCAGCGCCAACCTCGCCTACCACCGGGCGCTGGCCGGGGACGACGTCTGCTACCTGGACTTCGACTTCGGCTCGCCCACCGCCTCCGCCGTCTTCGACGTGCCCGACGCCCGCCAGGCCGCCGAGGACCGCGGACTGCACTCCTACCTGGTGGGCGAGGTCGGTGAACCCGTCCGGGTCGACGTCTGGGCGGACACCGAGCACCGGGTGCTGCGCAACCGGCCGCCCGGCTCGGGCCGGCTGGTGCTGATGCCGGGCGACCTCAGCGGCGGCGAGTTCGCCACCGACGACGACAACCTCCGGCGCTGCGTGGATCTGCTGCTGCGGCTCAACTCCGAGTTCGACCTGATCGTCGTCGACCTCAGCGCGGGCCGCTCCTACGCCGTCGACATGGCCCTGGAAGCCACCTCGGTGCCCGAGATGCGGGGCGTCGAGGCGCGCTGGCTGGTCTTCCACCGGTGGACGCGGCAGCATGTGGCGGCCGCCGCGGGACTGGTCTTCGGCAAGCGGGGCATCGTCGCCGGCGGGGTCGCCCGCGGCCACGACGAGGACGCGCTGCGCGGCTCCATCCGGTTCGTGCGGGCCGCCGTACCCGATCCCTCCTCGGCGCTGTGGTCGCAGGTCTCGGCGACCCAGTCGGCGTGGATGCGCGAGTGCGACCGGGACCTCAAGCAGCTCGCCTCCTCGCACGGCATCGGCTACAGCCAGGTGCTGGGCGCCGTACCGCTGGAGCCGGTGCTGCAGTGGCGGGAGCAGCTGATCACCGACGAGGACGTGCTCGACAGCCAGATCGCCAACATGGAGACCTGGCAGGCGCTGAGCGACCTGGCCGGCCGGCTCACCGACGACAAGTACTGGGAGCAGGCATGAGCGATGTCGTCTTCCGGGAGACCAGCGCCGAGCCGCGCACCCAGGCCGTACCGCTGTCCCATCTCTCCCTCGAACTCGGCCACCTCTACATGGAGGACTTCGAGGCCGGGCCCAAGCGGCTCGGCGAGCACTTCGCCGAGGTGCGGATCTGGGTGGACGCCGCCCGCGCCTCCGCCGCCCGCCGGGCCGGGACGAACCGGCCGCGGATCAGCACCTGCTTCCTCGTCGACGACTACTTCAGCCGCTTCTCCACCCCGGCCGAACTCCTCCCGCTGATCCTCAAGGAGGCCGAGGAGGCCGGGCTCACCATCGACTACCTGGCCCGCGAGTCCGGCTGCGCGGTCGCCGGCCGCGTCGACCTCGCCGAGTCCGTGATGCACCGCCTCGTCGAGTCGCCGCCGCCCGGCTCCTCCGGGTCCCGCCCGCCGGTCAGCCGCACCGGCTGGCTCGCCAACGGCCAGCGCAGCCCCGGCCGGGGCGCCGCCCTCGCCGAGGTCACCGCCTGGCAGCCGCCCCAGGAGACGGCCGCCCGCAACCACTCCGTCTTCATGGACGTCGAGCTGTGGTCCGACAAGGACGGCCGGCGCCTGTGGTCCTGCCCCTTCCTGGCCGCCGTCTGGCAACTGGCCCGGCTCGGCCTCCTGCGCCACCTCGGCGAACCGGTGCTGACCCCGAAGCCCTGGGACGGCGCCGGCTTCCCGCACGACTGGGACCGGCTGCCGCCGCTGCTCCAGCTGAACCCGGACGCCGACCCGTTCAGCGCCTACCGCACCTGCACCCTGATGCCCAACCGCTTCCTCGCCGTCGAGGACGCCGTCCGGCTGGTCCTGGACCAGACAGACGTCGACGCCCGGGCGCTGGAACAGGTCGACCGGCGCTCGCGCGGCGAACAGGTCGAGGTCCCCGCCGCGGTCGCCCAGCGCGCCTCGTACGTCTTCTACGAGGAGCCCGCCGAGCCCGCCCCCGAAGGGGCCTGAGATGGCGGCCCCCGGACCGTCGGCACGCCCGGTCCTCGTCTGCGGCGAGGTGCGCACCGGTCTGCTGCCGTCCTTCCAGGCACTGGACGGCCGGGCCGCGGCACAGCTGCTCAGGCTGCGCGCCGACGAACCCGTCCGGGTCTCCGAGCGGCCCAATCTGTACGTCCGCTCACCCGAGGTGCTGACCGGCGTGGACTGCCGGCTGCCCACCTCCAACGGCGCCCGGGTACGGGCCGTCGGCACGGTGGCCGCCCGCGCCGCGCTCACCGAGGGCCGGGTGCTCCAGGCGACCGCCTGGTTCAGCGCCCCGGCCACCGGTCCCGATCTGCGCCGGCCGTGGGGGCAGTACCTGGTCCGGCCCGGGCTCGTCGAGCCGTTCGGGAAGCTGCCCGAGCAGGCCACCGCGGAGGGCGTGCTGCGCGGCGCCGGGCGGGGCGAGCTGGACCTCGGGGCGATCGCCGAGGGGCTGCTGGCCCAGCTGGCCCGCCACCCCCTGCTCGACCACAAGGCGCCCTTCAAGTCCCGCCGTACCCACCTGCGGTGGACCGCACGACGGGCACCGGACGGCGAGGGCCCGGCGCTGACCCGTTTCACGCTGGCCGAGGACGGGCTGCGGACGATGGAGCTGCGGCTGCCGGCGGACACCCCGGCGAGCGCGGCGGCCGGGCTGTGCGAGGACCTCGCGCTGCACGACTGGCTGCTGACGACCGTCGTGCGGCTGCTGGACAGCAGCCGGCTCGGCGCGGCGGACGGGCCCGCGGCCGTGCTCGCGCTGCGGCCGGCCGTCGATCATCTGCTGCACCTGTGGATGCCGCGCGCCCATGTGGACCGCGCGCTGGGCCATCTCTGGGACGAGCTGGAACGAGAGCCGGGGTTCACCCGCCAGTGGCAGAGCCTCGTCCAGCGGATCCGCGACCAACTGGCCGTACAGACCATTCCGTTGCTGCACCAGGCGCTGAGTACGCGCTGAGGGGCGGCCCGATCGACACACCCGACGGGGGAGCGACATGAACGGAGCGACGACAGGGGACGTGAGGACGGCACCACCGCCCGAGGAAGAACGCCGGTCGAAACTGTTCCGCAAGACGCTGGTCACCGTGTTACTGGCGACCGGGACGTTCTTCCTGACCAACGTCCTGAGCCCGGACGCGAGTGAGCAGTGGCAGTGGACGATGCCCGTGGTGGTCGGCAGCGCCGTGCTGATCATGCAGTACCTGGTCGACTTCGGCGAGCGGCTGGAAGCCGTGGAGGAGGCCCAGACGCGCCGGATCCGGGGGATGCGGGACAGTCTCGCCGACCATCACCGGGAGATGCGGTCGGCGGTCGACGAGAGCTTCGCCAAGATCAACGCGGCGACCGAACTGTTCAGCCAGGTCGACCGCTCGGTCCTGCGCTCCGACGGGGTGACGCGGCTGGCCCGTAAGTACACCCAGGTCGGCGAGCACGGCTCGGAGATCGTGAAGCGGTTCGCGCAGGAGGAGATCGCCAGTCTCGCGCTGCTGATGGAGAGCCTCAGCAACGGCACCGCGGACTGCCCCGGCGAGAACCACGAGTGGCTGATCGACCTGACCGCGTGCACCAAGAAGACGCTCTACGCCACCAGCACCTCCGTCGACCGGGACTTCTGGTCCAGCGGCCCCGGCAAGCGGTACCTGGTCGCGCAGGGCGACGCGATCAGGAAGCGGGGCGTGGAGATACGGCGGCTGTTCCTCGTCGACGGCCCCGACGAGATCACGGAGGCGCTGCGCAAGTTGTGCGAGCGGCAGCGCAGGTACGGCATCGACGCACGGATCGTCGACCAGTCCGAGCTGGACAACGCGCCGGTGACCTCGGTGAACGACTTCATCATCTTCGACGGTGAGCTCTGCTACGAGATCGAGCCCGATGTGCGGGCCGCGCCCACCAAGACCACGCTGAAGATGACGCCGGGCCATGTGGCGGAGCGCATCGAACGATTCGACACTCTGTGGGAGGCCAGCAGCGCCGACTGAGGCGGCAGGGACAGCGGGGCAGCGGGGAAGGAATGACAGCGGTGAAGCCAGCCGTCGGTTCGCACGTCGTGGACATCTGCACCGGGAGGATCGGCATCGTCATGGGCCACGAAGGCCCGTACGTCCAGCTCAGACCGTACGGCGGGGGCCGCGAATGGGACGTGGCGCCGGACGCCCTGCGCCACGCCACCCCCGCCGAACGCCTCCGCGCGAGCACGCTCACGGTGAGCCACCCCGACCGTCCCCGCTGACCCGCGGCGTACGGGAGAATGGCGCCATGAGTCTGTTCCGCGATGACGGTGTCGTCCTGCGTACCCAGAAGCTGGGGGAAGCGGATCGGGTCATGCTGTGCCTTGCCGGGGGGCAACCCCCGGACCCCCGGCCGGGAGCCCGTGGGGGTGAGCGGTGAGTCTGTTCCGCGATGACGGTGTCGTCCTGCGTACCCAGAAGCTGGGCGAGGCGGATCGGATCATTACCTTGCTCACGCGGGGGCACGGGCGGGTGCGGGCCGTGGCTCGGGGGGTGCGGCGGACCAAGTCGAAGTTCGGGGCCCGGCTGGAGCCGTTCTCCCATGTGGACGTGCAGTTCTTCGCCCGGGGGAGCGAGCTGATCGGGCGCGGGCTGCCGCTGTGCACGCAGAGCGAGACCATCGCGCCGTACGGCGGCGGCATCGTCAGCGACTACGCCCGCTACACCGCCGGGACGGCCATGCTGGAGACCGCCGAGCGGTTCACCGACCACGAGGGCGAGCCGGCCGTGCAGCAGTATCTGCTGCTCGTCGGGGCGCTGCGGACCCTCGCCCGCGGTGAGCACGCCCCGCACCTCGTGCTCGACGCCTTCCTGCTGCGGTCGCTCGCCGTCAACGGCTACGCCCCGAGCTTCAGCGACTGCGCGAAGTGCGGGATGCCCGGACCCAACCGTTTCTTCTCGGTGGCCTCCGGAGGCTCGGTATGCGTCGACTGCCGGGTGCCCGGTAGCGTCGTACCCTCGCCGGCCACCCTGGAACTGCTCGGTGCGCTGCTCACGGGAGACTGGGACACCGCCGACGCCTGCGAGGCGCGGCACGTCCGGGAGGGCAGCGGGCTGGTGTCGGCCTATCTGCACTGGCATCTGGAGCGCGGGCTGCGTTCGCTCCGGTACGTGGAAAAGTAAGGGAGACGAGGGGCACATGGTCGTACGCGGGATCCTGGGGCGGCAGCGTCGGGAGTACAGGGCGCCGGAGCCGCATCCGTCCGGGGCCCGTGCGCCGAAGCTCCCCGGGGAGCTCGTCCCGAAGCATGTGGCGATCGTCATGGACGGGAACGGGCGCTGGGCCAAGGAGCGCGGGCTGCCGCGCACCGAGGGGCACAAGGTCGGCGCCGAGCGGGTGCTGGACGTGCTGCAGGGCGCGATCGAGATGGGCGTCGGGGCGATCTCGCTGTACGCCTTCTCCACCGAGAACTGGAAGCGCTCGCCCGACGAGGTGCGCTTCCTGATGAACTTCAACCGCGACTTCATCCGCAAGACCCGGGACCAGCTGGACGAGCTCGGGGTGCGGGTGCGGTGGGTCGGGCGGATGCCCAAGCTGTGGAAGTCGGTCGCCAGGGAGCTGGAGATCTCCCAGGAGCAGACCAAGGACAACGACAAGCTGACCCTGTACTTCTGCATGAACTACGGCGGGCGCGCCGAGATCGCGGACGCGGCGCAGGCGCTGGCCCAGGACGTGCGGGCCGGGCGGCTCGACCCGTCGAAGGTGACCGAGAAGACCTTCGCCAAGTATCTGTACTACCCGGACATGCCGGACGTGGACCTGTTCCTGCGGCCGAGCGGGGAGCAGCGCACGTCCAACTACCTGCTCTGGCAGAGCGCCTACGCCGAGATGGTCTTCCAGGACGTCCTGTGGCCCGACTTCGACCGGCGCGACCTGTGGCGGGCCTGCGTGGAGTTCGCCTCCCGGGACCGCCGCTTCGGCGGCGCCATCCCGAACGAGGAACTGCTGGCCATGGAGGGCCGCCAGGAGTGAGGCTCGTCCGGGGGTGCGCGGCGGGCCTGGTGTTCGGGTTCGCCGCGCTGCTCGTGCTGCTCTCCTTCGGCGGCACCATCGAGATGGAGAGCTTCCCGGGGCTGCGGGAGAACATGGCCCCGCTCGTCGTCTCCATGCTGGTGTTCGCCGCCCTGGTGTCCGTCGGCGCGCTCGCGCTGGCCGGCCGGCGGTCGTACGCGGGACGGTTCGCCGTCGTCTGCCTGGTGGCCCTCATGGGCCTGCGGATGTGGACGCTGACGCCGATGCTGCACTGCTGGTCACACGACAGTGTGGGCCGCCTGGACGACGGCTCCTACTACTGCGTCGACCGGGGGGACTCCGGCGCCTGAGGGCCGCTCAGCGCGCGGCGCACTCCGCGCAGGTGCCGAAGATCTCCACCGTGTGGGCCACGTTGACATAGCCGTGCTCGGCCGCGATCGCGTCCGCCCACTTCTCGACCGCGGGGCCCTCGACCTCGACCGCCTTGCCGCAGACCCGGCAGACCAGGTGGTGGTGGTGTTCGCCGCTGGAGCAGCGGCGGTAGACGGACTCGCCGTCGGAGGTGCGCAGGACGTCGACCTCGCCGGCGTCGGCGAGCGACTGGAGCGTGCGGTAGACCGTCGTCAGACCGACCGAGTCGCCCTTGTGCTTGAGCATGTCGTGCAGTTCCTGCGCGCTGCGGAACTCGTCGACCTCGTCGAGGGCCGCCGCCACGGCGGCCCGCTGCCGG
This sequence comes from Streptomyces sp. NPDC002779, assembly GCF_042888685.1. NCBI lineage: Bacteria > Bacillati > Actinomycetota > Actinomycetes > Kitasatosporales > Streptomycetaceae > Streptomyces > Streptomyces sp. NPDC002779. The sequence goes on from NZ_JBIAQC010000002.1 coordinate 590,935, forward strand.
GTGGATCGGCCCTTCACGGGCGGTCCAGCGGTCGTCACGGGGTGCCTCCTCAGGTCTGCCTGCCGGGCCATTGTGCCAGCCCGTGCTGTCGGCGCGGTCAGACGCCGACCTTTCCGCCGGGACCCCGGCCCGGCGGAATCACGCACTCGGCCGGGTCCCCGGCGCCCTGCGCGGCGGCCAGGGCCCGCGCGCGGCGCCGGGCGAGCGGCGCGGCCAGCGCGGTCAGCAGGACGAACGCCCCGATGGTCAGCAGCACGATCGTCGCGCCGGGCGGCACGTCCTGGTAGTACGAGGTGACCGTGCCACTGATCGTGACGGTCACGCCGATGGCCACCGCGATGGCGAAGGTGGCGGCGAAGCTGCGGCTGAGCTGCTGGGCGGCGGCCACCGGGACCACCATCAGCGCCGACACCAGGAGCAGCCCGACCACGCGCATCGCGACGGTCACCGTCACGGCCGCCGTGACCGCCGTCAGCAGGTTCAGGGCGCGCACCGGCAGGCCGGTGACCCGGGCGAACTCCTCGTCCTGGCTCACCGCGAACAGCTGGCGGCGCAGACCGAGTGTGACCAGCACCACGAAGGCGGCCAGTACGCAGATCGCGGTGACGTCCGACTCGCTCACCGTGGACAGGGAGCCGAAGAGGTACGAGGTCAGGTTGGCGTTGGAGCCCGTCGGCGCGAGGTTGATGAACATCACGCCGCCGGCCATACCGCCGTAGAAGAGCATGGCGAGGGCGAGGTCGCCGCGGGTCTTGCCGTACCAGCGGATGAGCTCCATGAGGACCGCGCCGAGGACGGAGACGACGGTCGCCATCCAGATCGGGGACCAGGAGAGCAGGAAGCCCAGGCCGACGCCGGTCATCGCCACGTGGCCGATGCCGTCGCCCATCAGGGCCTGGCGGCGCTGGACCAGGTAGATGCCGACGGCGGGGGCCGTGATGCCGACCAGGACGGCGGCGAGCAGGGCCCGCTGCATGAAGGCGTAGTCGAGGATTTCCATCAGCTCAGCAGTCCCGTGCGGATCGGCTCGGCGCCCGCGGGGGCGTGCGGGTGGACATGGTCGTGGCCGGGCAGCGCGTGCTGGCCGACGGCCTTCGGGGGCGGGCCGTCGTGGACGACGCAGCCGTCGCGCAGCACCACCGCGCGGTCGATCAGCGGCTCCAGGGCGCCCAGTTCGTGCAGCACGAGCAGGACCGTCGTACCGGCCGCGACCTGCTCGCGCAGGGTCCGCGCCAGCACCTCCTGGCTGGCCAGGTCGACGCCCGCCATCGGCTCGTCCATGATCAGCAGCTCGGGTTCGGCGGCGAGTGCCCGGGCGATCAGCACCCGCTGGTGCTGGCCGCCGGAGAGCGCGTCCACGGAGTCCTTCGCGCGGTCCGCCATGCCGACCAGCTCCAGGGCCCGGCGCACCGCCGCCCGGTCCGCCTTGCGCAGCAGGCCGAAGCGGGCGCGGGAGAGCCGGCCGGCGGAGACGACCTCGGTCACCGTGGCCGGGACGCCGCCCGCGGCGGTGGTGCGCTGGGGGACGTAACCGAGCCGGTGCCAGTCGTCGAAGCGGCGGCGCGGGGTGCCGAACAGCTCGATCTCGCCGGCGCTCACCGGCACCTGGCCGATGACGCTGCGCACGGCGGTGGACTTGCCCGAACCGTTGGCGCCGAGCAGCGCGACGACCTCACCGCCGGACACGGTGAGGTCGATGCCGCGCAGGACGGGCCGCGAACCCAGGTCGGCGCGTACGCCGCGCAGGGATATGACGGGCTCGCTCATACGGTCCTCCGAAACGGTCACTTGGCGCCCAACGCGGCCTGCAGGGCCTTGAGGTTGGCGTCCATGACCTGGATGTAGTCCTCGCCCTCGGACTTGTCGGTGATGCCCTCGAGCGGGTCGAGGACGTCCGTCTTGAGGCCGGCGTCCTTGGCGAGGGTCTTCGCGGTCCGGTCCGATACCAGTGTCTCGTAGAAGACCGTGGTGACGCCGTCGGCCTTGGCCTCCTCCTGGAGTTCCTTGATCCGGGCCGGGCTGGGCTCGCTCTCCGGGTCGAGGCCGGAGATGGCCTCCTGGGTCAGGCCGTAGCGCTCGGCGAGGTAGCCGAAGGCGGCGTGGTTGGTGAAGAACACCTTCGTCCCGGTGTTCTTCAGGCCGTCTTCGAACCGGGTGTCGAGGCTGTTCAGCTTCTCGACCAGGGCCTCGGTGTTCTTCTTGTAGTCGGCCGCGTGGTCCGGGTCGGCCTTCTCGAAGGCGGCGCCGACGCCCTTGGCGACCTCGGCGTACTTCACGGGGTCGAGCCAGATGTGCGGGTCGAGGGCGTGCTCCTCCTCCTCGGAGTGCGCCTCTTCCTCGGAGTGGCCCTCCTCCTCGGCGTGACCCTCTTCCTCGGCGTGCTCGTGGCTGTCCTCCAGGCTGCCGTGGTCCTCGAGCTTCGTGAGCGTGGCGGCGTCGATCGTGGTCTTCACGCCGGCCTGCGCTATGGCCTCGTCGACGGCGGGCTGGAGGCCCTTGAGGTAGAGGGCCGCGTCGGTCTCCTGGAGCTGCGCGGTCTGCTGGGCGCTGATCTCCAGGTCGTGCGGCTCCTGGCCGGGCTCGGTGAGGCTGGTGACGTTCACGTGGTCCCCGCCGATCTGCTCGGCGAGGTAGGCCATCGGGTAGAACGACGCGACGACGTCGAACTTCTCCGTGTTGCCCGCGGCGGCGCTGCCGGAGCAGGCGGAGAGGGTGCCGAGACCGAGGGCGGTGACGGCCGCCACGGCCACCCGGGATATGTGCTGTCGTCGTACGTTCATGACAGTCATTTTCAACAAATTTGGAAACGGTTGTCAACAAACGCCGGTCACGGGACCGATTTGATACCGGGGGTGGCCGCGCCGGTAACCTGGGGCATTCGCTGCCGTCCATTCGTCATGAAGAGAGCACCGTGGCCGCCGACAAGATCGACACCATCGTCAGCCTGAGCAAGCGCCGTGGCTTCGTATTCCCTTGCAGTGAGATCTACGGCGGGCAGAAGGCCGCCTGGGACTACGGACCCCTGGGTGTCGAGCTCAAGGAGAACCTCAAGCGCCAGTGGTGGCGCTACATGGTGACGTCGCGCGAGGACGTCGTCGGTATCGACTCGTCCGTGATCCTGGCCTCCGAGGTCTGGGTCGCCTCCGGCCATGTCGCCACCTTCACGGACCCGTTGACCGAGTGCACCTCCTGCCACAAGCGGTTCCGCGCGGACCACTTGGAGGAGGCCTACGAGGCCAAGCACAACCGCCTCCCGGAGAACGGCCTCGCGGACGTCAACTGCCCCAACTGCGGCATCAAGGGCCAGTTCACCGAGCCCAAGCAGTTCTCGGGTCTGCTCTCCACCCACCTCGGCCCGACGCAGGACTCCGGCTCCGTCGCCTACCTGCGCCCCGAGACCGCCCAGGGCATCTTCACCAACTTCGCCCAGGTGCAGACCACTTCGCGCCGCAAGCCGCCGTTCGGCATCGCCCAGATGGGCAAGTCCTTCCGCAACGAGATCACGCCCGGCAACTTCATCTTCCGCACCCGCGAGTTCGAGCAGATGGAGATGGAGTTCTTCGTCAAGCCGGGCGAGGACGAGAAGTGGCAGGAGTACTGGATGGAGCAGCGCTGGAACTGGTACACCGGCCTCGGTCTCCGTGAGGAGAACATGCGCTGGTACGAGCACCCCAAGGAGAAGCTCTCCCACTACTCCAAGCGCACCGCCGACATTGAGTACCGCTTCCGGTTCGGCGGCAACGAGTGGGGCGAGCTGGAGGGTGTCGCCAACCGCACCGACTACGACCTCTCCGCGCACTCCAAGGCCTCCGGCCAGGACCTCGCCTACTACGACCAGGAGGCCCAGGAGCGCTGGACGCCGTACGTCATCGAGCCCGCGGCCGGTGTCGGCCGCGCGATGCTGGCGTTCCTGCTGGACGCCTACGTCGAGGACGAGGCGCCGAACGCCAAGGGCAAGATGGAGAAGCGCACGGTGCTGCGCCTCGACCACCGGCTGGCCCCGGTGAAGGTCGCGGTGCTGCCGCTGTCCCGCAACGCCGAGCTCTCCCCGAAGGCCAAGGGCCTCGCCCAGGCGCTGCGGCAGAACTGGAACATCGAGTTCGACGACGCCGGCGCCATCGGCCGCCGTTACCGCCGCCAGGACGAGATCGGCACGCCGTACTGCGTGACGGTCGACTTCGACACCCTGGACGACAACGCGGTGACGGTCCGCGAGCGCGACTCGATGAAGCAGGAGCGGGTCTCCCTCGACCAGATCGAGGGCTACCTGGCCCAGCGCCTGCTGGGCTGCTGACGACCGCCGACGCCCCCGCCGGACGAGCACATCGGCTCGTCCGGCGGGGGCGTCGTGGTGTGGTGGTCCTTCATGGAGACATCGCATTGGCCCTGTAGCCGGGGCCATCGCGCGGCCAGGCTGGTCCGCATGAGCCTCGCCTTTCTGCTGACCACGCTGGTCGTCGTCGCCACCCCCGGTACCGGGGTCGTCTACACCCTCGCGGCCGGTCTGTCGCACGGGCGGCGGGCCAGTGTGGTGGCCGCCTTCGCCTGCGCCCTCGGGATCCTGCCGCACATGCTGGCCACGATCACCGGGGTGGCCGCCCTGCTGCATGCCAGCGCCACGGCCTTCCAGATCCTGAAGTACGCCGGTGTCGCCTACCTCCTCTACATGGCCTGGGCCACGCTGCGGGACAAGGAGGCGATCACCGTGGACCGCACGGCGGCGCCGATGTCGGCCGGGCGGATGATCGTCCGGGGCGTGCTGATCAATCTCCTCAACCCCAAGCTGACGATGTTCTTCTTCGCCTTCCTGCCTCAGTTCGTGGACCCGGAAGGGCCGGGCGCGGTGCCGCGGATGCTGGCGCTCAGCGGGGTGTTCATGGCGGCGACCTTCGTCGTCTTCGCGCTCTACGGCGTCCTCGCCGCCTCCGTCCGCAACCAGGTGATCGCCCGGCCGAGGGTGATGGCCTGGCTGCGCCGCAGCTTCGCCGGGTCCTTCGTGGCCCTCGGGGCGAAGCTGGCGTTCACCCCCCGGTAGTTCCTCAGCCGTGATGGACGACGGTGAACAGGCGGTCGGCGCCGGGGGAGTCCAGTTCGTCGAGCGCGGCGACGGCCAGGTCCTCGGCGCTGATCCAGGAGCGGCCGTCGGCGGCGGTGAGCAGGGTGCCGGTGCCGCGCCGGTAGCGGCCGGTCCGCTCCCCGGGAGCGAGCAGGGCGGGCGGCGCCAGACAGGCCCAGTCGGCGTGGGCGTGGGCCTCGCAGGCCCGCAGCTGGGCCACCCCGGCCGCGGCGACCGACGTCACCTCGGCGGGAACGTACGCGGGGTTGTCGGCGACCAGCAGCGCGGGGTTCCCGGGGCTGCGCAGGACGCCGGCGCCGCCGACCACGAGGACGCGCATCCCGGTCCCGGCCGCGATGTCCAGCACCGTACGGGTCGTACCGACGAGGAAGTCCCGGTCGGCCGGTTCGGTCCGCACGGCCACCACGACGGCGGAGGCGCCGGTGAGGGCCGCGCGCAGGGCGTCCGGGTCGCCCGCGTCGACCGGGACCGGTGTCACACCCGGGCGCTCATCGGCAGGTTTCCGGGACAGGGCGAGCACCCGGTGGCCGCGTGCCACGGCCTCGGTGATCACCCGGCTGCCCACCATGCCGGTGGCGCCGAGCACGGCGGTCGTCCGTCCTGTCGTCTGTCCTGTGGTCATGGGGTCCGCTCTCCTTGGGTCCGGTATTCCGGTACGGGGGTCCTGGCCGCGTCCCGCCCGAACAGGCGTGACACGTCAGGGGCGGTGAACTGCGCGGCCAGCAGCGCGGCCAGGGCGAGGGTGAAGCCGAGGGCCTGGAGCGGGTTCAGCGTCTCGCCGAGCGCGAGCCCGACGACGGCCGCGACCAGCGGGGACAGCAGCACCAGCGGGGCGGACGCGCGGAGCGGCAGCCTGCCGATCCCGCGGAACCACAGGGTGAACGAGATCAGCCCGCCCATACCGCCCAGCCACAGATACCCGGCGAGGGCCTGCCCGCCGACCGCCGGCGGCGCCCCCTCGAAGGCGACGGTGAGCGGCAGCAACACGAGCCCGCCGACCGTCAGTTGCCAGCCCGCCAGCGTCATCGCGCCGATGCCCGCCGGGCGGCCCCAGCGTTTGGTGAGGACGACGCCGGCCGCCATGCCCGCCGTACCGCCGAGGCCGGCGAGCACGCCGACGGCGTCCAGCCGGGCCTGGGGCCCGAGCACCACGAGCCCCACCCCGACCACGCCCAGCACCCCCCACGTCCAGGTCCAGGCCGTCGGCCGGTGGTGCAGCACCCCGATCGCCAGGGCGGCGACCAGCAACGGCTGGACGGCGCTGAGGGTGCCCGCGACACCGCCGGGGAGCCGTTCGGCCGCCACGAACAGCAGAGGGAACAGCGCGCCGATGTTGAGGGTGCCGAGGACGGCGGCCTTCCACCACCAGTCGCCGCGCGGCAGCACGCGGGTGACCGCCAGGGCGAGCAGCCCGGCGGGCAGGGCCCGCATCAGCCCGGCGAACAGCGGGTGTCCGGGCGGCAGGAGCTCCGTGGTCACGGCGTAGGTGGTGCCCCAGGACGCGGGAGCGAGGGCGGTCAGCGCGACGGTCGCCGCGTGCCGCGGGGCCGGGGCCCGTGCGGTCGAGGTCTGCATGCGGTGCAGTCTCGTCCGGGGCCCGTCATGGCTCCAAAGCATGGTTGCCATGGCAGCGATGAATGAGGACCATCATTCGATGGATCTTCAGCAGATGCGGTACGTCGTCGCCGTCGCCGAGACCCGCAACTTCACGCGGGCGGCGGAGCGGTGCTCCGTGGTGCAGTCGTCGCTCAGTCACCGGATCGCCGCTCTGGAAAGGGAGTTGGGGGTCCGGCTGTTCGCCCGCTCCAGTCGGCGGGTGGAACCGACCAGTGCCGGTGAGGCGTTCGTCGCGCGGGCCCGGGAGTGCCTGGCCGCCGCCGACCGCGCCGTCGCGGACGCCGCCGCGGCGGCCGGGGTGGTACGGGGCCGGCTCGCCGTCGGCGTGATCGTCACCACAGCCGCGGTCGACGTACCGGAGCTGTTGCAGCGGTATCGGGCGCGGCACCCGGAGGTCCGGGTCGTGCTGCGCTCCGGGCGAAGCGACGATCTGGTGGCGGCCGTCCGGGCCGGGGAGCTGGACATCGCCTTTCTCGGTCTGCCCGAGGGGGAGCGGCCCGCGACGGTGGAGACCCTGGTGCTCGACCATGACGAGCATGTGCTGGTCGTACCGGCCGGGCACCGGCTCGCGGCGGCCTCCCGGGTCACCCTGCGGGACATCGCGGGCGAGACGTTCGTGGACTTCATGCCCGGCACGCCCGCCCGGGCCCAGTCCGACCGGGCGTTCACCGCGGCGGGGCTGGCGCGGGACGTGGCGTACGAGGTCGGGGTCGTCGAGCTGATCGTCCGGCTGGCGGCGCGCGGGCTGGGGGTGGCCCTGCTGCCGTCGGCCTTCGCCCGCCCCCTGGCGGCCGGTGACCCCGAACTGGCGCTGGTCCCGGTGGTGGGCGGGCCGCGCCGCATCGAGGTGCTCGCGTGGAGCCGGTTCAACCCCAGCCCGGCGACCCGGGCGATGCTCGACGTCCTCGGGGTCCCGCCCGCGCGGCCCGAGACGTCCGGCTGACCGGCAAGGACCGGACTGGCAAGTATGGAATGACAGATATGGAATGACAGATATTGAAATCTGTCAGCCGTTGCGGCAGGGTGGAGGCATGACGATGAACACCCGAACCCTCGGAACCACCGGCCCCCGGGTCTCCGCCCTCGGCCTCGGCTGCATGGGCATGTCCGCGCTGTACGGCGACGCCGACCGGGCCGAGTCCATCGCGACCGTCCATGCCGCGCTGGAGGCCGGCGTGACCCTGCTCGACACCGGCGACTTCTACGCCATGGGCCACAACGAGATGCTGATCGGCGAGGCGCTGCGCGGCGCGCCCGCAGGCCGCCGCGAACAGGCGCTGGTCAGCGTGAAGTTCGGCGCCCTGCGCGACCCCGACGGCGGCTGGAGCGGCTACGACGGACGGCCCGCCGCGGTGCGGAACTTCGCCGCGTACTCCCTGCAGCGGCTCGGTGTCGACCACATCGACGTCTACCGCATCGCCCGGCTCGACCCGGACGTGCCGATCGAGGAGACCGTCGGCGCCATCGCCGAACTCGTCGAGAAGGGCTACGTCCGCCACATCGGCCTGAGCGAGGTCGGCGCCGAGACCATCCGCCGGGCCGCCGCCACCGCCCCGATCGCCGACCTCCAGATCGAGTACTCGCTGATCTCCCGGAGCATCGAGGAGGAGATCCTGCCGACCACCCGCGCACTGGGCATCGGCATCACCGCCTACGGCGTCCTGTCCCGCGGCCTGATCTCCGGCCACTTCACCGGCGACCGCCGGCTCGCCCCCGACGACTTCCGCTCCCTGTCGCCCCGCTTCCAGGGCGACAACCTCCGGCACAACCTGAACCTGGTCGAGGCCCTGCGCGCGATCGCCGAGCGGAAGGGCGTCACCGTCGCCCAGATCGCCATCGCCTGGGTGCTCTCCCGGGGCGAGGACATCGTGCCGCTCGTCGGCGCCCGCACCCGGCAGCGGCTGACCGAATCCCTCGGCGCCCTCAATGTGACGCTGGACGCCGCCGACCTCGCCGCGATCGAGCGCGTGGTGCCCGCCGACGCCGCCGCGGGCGACCGCTACCCGGCCGCGCAGATGGCCCACCTCGGCAGCAAGTAGCACCCGGCGGTACGGTCTCCTGCATGGCACCGACCTCCGAAGCCCTGACCGCCGAGCGCATCCTCGAAGCCACCGAGGACGTGCTGCGCCGCCACGGCCCGGCCAAGGCCACCGTGGTGGACGTGGCCCGCGCACTCGGCGTCAGCCACGGCAGCGTCTACCGGCACTTCCGGACCAAGGCGGCGCTGCGCGAGGCGGTGACCAAGCGCTGGCTGGACCGTACGTCGGCGGTGCTGGCCGGGATCGTCGCGGAGGGCGGACGCGACCCGGAGACCCGGCTGCGGGCCTGGCTGCTGGCCCTGTTCGACGCCAAGCGGCACAAGGCCGGGGACGACCCCGAGCTGTTCGCCACGTACACCGTGCTGACCGCGGAGAACAGCGACGCGGTGGACGAGCACATCGAGGAACTGACCGGTCAGCTCGCCGAGATCGTCCGCTCGGGCGTGGCCTCCGGCGCCTTCGCCTCCGCCGACCCGCTCACCACCGCCCGCGCCGTCTTCCAGGCCACCGCCCGCTTCCACGACCCCGGCTACCACCGGGAGTGGGAACGGCCGGGGGCCCAGGACGAGTTCGAGGCCGTGGTGGAGCTGCTGGCGCGAGGGCTGCGGGCGGTCTGACGGCTCAGGTCTCCTTGGTCGTCCGCCCCAGGTAGGTGGCCCCGCCCGGGTCCGGCACCTGGATCTCGTGGAAGCCCATCCGGTCGTAGAAGGCCCGCGCCCGGGTGTTGGCCGTCGCCATGGACAGGTGGACCGCCGGGACCCCGCCGGTGTGCAGGGCGTGGAGGAACGTCCGCATCAGGGCGCGGCCGTGGCCCTTGCCCTGCCAGTCGGGGAGCAGGTCGATGTGCAGATGGGCGGGGTAGACCAGCAGCTCCGGCAGGACCATCCGCTCGGGGTGGTGGAGCAGCGCGGCGATCGTCTCGTCGGGGGTCGTGGGCGGGCCCTCGGGCGCCGGGTAGCGGTCGGCGACCGTCGGCAGCCACTTGTGGCGGAAGTCGGCGGCGAAGCGGGGGGTGTCGGCGGTGCCGACGATGTACCCCACCGCCTGTCCCCGGCCGTCGTCGAGGACGAAGGCGAGCTCCGGCTCCAACTCGGCGTAGGGGGCGGAGAACGTGGCCGGGAAGACGCCGGGATCCGCGTAGAAGGGTCGGCTGTCGCCGCCCACGTGGGCGGTGCGGACGCAGATGTCGTCGAGCGCGGCGCGGTCCGCGGGGCGATAGGGGCGTACGGCGGGCAGTGGGGTCACCCGTGCATCCTGCCGTGTATGGGAGCGCTCCCACAAGATACTTGCGGGAGGCGGGCCCGCCCGGTCAGGCGACGGACGGGTCCACGGTCGCCTGGTGCGCCTGAGCCAGATGCTCCTCGGCCTTCAGCCACGGCAGGAACTGCGCCGAGATGCGCCACCCGCAGGTCTCGCACCTGACCGTGCGCTGCACTCCGGCCCGCCGCACCTGTACGACGTGCTCGCGTCCGTGCTGGTCCCAGCGGGTGACCTTGCTCGTGTTGATCGGCGGCACGACGCCTCCAGAGTCCCGGGAAGTCAAGGAGGAGTGTGCAGCAAGACCGTGATCGACAGGGGCCCTCTTCACAGGGAGTTGGCCAACCTGTGTCCTGCGGGCCATGGGCGGCTACGCGTGGAGACGACTCCGGTCGCTTGCCCGCACCGTCTCGAGTCGCCGTGCCGTGCGTTCCGCGGTGCCGCGCGCCCAGGGGCCGGTGGTGAGCAGGCCGAGGACCAGGACCGCCAGCCCGCAGGCCGTGAGGATCCACCAGCCCGGTGCCGCGGCCGACACGAACGCCTCCCGGTACGACGCGGTGCCGATACCCGCCGCCAGTACCGCTCCGACGACGGCGACGCCGAGGGTCTGGCCCAGTTGCCGGCTGGTGGAGGCGACGGCCGCCGCGACCCCGGCCTGGGCGCGCGGCATCCCGGAGACCGCCGTGTTGGTGATGGGCGCGTTGACGAACCCGAAGCCGATGCCGAACAGGACGTACCCGGTGAAGAGACCGGCATGGGACGTCTCCGCGTCGAACAGGGCGAACAGCAGCGCGCTCACCGTCATCGAGACCCCCGCGACCAGCAGCGGCACCCGAGGCCCCCGGCTGCCCACCAGCCGCCCCGACAGGGGAGCGCACAGGAAGGTCGGCACGGCCATGGGCAGCATCCACAGCCCCGCCTCCAGGGCGCTGAGCCCGCGCACGTTCTGCAGATACAGCATCGACAGGAACAGGAACCCGCCCAGCCCCGCGAACGCACTGACCGCGATCACCGTCGCCCCGCTGAACGGCGCCGAACGGAAGAAGCGCAGGTCGATCAGGGGTTCGGCACGGCGCGGTTCGTACCGGAGCAGCGCCACCAGCGCGACCACCGCCAGTACCGCGAAGGGAACGGCCGCGGTCGGGGCGTGCGGCGCCTCGATGATCGCGTACGTCAGCGCGCCGAACAGCACGATCACCAGCACCTGCCCGACCGGGTCGACCCGGCGGGGCTCGGGTGCCCGGGACTCGGGCACGTACCGCAGGGTCAGCAGCAGCGCGGCGATCCCCACCGGCAGGTTGATCCAGAAGATCGAGCGCCAGCCGACGGAGTCCACCAGCAGCCCGCCCACCAGCGGCCCCGCGGCCATCGAGATGCCGACCACCGCCCCCCAGGCGCCGATCGCGCGGGCCCGCTCCCGGGGATCGGTGAAGGTGTTGGTGATGATCGACATGGCGACCGGGTTGAGCATGGAACCGCCGACGGCCTGGACCGTCCGGGCCGCGATCAGCAGCTCCAGGCTGGGTGCCAGGGAACACAGCAGCGAGCCGAGCGTGAACACGACCAGCCCCGCCATGAAGACCCGCTTGCGGCCGATCCGGTCGGCCGTGGAGCCCGCGAGCATCAGCAGGGACGCGAGGACCAGGGTGTAGGCGTCGATCGTCCACTGGAGCCCGGCGGTGTCGGCGTGCAGGTCTTCCTGCAGCGACGGCAGTGCCACGTTCAGCACGGTGTTGTCCAGGCTCACGATGAGCAGGCTCATGCAGCAGACGGCGAGGACCAGCAGGCGGCGGCGGGGGCTGAGCTCGGGCATGCGCTCCAGCGCAACCCGAAATTCGATAGTGCGGTTAACTAAAGAACTTTACGAACTCATTGCACGGCACAATGGAGGCATGCCCAAGCCCCTGCAGATCGGCCCGCACACTGTTCAGCCGCCCGTCGTCCTGGCCCCCATGGCCGGGATCACCAACGCGCCCTTCCGTACCTTGTGCCGGGAGTTCAGCGGCGGCAAAGGGCTGTTCGTCAGCGAGATGATCACCACTCGGGCGCTGGTCGAGCGCAACGAGAAGACCATGCAGCTGGTCCACTTCGACGCCACCGAGAAGCCCCGCTCGATCCAGCTGTACGGCGTGGACCCGGCGACCGTCGGCAAGGCCGTCCGCATGATCGCGGAGGAGGACCTCGCCGACCACATCGACCTGAACTTCGGGTGCCCGGTGCCGAAGGTGACGCGCAAGGGCGGCGGGTCGGCACTGCCGTACAAGCGGAATCTGCTGCGGGCGATCCTGCGCGAGGCGGTCTCCGGGGCCGGGGAGCTGCCGGTGACGATGAAGATGCGCAAGGGCATCGACGACGATCACATCACCTACCTCGACGCCGGCCGGATCGCGGTCGAGGAGGGCGTCACGGCGATCGCGCTGCACGGCCGTACCGCCGCGCAGCACTACGGCGGCACGGCCGACTGGGAGGCCATCGCCCGCCTGAAGGAGCATGTGCCGGAGATCCCGGTGCTCGGCAACGGCGACATCTGGTCGGCCGAGGACGCGGTCCGGATGATGCGGGAGACCGGCTGCGACGGCGTCGTCGTCGGGCGGGGGTGCCTGGGGCGGCCGTGGCTGTTCTCGGACCTGGTCGCCGCCTTCGAGGGCCGCCCCGAGGACATCGCGCGTCCCGCGCTGCGCGAGGTCGCCGACGTGATGGTCCGGCACGCCACGCTCCTCGGCGAGTGGATCGGCGACGAGGCGCGGGGCGTCATCGACTTCCGCAAGCACGTCGCCTGGTACCTGAAGGGCTTCGCCGTCGGCTCCGAGATGCGCAAAAGGCTCGCCGTCACCTCGTCGCTGTCGGAACTGCGGTCCGGACTCGACGAGCTGGACCTCGATCAGCCCTGGCCGCTCGGGGCGGACGGGCCGCGGGGCCGTACGTCGGGCAACAACCGGGTCGTCCTGCCGGACGGCTGGCTGAAGGACCCGTACGACTGCGCGGGTGTGAGCGAGGACGCGGAGCTGGACACCTCCGGCGGCTAGTCCTTGGTGGGGTGGGGTGTCGAACCGTAGGCCGTCAGGAAGCGGTCGCGGAAGGCGTCCATCTTCCAGACCGGGGCGTCGGGGGCGGGTTGCAGGCCCTCCGTCCAGTTCCAGTCCGTGATCTTCTCCAGCACCTCCGGGTCCTTGGCCACGAGGGAGACGGGGACGTCCCGGCTCGCGTTGTCGCCGCTGACCCTGGCGATCGGCTGGTGGTCGCCGAGGAAGACCAGGACCGTGTCCTCGGTGCCGTAGCGCTCCAGCCACTGGGTCAGGGACGTCACCGAGTACTCGATCGACCTGCCGTACTCCTCCCGGGACTTGGTGGTGTCCGTGATGACGTCCTGCGCCTTCTCGCCGTCCCGCTGGACGGCGTCGAAGAGCGAGCCGTCGCCCAGGTCGTCCCAGTCGACCAGCGTGGGGATCGGTGCCCAGGGCTGGTGGCTGGAGGTCAGGATGATCTCCGACATCAGCGGCTTGTCGCGCTTCTTGCCGTGGACCATGCGCTGGAAGGCCTCCAGTGCGTACTGGTCCGGCATGGTCGACCAGCTGAACTTCGGTCCCTGGTACCCGAGTCCGAAGGCGTCGTAGACCTTGTCCAGGCCGTAGAAGTCGGCCTCCGGCCAGGCCTTCTGGATGCCCGGCATGATGCCCACCGTGTCCCAGGCGCCGGTCTTCCGGAACGCCTTGGTGAGGGACAGGTGGTCGCCGGAGGTGACGGTGGTGTAGCGCTGCTGGTTGTCGATCCACAGGCCGGACAGGAACGTCGAGTGGCCCAGCCAGCTGCTGCCGCCGTAGGTCGAGGAGGTCAGCCAGCCGCTCCGCGCCCGGTAGCCCGCCGCCTGGAGCGACTTGGTGCTCGCGTCGAGCGTGTCCGTCACGCCCGGTGCCATGACCGGGTCCTCGATGGCGCTTCTGCCGTAGCTCTCGATGAACGTGAAGATCACGTCCTTGCCGCGCAGGTCGGGCAGGAGCTGGGCGGGCGGAGTCGCGCCGAAGGTGTCCGCCCTCGCCTCCTTCGCGAAGGCCGCCTCGTCCTTCAGGGTGGCCTGCACCCGCCTCGCCTGGATCGCCAGCGCGGAGGCCGCCCGGTCGGCGGCGAGGGGCATGCCGGCCGGCTGGAGACCGAGGGTGGAGCAGGTGATCCAGACCGTCCCGGCGACGAGGGTGGCCTTGGTGGCCCGCTGTCGGTGGCCGGCGAGGAAGGTGGCGAGGCGGACGGTGGCCAGGGCGGTGAGGACGAGGAGGAGTACGGCGACCAGGACGGCGCCGATGGTCGCGGTGAGCGTGGTGGCGGCGCCCATCGAGTCCTTCATGTACCCCTGGGCGTCGTCGAGGAGGGACCAGTCGAGGACGAGGTTGAAGCCCCGGCCCAGGTAGGCGCGGAACCCCATGTCCAGGAAGTTGAGAACGGTGAGTGCACCGAGGGCGGTGCCCGCCACGGCCGCGAGGGCGATGCGCGGACGCCGGGGCAGCGCGAGCAGGACGGCGGCACCGACGATCGCTTCCGCGGGGATACGGGCGAAGCGGTTGGGACGCAGGGCGGCCAGGCTGTTGGGGAGGAGAAGGGCGCCCAGGACCAGCACCGCGCAGAGAACGGTGACGACCAGTGACTTCCAGCCCCGGCCACCCGAACTCCGGTTCTTGGCGGCGCTGCGGTCCTTGGCCGCGTCGACGTCCTCGCTTGCGCCGCCGTCCGCGCCCGCGCTGCCGTTCTCCGCCGCGCCGCGTTGTCCGCCCGAGCCGCCGTCCTCGCCCGCGGTCGTGCCGCTGTCCCTGGCTGGGCCGCTGTCTCCGGGCGGGCTGCCGTCCCTGGCCGCGCTGCTGTCCTTGGCCGCGGTGGCCTTACCCGCCGCGCCGCTTTGTCCGCCCGAGCCCCCGTCCTTGTCCGAGTCGCCGACCCCGCCCGCGTTCACGTCCTCGGCTGTGCCGCCGTCCGCGCCCGCGCTGCGGTTCTCCGCCGCGCCGCCTTCTTCGGCCGCGCCCGCTTTGCCGTCCTCGGCCGTGCCGCCGTCCGCACCCGCGTCGACGCCTTCCGCCGTGCCGCTGTTCCCGGCCGCGCCGCCACCCTCGGCCGTGCCGCCGTCCCCGCCCGAGCCGTCTTCGCCCGACGGGGCGTCTTCCCCCGGCGGGGCGGTTGTGGCGGGCGAAGGTATCGCCGCCTCCGTGGTTGTGGCCTCGGGGGGCGTTGGTTGCGGTGGGCGGTGTAGGCGCGTGAAGGCGGGCACCCGGTGGTCCTTCCGTGCGGTCCCTGGTGGCGGGGGGCCCGCCGTGATGTCGTACGGGCCCGCACCCGCGCTTGTTCAGCCCGTCCGCCCCACCGTTCGGTGAACAACCGGGGCGCTACGCCCCGCCCACCGCCGTCAGCAGGGCCAGGGGGGCCGTCGCCGAGCGGGACTCCCGGACGCAGGCGTGGGGGTAGGGGACCGGCTCGGGGTGGGTGTCGCGGCCGTAGCCCGCCAGGACCTCCGGCAGGCGGTGGCCCGTGGTCGTCGCCGCGTCGACCAGGGCGTGCGCCACGGTCCGGGCCTCGTCGTGCAGGCCGTAGCGGGACAGGCCGAGGGTGATCAGCGCGTTGTCGTGCGGCCACACCGAGCCGCGGTGGTAGGAGAGCGGGTGGTACGCAGGCTGGCCCGCGGCCAGGGTGCGCACGCCCCAGCCCGAGAAGAAGTCCGCCTCCAGCAGGCGCCGGCCCACCAGTGCGCCGTACTCCTTGTCCAGCAGGCCCGACCAGAGCAGATGCCCGGCGTCCGAGGCCAGCGCGTCCACCTGGCGGCCCTCGCCGTCCAGGGCCAGCGCCGGGAAGGAGTGCTCCGGCATCCAGAAGTCCCGCTGGAAACGGTCCCGCAGGTCGCCGGCCGCCTGCTCCAGCAGCGCCGCGTACGTCGCGTCCGCCCACACCGTCCGCGACAGCCCGGCCGTGCGCCGCAGCGCGTCGTACGCGTAGCCCTGCGCGCCCGCCACCATCACCGGGCCGCTCGCCCGGGTGCCGTCGGCCCAGCAGATGGCGCCGGGGGAGTCCTTCCAGTTCTGGTTGGCCAGGCCGCCGCGGTCGGCGCGGTAGACCAGGTAACCGCGGGAGGTCAGGCCGCCGTGGTCCAGCATCCAGGCGACGGCGGCCCGGGCGTGCGGTTCCAGCCGGCGGGCCAGGACGACGTCCCCGGTGTGTTCCACGTACGCGCCCAGCAGGACCAGGAAGAGCGGGGTCGCGTCCACCGAGCCGTAGTAGCGGCCGTACGGCACCTGGCCGAAGTGGGCCAGCTCGCCATGCCGGACCTCGTGCACGATCTTGCCGGGCTGCGCCACCGAGGCCGTGCCCGTCTCCCGGGCCTGGGTGGCGGCCAGCGCGGGCAGGACGGCCGCCGCGAGGGCCGGGCGGTACGGGAGGGCGAACAGGGAGGTGAGCAGGGCGTCCCGGCCCAGCAGGGTCAGGAACCAGGGGGCGCCCGCGGCCGGTACCCGGACCTCCTCGCCGTCCAGACCCGTCGCCGGGATCTGCAGCGAGGCCAGGTCCGCCAGGCCCCGGGCGCAGGCCGCCGCCAGCTCGGGCCAGCCGGTGGGGAAGGAGACGCCCGTCACGAACTCGCCCTCCAGGGCGATCAGCTGGTCGTTCAGCGCGGCGGGGGAGCGCGGTACGCGCAGCGCCCGCTTGTCGCCGTGCGGGCGGGCCATCACCCGCAGCGCCAGTTCCGCCGTGCCGTGCGGGTCCAGGTCCAGGGTCCAGACCAGGCGCCGCGCGCCGGTTCCGGTCTCCTCCACCGCGTCCGGGGCCGGCTCGGCGGTGACCGTCGTACGGGATCGCCATTCACCGCGCCGGTAGGTGAACTCCAGGCCGTGGTCGAGGACATGGCGGGAGCGGGTGGCGCCGGTCTTGGTGTAGGTGCGGTGGTCGGAGCGCAGTTCGAACTGGTCGGTGAAGTCCGCGTCCGCGGTGATCGCCAGGCGGACCGTGGAGGGGACGGGGAGGTTGCTGGTCACCCGCAACAACTCCACGAACGAGCCGTCCCCCACCGCCTGTTCGCGGAAGAGCGTGTACGCCGGGGGCTCCTGGCGGCCGCCCCGGGGGACCAGGACGCAGCGGGCGGTGTCTCCGTCGGCCACCGGGGTCAGCGCCTCCGGCACCGCGCCGTCCAGCGTCAGCTGCCAGCGGCTGAGGTGCCGGGCGTCACGGACGAACAAGCCGTCCGGCGAGCCGACGCCCCGCACACCGCTGATGTCCCCGCCGTCCCCCACGGCGGCGAACGTCTCCCCGTGCACGAGCAGATGATGGCGCTCCGTCATCCCCGGTCCCCTCCCTTGACTTCCCTCACGCCGTACGGGTCCCTCGCGGGCTCGTCGTGCAGCAGGTCGAGCGCGAGCGCCGCGGTCCAGCTGAAGTCGGCGGTGCCGCAGGCCGCGCCGGTGTACGGGTCGACGTACTCCGCGAATCCGGAGCTGCCGGCCAGCTCCAGCACCGAGCGCCGCAGCGCGTCGGCCGCATGGTGCTCGCCGTGGGTGCGCAGGCCGCGCTCGATCAGCCACGCGGTGTTGAACCAGGCCGGGCCGCGCCAGTAGCGGTGCGGGTCGAAGGCCTCGCCGAGCAGGTCGTAGCTCGGCACCAGACGGGTGGTGTCGCCGAGCGAGAAGTGCGGTCCGCGGGCGGTGCGCACCAGGGCCTCGGCGGTTCTGCCCGGCAGCGTGGGCACCAGGAGCGGGATCAGGCCGGAGACCGACCGCTCCGGGATCAGCCCGCCGCCGCGCACGTCCCGGCAGCAGAACATCTCGCGCTCGGGGTCCCACAGGCGCTCCACCAGGGCGCCCGTCAGGCGCTCGGCGCGCGCGTGGCGGGCGGTGCCCGTCGCTCCCAGTTCGCGGGCGATCCGGGCCAGGGCGTGCTCGGAGGCGATGAGCAGGGCATTGAAGGCCGGGTCCTCCACGGCGAACGCGCCCGTCCCGTCGGCGTAACCGCCGTCCCGGTAGTCCGTCGCCAGCCGGACGTACCGCCCGTAGTCCAGATCCGTCGGCCGGTCCTCGGGGGCGCCGTGGTCCAGGTCGGCGCGGCGGAAGGAGCGGGCCGGGGCGGGGGCGACGCGGGCCAGCGGGGCGTCCCAGCAGGGGCTGTTGTCCATACCCTGTTCCCACGGGTGCACGACGGAGGCGAGGCCGCCGCCGCCCAGGTCACGCCGGTGCAGCAGATAGCGGTGCCAGGCCGCCAGCTTCGGGTAGACCCGGGCCAGGAAGCCGCTCCCGCGGGACAGACCGGGGTCGGCCAGGTGCACCAGCCAGGCGGCCAGGGCGTGCACCGGTGGCTGCACGATGCCGGACGTCTGTACGGTGCGCGGGGCGCCCGCAGCGCGCCCCGCGGTCGAGGAGCGCCAGAAGTCGGGGCTCGGGAAGTACGCGTCGAGCGGCACGGAGGGGTTGAAGACGATGTGCGGGATCCGTCCGTCGCCCCACTGGGCGGCCAGCAGCGTCTCCAGCTCGGTCTGGGCCCGTAACGGCGACAGATGCCGCAGGCCGATCGCGATGAACGCCGAGTCCCAGGACCACTGGTGCGGATACAGCCCGCGCGACGGGACCGTGGAGGCACCCGTCCAGTTGGACTCCAGGACCCGGGCGGCCGCGAGGTGCAGCGAACCTGCCGTGTCGGCCGGGTCGTATACGAAGGGCCGCTGTGCGGGGCGGGCGGCTAAAGCGGCGATGCGATCCACTCGGGACTCCCCGGAGACGACTGGGCTGATCGGTTCGGCAGTGGCTACCGTAGGGTTACGTCTATTTAACACGCAAAACTCAATATGTAATGCAAGCTTGAGAAACACAAGGGGGTGCGCATGACGGGTCGCGGTCAGGTCAGCGCCGGCGATCTGCTCGAACTGGTCCGCACCGGCCGGGCCACCACGCGCGGGGCCCTGCAGCAGGTCACCGGGCTGTCCCGGGCCACCGTCGGGCAGCGCCTGGACCGGCTCTTCCGCGCGGGCTGGCTGCGCGAGGGCGCCGGCGGCCCGGTCGACTCCCCGCTGGGCGGGCGCCCCTCGATCACCCTGGAGTTCGACGACGCGCACGCCGTCGTCCTCGCCGCCGACCTCGACACCCGGCACGCCCGCGCCGCCGTCCTGACGCTGACCGGCGAGATCCTCGCCGAGCACGGCGGCACCCTGGTCGTCGAGGACGGTCCCGAGGCGGTCCTCGGCGAACTGGGCCGCTGGTTCGCCGACCTGCTGGGGAAGGCCGGCCACCGGGCCGGCGAGGTCTGCGGCATCGGACTCGCGGTGCCGGGCCCGGTCGACAGCGAGACCGGCCGGGTGATCCAGCCGCCGATGATGCCCGGCTGGGACGGCTACGACATCACCGGCCGTCTCGCCAGATCCTTCACCGAGCACACCGCGGCGCCCCGGGTGCCGGTCCTCGTCGACAACGACGCCAACCTCATGGCGTACGGCGAGCAGCGCACCGCATACCCCGACTGCTCGGCGTTCGTGCTGGTCAAGGTCTCCACCGGGATCGGCGCGGGCGTCGTCGTGGACGGCTCGCTCTTCCGGGGCATCGACGGGGGCGCCGGGGACATCGGGCACATCCGGGTGGGCGCCGACGCCCTGTGCCGCTGCGGGTCCTACGGCTGTCTCGCCGCCGTGGCGAGCGGCGGTGCCGTGGCCCGGCGGCTGGCCGAGGCCGGGGTGCGGGCGGCGTCCGGCTCGGATGTGCGGGAGCTGCTGGCGACGGGGCATCCGGAGGCCGTGGGCCTGGCCCGGGAGGCGGGACGGCAGGTCGGGGACGTGCTGGCGACCGTGGTGACGCTGCTCAACCCCGGGGTGCTGATGATCGCGGGCGACCTGGCCGGGACGCCGTTCCTGACCGGAGTGCGCGAGCTGCTCTACCAGCGGGCGCTGCCGCGCTCCACCGCTCATCTGGAGGTCGTCACCTCCCGGCTGGGCGAGCGGGCCGGTCTGGTCGGGGCCGGAGCGCTGGTCGTGGAGCATCTGTACGCGCCCGAGCGGGCCGAGGAGCGGCTCACCGCGCTCGGCGTGTGACCGGCGCGTTTCCGGTCTCACGCCACGTCCGCATGGTGAAATCCCGGCGGCTGTGGCAGCGTGATTCTCGCCACCCTTGATAAGGGTTGCGCTCAGATGAGCGAATCATGGGCTACTGCACTTCTCCAAGGGGTGGCACTCGGTGCCACCCCTTGATCGTTCATCGAGCGAACTCAGACGTGGAGAGAGCCGCTCAGGTGAGCGCATTCTCTGGATCCGGGGAGGTGTATTCGTTCAAGAAGTGAACACATGGCGGTGCGCTTCCTTGCCAAGCTTTGACTTTCGATCCGGTGGGTGACGACTGGTTACAGGCGCATGACGCACAAGTGGACGTACCCAGGCGCCTTCGATCTGGGTATGTTCCTCGCCGTCAGGGCAGCCACCGAGTCCTCGAGGAGTTGGGACCCGTGTCGGAAAACAAAAAGTTCGTTTACGACTTCACCGAGGGCAACAAGGAGCTCAAGGACCTTCTGGGCGGTAAGGGTGCGAACCTCGCCGAGATGACCAACCTGGGCCTCCCCGTCCCCCCGGGCTTCACGATCACCACCGAGGCCTGCAAGGTCTACCTCGACAGTGGCGAGGAGCCGGCGGCACTGCGTGACGAGGTGAGTGCGCACCTCGACGCCCTCGAGACGAAGATGGGCAAGAAGCTCGGCCAGGCCGACGACCCCCTCCTCGTATCGGTACGTTCCGGTGCCAAGTTCTCCATGCCCGGCATGATGGACACGGTGCTGAACATCGGCCTGTCCGACAAGTCGGTGCAGGGCCTGGCCAAGCAGGCCGGCGACGACCGGTTCGCCTGGGACTCCTACCGGCGCCTCATCCAGATGTTCGGCAAGACCGTCCTCGGCGTCGACGGCGAGCTGTTCGAGGAGGCGCTGGAGGCGGCGAAGGCGGCCAAGAAGGTCACCGTCGACACCGAGCTGGAGGCGGCCGACCTCAAGAAGCTCGTCGCCAAGTTCAAGAAGATCGTCAAGACCGAGGCGGGCCGGGACTTCCCGCAGGACCCGCGCGAGCAGATGGACCTCGCCATCAAGGCGGTCTTCGACTCCTGGAACGGCGACCGCGCCAAGCTGTACCGCCGTCAGGAGCGCATCCCGCACGACCTGGGCACGGCCGTCAACGTCTGCTCGATGGTCTTCGGCAACCTGGGCCCGGACTCGGGCACCGGCGTCGCCTTCACCCGTGACCCGGCCTCCGGCCACCAGGGCGTGTACGGCGACTACCTGCAGAACGCGCAGGGCGAGGACGTGGTGGCGGGCATCCGCAACACCGTGCCGCTGGCGGAGCTGGAGACGATCGACAAGAAGTCGTACGACCAGCTGATGCAGATCATGGAGACCCTGGAGAACCACTACAAGGATCTCTGCGACATCGAGTTCACCATCGAGCGCGGCCAGCTCTGGATGCTGCAGACGCGCGTCGGCAAGCGCACGGCGGGCGCGGCCTTCCGGATCGCCACCCAGCTGGTGGACCAGGGCCTGATCGACGAGACCGAGGCGCTCCAGCGCGTCAACGGCGCCCAGCTCGCGCAGCTGATGTTCCCGAAGTTCGACGAGGAGGCCAAGACCCAGCAGGTCGGCCGGGGCATCGCGGCCTCGCCGGGCGCGGCGGTCGGCAAGGCGGTCTTCGACTCGTACACGGCCGTGAAGTGGTCGCGTTCGGGCGAGAAGGTCATCCTGGTCCGCCGGGAGACCAACCCCGACGACCTGGACGGCATGATCGCGGCCGAGGGCATCCTGACCTCCCGCGGCGGCAAGACCTCCCACGCGGCCGTGGTCGCCCGGGGCATGGGCAAGACCTGTGTCTGCGGCGCCGAGGAGCTGGAGGTCGACACCAAGCGGCGCCGGATGACCGTGCCGGGCGGGCATGTGGTGGAGGAGGGCGACCTCATCTCCATCGACGGCTCCAGCGGCAAGGTGTACCTCGGTGAGGTGCCGGTCGTCCCCTCTCCCGTCGTGGAGTACTTCGAGGGCCGGATGCACGCGGGCGCCAACGACGCCGACGAGCTGGTGGAGGCCGTGCACCGGATCATGGCGTTCGCCGACCGCAAGCGCCGGCTGCGGGTGCGCGCCAACGCCGACAACGCCGAGGACGCGCTGCGGGCCCGCCGCTTCGGCGCCCAGGGCATCGGCCTGTGCCGTACCGAGCACATGTTCCTCGGTGACCGGCGTGAGCTGGTCGAGCGCCTCATCCTGGCCGACACGGAGGCCGAGCGCGAGGAGTCCCTGAAGGCGCTGCTGCCGCTGCAGAAGCAGGACTTCGTGGAGCTGTTCTCGGCGATGGACGGTCTGCCGGTGACGGTCCGCCTCCTCGACCCGCCGCTGCACGAGTTCCTGCCGGACATCACCGAGCTGTCGGTGCGGGTGGCGCTGGCGGAGGCCCGCAAGGACCCGCACGAGAACGAGCTGCGGCTGCTCCAGGCCGTGCACCGGCTGCACGAGCAGAACCCGATGCTGGGTCTGCGCGGCGTACGCCTCGGCCTGGTCATCCCCGGCCTGTTCACCATGCAGGTGCGGGCCATCGCGGAGGCCGCGGCCGAGCGCAAGAACGCCAAGGGCGACCCGCGTGCGGAGATCATGATCCCGCTCGTCGGCACGGTCCAGGAGCTGGAGATCGTCCGCGAGGAGGCCGACGCGGTGATCGCGGAGGTCGAGGCGGCCACCGGCACCCAGCTGAAGCTGGCGATCGGCACGATGATCGAGCTGCCGCGCGCCGCGCTGACCGCCGGTCAGATCGCGGAGGCGGCGGAGTTCTTCTCCTTCGGCACGAACGACCTCACCCAGACGGTGTGGGGCTTCAGCCGGGACGACGTGGAGGCATCGTTCTTCACGGCCTACCTGGAGAAGGGCATCTTCGGCGTCAGCCCCTTCGAGACGATCGACAAGGACGGCGTGGGCTCGCTGGTCGCCGCCGCCGCGAAGGCCGGCCGCGAAACGCGCCCCGACCTCAAGCTCGGCGTCTGCGGCGAGCACGGCGGTGACCCGGAGTCGGTGCACTTCTTCCACGAGGTGGGTCTGGACTACGTCTCCTGCTCGCCGTTCCGCATCCCGGTCGCCCGCCTGGAAGCGGGCCGTGCGGCCACCCAGTCGGAGGGCAGCGACCACCGCTGACCTTCCCAGGCTCCGGAGCCGTCGTGGGTCCCCGACCCTCAGTACCGATCCACGGCGGCTCCGGAACGCGAGAAGGGGGCGGCACCCGTGCGGGGGTGCCGCTCCTTGGCGCGTTCTACTCCGTTCCGGCCCGGCGCCGGCGGACGGCCATCAGTACGCCCCCGCCGGCGAGGATGACGACCGCGCCGCCGCCCGCGAGGTAGGGGGTGGCGCCGTCGCCGCCGGTCGCGGCGAGGTCGGTGTCGTCGGCGGTGTCCTTGCCCGCGTCGTCGGCCGCCTCGTCGGCCGGTTCGAAGTCGGCGGGCGGCTGGTCGCAGCCGATGCCGTCCGCGTCGCGGTCCAGATGGCTGCCGTAGTGCTCGTCGCCCTCGGCGATGTTCGCGTACCCGTTGGCGTACGCCTCGGAGCAGTTCTCGAACGGGTGAGTGCCCTCGTGGGCCTGGGCGGCGCCGGGCGTCACAGCCAGCGCGAACGCGGCCACGGCTAAGGCGGCGGGCATGCGGAACAGGTTCATGGAACCCCCCTTGGTCCGGAATTGAGGTGTTGACCGTATTGAGGGGCGCATGGTGGCGCGGCGGTTCGACGGACCTGTGATGCAAGCGTGACGTGACCGGGCGGTAGCTCTGCGCCACCGCCCGGCCGTGGAGGCTAGGCCCGGAACGGACCCGTCACCTCGTAGGTGATGCCGCCCGAGGAGCTGCCCGTCGTGCCGCGCTGGCTGGAGAAGTACAGGCGGCGGCCGTCGGGGGAGAAGGCCGGGCCGGTGATCTCCGAGCCGGACTGGCCGTCGATGCGCAGGAAGGGGGCGATGACGTCGTCCGGGGTGATGACGCAGATCTCCATGGTGCCGCCGTCCTCGGCGACGAACAGGTCACCGGAGGAGGAGCCGGTGATGTTGTCCACGCCGGTGAGGGGGGCCGTGCCCGACGTCACCAGGGAGTCGTCGTAGGCCAGCTCGTAGGTGTTGTTGAGGAGGTTGAGCTGCCAGACCCGGTTGTCGCCCTTCGTGGTGAACCACACCTTGTCGTCGGCGTAGTGGCAGCCCTCGCCGCCGTTGAAGGACTTCGAGCCGGAGACCTGGGTGCGGGTGGTGGTGGGGGAGCCGTCCGGGTCGGGGACGTTCGCCCAGCTGAAGGAGCCCGAGGTGCCGGAGCCCGCGACCATCACCTGGAGGGTGCCGGAGGAGAGGTTGCCCCAGGTGTTCGGCACGAAGCGGTAGAAGCGGCCGTTCGTCTCGTCCTCGGTGAGGTAGACGACCTTGCGGACCGGGTCGGCGGCCGCCGCCTCGTGCTTGAAGCGGCCCATCGCGTCCCGCCGCACGGCCGCGTTCACGCCCCACGGGTCCGTCTCGTAGACGTAGCCCAGGGAGACCTCCTCGCAGGACAGCCAGGTGTTCCACGGCGTCTTGCCGCCCGCGCAGTTGGTGCGGGTGTTCGACAGGATGCGGTACGCCCCCGTGATCGCGCCGGTGGCGGAGAACTTCACCGCGCTCACCCCGCCGCCCGGGTTGATCTCCGAGTTGGAGACATAGATCCAGCCCGTGCCGTCCGCGTAGCAGGCCCCGCCGTCGGGGGCGTTGTGCCAGGTGTACGACGTC
The DNA here is from genome assembly GCF_042888685.1 of Streptomyces sp. NPDC002779. Lineage (NCBI taxonomy): Bacteria > Bacillati > Actinomycetota > Actinomycetes > Kitasatosporales > Streptomycetaceae > Streptomyces > Streptomyces sp. NPDC002779. The sequence continues at coordinate 615,665 of NZ_JBIAQC010000002.1, forward strand.
CCGGGGACCGTCTGACCGGACCGGGCTATCACCCGGCTGGTGAAGCCGCTGGGCAGCCGGATGCCGCGGGCGTCCGGCGCGCCGAGCGCCCCGTACGGGCCGGTGCCGGGCTGGGCGGGCGCGGCGTACGCGGCGCCGCGCCACAGGGTTCCGCCGAAGACGGCGGAGGACCCGCCGAGGACGGCCGCACGCAGGACAGTACGACGTTCCACTCTCGCTCCAAGGGAGGAGTGACCGCCCCGCCACCGGTCGGCGGCGGGGGCCGTGCGGAGAGGGACGCTAGGGCGGCGGGGTTACCGTGCCCAGGGGCACCGGGTTGACAGTCCATGGACAGGTTGTGACGTTCCGCGGAGCGCGTCCTCTCGTAGGCTGAGCGGGAGCCCGCGGCGGAGGGAGCCCGGTCATGGCCGGCTGGAACACCGGGGACGTCCCCGACCAGAGCGGACGCGTCGCCGTGGTCACCGGCGCCAACAGCGGTATCGGGTACGTCACCGCACGCGAGCTGGCCCGCCGGGGCGCCCGGGTGGTGCTCGCCTGCCGCAGCGAACGGCGCGGCGCCGAGGCCGGGGACCGGCTGGTGACCGAGGTACCGGGCGCGGAGGTGGAGTACGCGCGGCTCGACCTCGGGGACCTCGCCTCGGTACGGGAGTTCGCGTCCCGCCTGCCGTACGACCGGCTCGACCTCCTCGTCAACAACGCCGGGGTGATGGCGCTGCCCTACGGGACGACCACGGACGGGTTCGAGCGGCAGTTCGGGGTCAACCATCTGGGGCACTTCGCGCTCACCGGGCTGCTGCTGCCGGTGCTGCTGCGGACCCCGGGGGCCCGGGTGGTGACCGTCTCCAGCCTCATGCACGCCGTGTCCACCGTCGACCTCACCGACCTCAACAGCGAGCGCCGCTACCGGCGCTGGATCGCCTACAGCCGGTCCAAGACCGCCAACCTGCTGTTCACGCACGAGCTGGCGCGCAGGCTCGCCGCGCACGGGTCGGACGTGGTGGCGGCCGCGGCCCACCCGGGGTACGCGGCGACCAACCTCCAGGCGGCGGGGCCGCGGATGGCGGGCCGCCGGATCGCCGAGCGCGTCATGGGGCTCGGCAACCGGGTCGTCGCCCAGTCCGCCGACGCCGGCGCCCTGCCCACGCTGTACGCGGCCACCGCACCCGGCGTGGCGCCCGACTCCTTCACCGGGCCGTCCCTCGCGGGCTGGCGCGGCGCGCCGGCACCGTCCTGGCGGGCGCCCTGGACCGTCGACGACGCGCTGGGGCAGCACCTGTGGGCCGCCTCCGAGCGGCTGACCGGGGTGGCCTACGACGCCCTGACCGCGTGAGGGTCAGTCCTTGCGGCCCGTCACGGCGACCGTGACACCGAGGCCGATCATGGTCATCCCGCCGACTCCGCCCACCGCCGACAGCCGCCTGGGTGAGCGGGCGAACCAGCCCCGGGCGGTCGCCGCGACCAGTCCCCAGACGCTGTCGGAGGCGAGCGCGATGACGTTGAAGACCAGGCCGAGCAGCAGCATCTGAGCCGTCACCTGGCCCGCGCCCCGGTCCACGAACTGGGGCAGCACGGCCGCGAAGAACACGATCGTCTTGGGGTTGGTCACGCCCACCGCGAACCCCTCCCAGAAGGTGCGCGCACTGCCCGGCCCGGCGGCCCCCGCCGGGTCCTCGGCGAACGCGGCCCGCAGCGCCCCGCGCTCCCGCCAGGCCCGGACACCCAGGTACACGAGGTAGGCGGCACCGGCGAGCTTGAGGGCCGTGAACACCAGCACCGAGCGCTCCACGACCGAGCCGACCCCGAACGCCACCGCCAGCACCAGCACATAGGCACCGGCGGTGTTGCCCGCCACGGTCGTCAGGGCGGCCCGCCGGCCCTGGGCGAGGGCCCGGCCGACGACGAAGAGCACGCTGGGTCCGGGGACCACGATCAGCAGGAACGACATGGCCGCGAAGGCGAGGAGACGGTCGGTGGGCACCATGCCGCCATGGAAGCAGCGCCCGCCCCCGCTCGGCCAGCCGTTTTCTCAGGCGGTGGCCCCGCCGTCCAGCACCGGGCCGGTACCGACGGCCGTGCGGACCGGGTGCGTCCGCACCCGTACCGACTCGTCGTCCAGGCACTGCCCGGAGGCGAGGTCGAACCGCTGCTTCAGCAGGGGGGAGGCCACGAAGGGCCGCCCCTGGTGGGTGCCGGTCAGTCCCCGGGAGAGGACCCCGGCCCCGCTGAACGGGTCGCGGTTGTCGATGGCGTACAGCGTGCCGGCACGGTCGCGGAAGAGGGCCGCCTGGCTGCCGTCCGGCAGCAGGGCCGCCACTCCGCGGCCCGGGAGCAGCCGGCTCAGGTCGCAGACCGTGAACCAGGTGTCCTCACCGGAGTCCAGCTGGAGCTGGACCTTGAGGTCGGTCGTCTCGGGGGCCAGGGTCATCGCTGGGCGCTTCCTTCCAGGGGGCGGCGGCCGATGGACAGCAGCGGCAGGTCGGGCTTGATCTGGTCGCGCTCGGGGACGAAGCCGACGACCGGGTCGGGGGTGTCCGGCGCGTTCACGAAGGACACGAACCGGGCCAGCTTCTCGGGGTCGTTGATGGTCTCGGCCCACTCGTCGCGGTAGTGGTCGACATGGGCCGCCATCAGGGACTCCAGCTCCTCGCAGATCCCGAGGGAGTCCTCGACGACCACGTCCCGCACGTGGTCCAGGCCGCCCGGGATCCGCTCCAGCCAGGTCGAGGTGCGCTCCAGCCGGTCGGCGGTGCGGATGTAGAACATCAGGAACCGGTCGATCAGGCGGATCAGTTCGGCGTCGGAGAGGTCCTGGGCGAGCAGGTCCGCGTGGCGCGGGGTGGCGCCGCCGTTGCCGCCGACGTAGAGGTTCCAGCCGTTGGCGGTGGCGATCACGCCGAAGTCCTTGGACTGGGCCTCGGCGCACTCGCGCTGGCAGCCCGAGACCGCCGACTTGAGCTTGTGGGGTGACCTGAGCCCTCGGTAGCGCAGCTCCAGGTCGATCGCCATCCGGACGGAGTCCTGCACGCCGTAGCGGCACCAGGTCTGGCCCACGCAGGACTTCACCGTGCGCAGCGACTTGCCGTAGGCGTGGCCGGACTCGAAGCCGGCGTCCACCAGCCGGGTCCAGATCAGCGGGAGCTGCTCGACGCGGGCGCCGAACATGTCGATGCGCTGGCCGCCGGTGATCTTCGTGTAGAGCCCGAAGTCGCGGGCGATCTCGCCGATCACGATCAGCTTCTCCGGGGTGATCTCACCGCCGGGGATGCGGGGCACGACCGAGTACGAGCCGTTCTTCTGGAGGTTGGCGAGGAAGTGGTCGTTGGTGTCCTGCAGCGCCGCCTGCTCGCCGTCGAGGACATAGCCCTCGGCGCCGATGGCCGGGGCGAGGGAGGCGATGATCGAGGCCACCGTGGGCTTGCAGATCTCGCAGCCGTCGCCGCCCCGGGCGCCGTCCCGGCCGTAGCGGTCCAGCAGGTCCTGGTACTTGTTGATGCGCAGGGCGAGGACGATCTCGTAGAGCTCCTCGCGGGTCTGGCCGAAGCAGCCGCACAGGCCCTTGTCGACCTCGACGCCGGACGCCTCCAGCTCGGCGGTGACCAGCTGTCCGAGCACCTTGACGCAACTGCCGCAGCCGGTGCCGGCCTTGGTGCACTTCTTCACCTCGGGCACGGTCGTGCACTGATGGTCGGTGACCGCGCCGCGGATCGTGCCCTTGGAGACGTTGTGGCAGGAGCAGACGATCGCGTCGTCGGGCAGGGCGGACGGGCCGAGCTGGACCGGGGCGCCCGCGCCGGCCGGCAGCACCAGCGACTCGGGGGAGACCGGCGGGACCGAGCCGGTGAAGGCGCGCAGGGTGCCGTACGCCTCCGCGTCGCCGACCAGGATGCCGCCGAGCAGGGTGCCGTCGCGGCCGATGACCAGCTTCTTGTACAGGCCCGCGCGGGAGTCGGAGTAGACGACGTCCAGGCAGTCCTCGGTGGTGCCGTGCGCGTCGCCGAAGGAGGCGACGTCCACGCCGAGCAGCTTCAGCTTGGTGGACAGGTCTGCTCCCGTGAACGCGGCCTCGTCGGCGGCGATCGTGGCGGCGGCCGTCTCGGCCTGCTCGTAACCGGGCGCGACCAGGCCGTACACCCGGCCGTCGGCGGCCAGCGCGCACTCGCCGATCGCGAACACGTGCGGGTCGTTCACCGTGCGGCACTGCTCGTCGACCGCGATGCCGCCGCGCTCGCCGACGGTGAGGCCGCAGTCGCGGGCCAGTTGGTCGCGGGGGCGGACACCGGCGCTGAACACCACCAGGTCGGTGGCGAGTTCGGAGCCGTCGGAGAGCTTCATGCCGGTGACGGCGCCCTCCTCGTCGACGACGATCTCCTGCGTGCCCACCCCTGTGTGCACGCTCAGGCCCATGTCCTCGATCGTGCGCAGCAGCGCCGCGCCGCCGCCCTCGTCGACCTGCACCGGCATCAGCCGCGGTGCGAACTCCACGATGTGGGAGGTCAGTCCGAGGCCCTTGAGCGCGCCGGCCGCCTCCAGGCCGAGCAGACCGCCGCCGACCACGGCGCCGGTGGTCGCCTTCTTGGCGTACTCCTCGATCGCGAGCAGGTCCTCGATCGTGCGGTAGACGAAGCAGCCCTCGGCGTCCTTGTTCGGGACGGGCGGCACGAACGGGAAGGAGCCGGTGGCGAGGACGAGCGTGTCGTACGCGAAGACCTGGCCCGACCGGGCGGTGACCTTCTTCGCGGCGCGGTCGATCGTCTCGGCCGGGTCACCGACGTACAGCTCGATCGCGTGCTTCTCGATGAACTCCATGTCCGTCATGGAGAGGTCCTCGGGTGTCTTGCCCGAGAAGTACGAGGTGAGCGCGACGCGGTCGTAGGCGGGACGCGGCTCCTCGCACAGCACGACCACGCGGTGGGTGGCGGTCAGGCCGCGCTCGGCGAGGGCTTCGAGGAAGCGCTGGCCGACCATGCCGTGGCCGACGAGCACGATCGTGGGGGTGGGCCCCGGGGTGGCGGTCATCAGGAGCCTCCGTCGTTGGTGAGCAGGTGGAGCAGGGGGGCGCCGTCCGTGGGGAGCGGCTCCGCTCCCTCCCAGGCGCGGGCGAGCGCGCCGACGGTGCCGAGTTCACCGACGAGCACGCCGCCCACCACGCGGTCGTCGCGGACGACGACCTTGCGGTAGGTGCCTCGGGTGGCGTCGGTGAGCTGGACGACGTCGTCGCCCGGGAGCGCCTCGGTCTCGCCGAACGCGGCGAGGTCGAAGGCGGAGTTGCCGTGCAGCGTCAGCCGGGTCAGCGACCGGGTGCCGGTGTAGCGGGCGGTGGCGTCCCCGGCGAGCAGTCCGGCGAGCGCGTCGGCCTGTTCCAGCGCCGGGGTGGCGAGGCCGTAGAGCGTGCCGTCGTGCTGGGCGCAGTCGCCGACGGCCCGGATGTGCGGGTCGGAGGTGCGCAGTTCGTCGTCGACGAGGATGCCCTTGTGGACGGCGAGCCCGGCGTCCTTGGCGAGCCCGGCGCGCGGGTGGACCCCGCAGGCCAGCACCACCAGGTCGGCGTCGAGGGCGTATCCGTCGGCCATCTCCACCGAGCGGACCGCGCCGCCGACGCAGCGCACGTCGCGCACCCGGCACTCGGTGTGCACCTCGACGCCGAGGTCCCTCAGATGCCGCAGCACCAGCTTGGAGGCGCCCGGGTCGAGCTGGCGCTCCATGAGCCGCTCGGACTGCTGGGCGAGGACGACCTGGGCGCCGCGCACGGCGAGCGCGCGGGCCGCGGAGACGCCGAGCAGCCCGCCGCCGATGACGACGGCGCGCACTCCGGGCCGTACCGCCTTGGACAGGCCCAGGCAGTCGTCCATGGTGCGGAACGCGTGCACGCCCTCGGGCAGCACATGATCGGCGGTGAACAGTCCGCGCAGCGGCGGCAGCACCGGGTTGGAGCCGGTGGCCAGGACCAGCGTGTCGTATGCGATCTTCGCGCCGTCCGCGCACTCGACGGTGCGCTCCTCGCGGTCGATGCGGGTGACCCGGGTGCGCAGGAGCCCGGCCGGGGTGGGCAGCGCGATCACCTCGGGGGCGTACCGCCCGGCCAGCACCTCGGCGAGGAGGACCCGGTTGTAGGGCCGGTGCTCCTCCTCGCCGATCAGCAGCGCGGGCGTGCCGAGCTCACCGAGCCGCCGGGCGAGCCGTACGCCCGCGAGGCCGGCGCCGATCACCACCACACGCGTATTCGAGGTCATGCCATCGAGCGTGCGGTGCGGGTGTTTCCCGACCGCATCACGTCTGTTTCCCGCGAGGAACGCTGCCCTCAGCGGGGCCCGGGGGGTGGTGTGAGGGTTTCCCGGGGACGGCCGGGGCGGGCTGTGAGGACGGGGAGGGTTCCGGGGGGTCCTCGGCCAGGCGGTCTGTCGGTCTGTCGGCCTGTCGGCCTGGCGGCCCGGCGGTCTGGCGGTCGGGGGCCTGGTGGCTGGGCGGCCTGTCGGCCCTGCGGCCCTGCGGCCCTGCGGCCCTGCGGCCCTGCGGCCCTGCGGCCCTGCGGCCCTGCGGCCCTGCGGCCCTGCGGCCCTGCGGCCCTGCGGCCGGGGGCCTAGCGCTTGTCGTGCAGCAGCAGGTCGATCATTCCCGTGGTGTCCTCCTCGCCCCGGTCCTGGGCGAGCAGCCGGTCCATCAAGGTCATGTACGGCGTCAGCAGTTCCGCGCTCACCCCCTGTTCCTCGGCGGTGCGCAGCAGGGTGGCGTTGCCCGCCGCCTGCATGGCGAGGTTGGAGACGACGTTCTTCGTGTAGTCCTCGCTCTCCAGCTGGTCGGCCGTGGAGTGGACGGTGTGCGCCATCGCGGTGAGCCAGCCCTGGAGCAGTGCCGCGAACTCCTTCGGCGCGATGTCCTCCCGGCGCACCAGCGCGAAGGCGTGGAAGATCCCGGCGAACATCCCGGTCATCGCGCTGAGCAGCGCCACGTCGTGCAGCGCGGCGAAGCCCGGGTCTGTGCCGACCCAACTGGTCCCGGCCGGGACGGCCAGGGTCTCGCGGTGCTCCTCGAAGAGCTCCGGGGAGCCGCTGTAGAAGACGTACGCCCCGCTGTCCGCGCCGCCGATCATCGGCGGTACGGCCATGATCCCGGCATCCACGAAACGCGCGCCGCGCTCCTCGGCCCAGGCGGCGCGGGCACGGCCCTGGGCCGGGGTGCCGGTGGTGAGGTTCACCAGGTCCCGGCCGGTGAGATCGGCGTCGGCGAGGGCCTCGCCGAGGGAGTCGTCGTCGAGGAGGCAGGCGATCACCAGGCGGTTGGCGGCCACCGCCCGGGCGGCGCTGCTCGCGACCGTGGCCCCCTCGGCGGCCAGCGCCTCGGCTCGGGCGGGGGTGCGGTTCCAGACGGTCACCGGATGTCCGGCGGCGAGCCAGGCACGGGCCAGGGCGGTGCCCATGGCGCCGGTGCCGAGCAGGGTGAGGGGGGTGCGCGGGGTCGGGGAGGAGGCGTTGTCAGTCATGGCGGTTAGCCTCGTAGAGAGTGAACGTCCTGCTCAAGTACGTACTTTGGAGTGGGCGCTTACCTCCGGGAAAGCATCGAGGCAGGGGGACCGACATGGCGACGGGGCGACGGCCGGGGTCGTACGTCTGCGGCATCGACGCGGCGATGGACGTGATCGGCGGCAAGTGGAAGGTGCTCATCCTGTGGGAGCTGTCGGTGCGTCCGCACCGCTTCGGGGAGCTGCGCCGCGGGCTGCCGGGGGTGACGGAGAAGGTGCTCGCCGCCCAGCTGCGGGAGCTGGAGGCGGACGGCATCGTGCACCGCGAGGAGTACGACGAGGTGCCGCCGCGCGTCGAGTACTCGCTGACACCGAAGGGCGTGAGCCTCAACACCGCCCTGGAACCGCTGGGCGACTGGGGCAAGAGCAACATCCTGGGCGGGTCAGCGGCTGCCGGTGAGGTGCGCGAAGACGACGACGTTGCCCTGATAGCCCGTGGCGCGTGAGTAGCCCCCGCCGCAGGTGATCACCCGCAGCTCCGGGCGGCGGGCCGCGCCGTAGACCTTCTCGTCGGGGAAGTCCCGGGCGTCGTACACCTCGACGGAGTCGACCGTGAAGACGGCGGTGCCTCCGTCGCGCCGGTCCACCTCCACCGTGCTGCCCTTGCGCAGGGCGCCCAGGCGGTAGAAGACGGCGGGCCCCTCGGCGTTGTCGACATGGCCCGCGACGATCGCGGTGCCGCGCTCGCCGGGGGTCGTCCCGGCCTCGTACCAGCCGGCCAGGTTCGTCCGCTCGGCGGGCGGGACGTCCAGGCTGCCGGCCGCGGTGAGGCCGAGGCCCATCAGGGGGGCGTTCACCCGGATCGACGGGATGCGGATCCGGTCGGGCGGGGACGGCGGCAGCGCGGGCGCGGCGGACGGCTGCCGGCCGGCGGGGTCGGCGTGCGCCTGGGCGGCGGACGGCTGCGGTGGGGGGTGCCGCTCGGCGCCGCTGCGCAGCAGCCAGGCCCCGGAGCACAGGGCGACCACGGTGACGGCCGCTATCGCGGCGTTGCTGTACTTGCGCACCCGAGCCTCCTGGACGAGCCCTGTTCCCCCTCCGGGCCGCGAGGGGCGTCGGACCCGGAGGGGGAGGGGACATGCGGTACCGGCGGGACGGACAGCGGAGGGTGTCCGTCAGATCCCGTCGCCTCTCGCCCGGCGATGCAGGAGCCAGGTACCGCCCGCGGCGGCGACGGCGAGAGCCGCCACACCGGCCGCGGTCTGCACGGGGTCGGGGCCGAGTGCGCCGCCGACCCCCGTCTTCACACTGCCTCGCGGGTGCACCGACTGCCGCTGCGAGGTCAGCGTCACCACCAGGTCGCCCGTGACCTGGCGCCCGCCACCGGTACAGGCCGCGGTGATCTCGTACGTCCCCGGCTGCGCGCTCGGCGGCACCCGGAACCGGCCGCTCGCGTCCCGCTCCTCGCCGCCCGGCGCCAGTGTGAAGGTCCCGGCGCCGACCGCGCTGGCGTCGCCCGTCGCGGTGCCGCCGTCTCCGCAGGCGGAGGTGTGCACGGTGACCTGTTCGCCCGGCACGGCCGAGGCGGGGCGCACTTCCAGGCTCCCGGCACCCGCGGCGTAGGCCGGTGCGGCGACCGGACCGGCGGTCACGACAGCGAGCGCGCTCCCGATCAGCAGACGGGCGGTACGGCGCATCAATGCTCCCTGGGGATCAGCGGTGGATCACTGCCCTTCCGAGGTAAGGGGCAGCGAGCCGGACGCGCTTCCTGAGGGGCCGTCAGAATTGGGGTGAATGGGTGTCAGGAACCCGGGAAGGGGGCCGTGTTTACGCAGGTCAGTGCCCTTCCGCAGAGGCGCCGGGGAAGTGCGTGCGCGGCGCGTGTGAACGGGTGACGCGCCCCAGCGCTTGACCTCAACAATGGTTGAGGTATCACGCTGTCGGCATGACTTCCGCCATGGAACCCCTGAATGTCGCCGTCGTGATCGGCAGCAACCGCCACGGCCGCTTCGGCCCCGTCGTCGCCGACTGGATCCTCGACCACGTCCAGCGCCGCGAGGACCTGACGCCCGAGGTCGTCGACGTCGCCGAGATCGCCCTGCCCACGTCCTTCGCCCGTACCCCGGAGGCGGCCGACGCCCTCGCCGACGTCACGCCGAAACTGGCCCGCGCCGACGCCTTCGTCATCCTCACCCCGGAGTACAACCACTCCTTCCCGGCGGGCCTGAAGAACCTCATCGACTGGCACTACGCCGAGTGGCGCGCCAAGCCCGTGGCCCTCGTCTCCTACGGCGGGCTCGCGGGCGGTCTGCGCGCCGCGGAGCACCTCCGGCAGGTCTTCGCCGAACTGCACGCCGTGACGGTCCGGGACACCGTCTCCTTCCACAACGCCGGCGCCTCCTTCGACGACGCCGGCCGCCTGAAGGACCCGGCCGGACCGGACGCGGCGGCCAAGACGATGCTGGACCAACTGGTGTGGTGGGGAACGGCCCTGAGGGAGGCAAAGGAACGCAGGCCGTACGCGGCGTAGCCCTGGCCGGGCGGGGACGGGTCTGGAAACCGCCGGGCCGGGCCGGGGGCGCGTCCGGAAGCCGCGGGGCCGGGTGGGGGCGGGTCCGGAGGCCGCGGGGCCGGGCCGGGGGGCGCGTCCGGAGACCGCCGAGCCGCGCGAGACCGGCCCTCGCACCTGCGCAGGCGGCGGTGGCCGCCCCGGGGCTGGCCCGCTGCTCCGCCTGCGCGGGACCGAACACCTTCGGCGTACTGACGCCGGTGCCTGCCTGGGCGGAGATCGGGCGGCAGCCGGCCGGGATCGTCGCGGCCGAACTCGCCCCGGACGGCACGAGGTCCCGGTCCTGCCGGTCCTGCCCGGTCTCGCCGGTCCCACCCGGTCTCGCTGATCCCGCCGGTCCCGCCGCACCTGCCCGGTCCCGCCGGACCCACCCAGACCCACCGCCCCCGCCCGGACCCACCCGGTCCACCGCCGTACCCCCAGGCGCCCTGGTACGACGGCACAGGCAGATGTCGTGGCGCGGGCGCCCTCCGTCAGGAGTTTGCGGGAAGGCCGGTGCCGGGAGGGGCCGGCCTTCCCGGGTGTTCGGCGTCCCACGCCGCACGCGCCGCCGCTATCGCCGGTTTGTGGTCGCGGGACCAGTCCGCGAGGCCGGAGATCATGCCCGACAGGCCCGCGCCCATCGCGGTCAGGCGGTACTCGACCTGGGGTGGGAGGGTCGGATGGACGATCCGTTCGACCAGCCCGTCCCGGCACAGCCGCTTCGTGGTCAGCGACAGCATGCGCTGCGAGATGCCCGGTATCGCGCGCTCCAGCGCGCCGTAGCGGCGGCTGCCCTTGGCGAGTTCCACGACCACCAGGACCGTCCACCGGTCGCCGAGCCGGTCCAGCACATCGCGGATCCCGCAGTCGTCATCGCCACACGGCCCTACCGGAACAGGGGCGCTGAGCTGGGAACTTACGGCCGTGTTCGGGACTGACACGAAAGTGCCTCCTTACGGACCCGCCGAACCCGGCGGATGCTCGGTGCTGTTCTTACCGGGATCAACGCAAGGACTGTTCGAATGATTCTCGTGACCGGCGTTTCAGGAGCACTCGGCCGTCTGGTGCTCCAGGGCCTGACCGCGCTCGGCGGACCCGAGGTGGTGGCCGGCACCCGCGGCGGCGACGGTACGACTGCCCGCCGGATCGACTTCGACGACCCGGTGAGCCTGCCGAAAAGCTTCGCCGGGACCGACGTCCTGGTGATGATCTCGGCCGGCTACGCCGAGGACGACGCCGTGCTGGCCCGCCACGGCGCGGTGGCCGACGCGGCGGCCGAGGCGGGCGTACGCCAGGTGATCTACACCAGCCTGGCGGGCTCCGGCGAGCGCACGACCCTCGCCCTGCCGCACCGCTGGACCGAGAACCGCCTGGCCCAGGGTCCCTTCGCCACCACGGTCCTGCGCAACGGCCTCTACGCCGAACTGCTCGGCGGCCTCGCGGCGGCGGGCGCCGGAGCGGCCGCCCGAAGCGGGGTCTTCTCGGCCGCCCTCGGCACGGGACGGATGTCGGTCGTGGCCAGAGCGGACCTCGCGGACATCACGGTGCGGGTGGCGGCCGAGGCCGACCGCGCGCTCGCGGCCGGCGCCCCCAGCCGCCACGCGGGACGGACGTACGAGCTGGAGGGCGGCACCGCGCTCGGCGGCGCCGACATCGCCGACCTGCTCGCCAAGCGGTACGGCAGGACCGTCACCTACCGTCCCGCCCCCCTCTCCGAGGCGCGCGCCGCGCTGGCGGACCAGGGCTTGGAGGACTACCAGGTCACCCACACCCTCTCCCTGCTCTCCAACACGGGCGCGGGCTTTCTGGAGGCCCGCACCTCCGACCTGCCCGAGCTGCTGGAAGCGGCGCCCCGCCCGGTGCACGAGCTGGTGGCGAAGGCCGCGGCGGGCTGAACCCGCCCGCGCTCAGCCCACGCCGACCGCACTCCACGCCGCCCCGACCGCCGCGTACTCCGAACTCCCCGCCCCGTAAAGCTCCTTCGCCGCGCTCAGCGTCGCCGTGCGCGCGCCCGCGTAGTTCGTGGACGACGTCATGTAGACCGTCAGCGCCCGGTACCAGATCGCGCCCAGCTTGGCGCGGCCGATGCCGGTGACGGAAGAGCCGTCGCAGGTGGGGGAGTTGTGGACGGTGCCGTTGATCGTCTTCGCGCCGCTTCCCTCCGCCAGCAGATACGCGAAGTGGTTGCCGACGCCGGAGGAGTAGTGGACGTCGAGACCGGCCGTCGCCGGGCTCCAGCAGTCCACCGAACTGCCGTCCCTGGAGGGCTGGTCCATGTAACGCAGCGCCTCCTGCCCGAACCCGTCCCGGACGATCTTCTCGCCGATCAACCAGTCCCCGGGGTCCGAGGAGTTGGCCGCGTGGAACTCCACCAGCGTGCCGAAGACGTCGGAGGTCGCCTCGTTGAGCCCGCCGGACTCGCCCGAGTAGGTCAGCGCGGCCGTCTTCGACGTCACCCCGTGCGCCATCTCGTGCCCGGCCACGTCCAGCGACACCAGCGGGCCGAGATTCGTCCCGTCACCGTCGCCGTACGTCATGCAGAAGCAACTGTCGTCCCAGAAGGCGTTGTTGTACCGGGTGCCGTAATGCACCCGGTTGTACGAGCCCTTGCCGTCGCCCGCGATGCCGTTGCGGCCGTGCACGCCCTTGAAGTAGTCCCAGGTCATGTCGGTGCCGTACTGGGCGTCCACCGCGGCGGAAGCGCGGTCGGTGGTCGTGCCCGTGCCCCAGTGGTTGTCGGCGTCGGTGAACACCGTCGACGGCGCCCGGCTGAGGCAGATCGTGCCCAGCAGGCAAAGGTCCGACCGGCCCCCCGCGTCGCCGGTGTACGTGCCGCCGCGCGAGGCGTCCTTGAGCTGGTACGTCGATCCCGAGAGCGTCGTGTCGAGCGGCACGGTCCCGCTGTACAGCGACTTCCCGTCGCCGCCCACCGTCTCCAGGGTGTCCCAGGCGTCGATCTGGGTGCCGGTGCGCGCGTCGGTCAGCACGGTCCGCCCGACCGGGTTGCCCAGGGAGTCCTTGGCCAGGACGTCCGTCCGCCAGGCCAGCTTCGGTGCGCCGTGCAGGGCGTCCACCACGAGCCGGGGCTCGGCGGTGAGCTGCCGGAGCGCCTCGCCGAGGTTGGCGGCGCGCAGGGCGTTCACGGCGAGGTCGGCGGCGCGGGCGGCGGGGAGCGCGGGGGTGACACCGGCGGGCGGGGCGGGAGTTCCCCGGACGGCGCGGGAGGCGCCGCGGTAGGTCCCGTCCTTGGCGAGGTGGACGACGAAGTCACCTCCCAGGACCGGCAACTGACGATACGTCCGGTCGTATCGGACGTGCTGCGTGCCGTCCGCGTCCACGATGACGTCCCGCACCTTCGTGTCCTGCGCCGAGGTCAGCCCCAGGGCCGCGGCGTGGTCGAGGAGGGCGGCGGCCGCGTTCTCGACGGCCACGGCCCGGGTCGGCCGGTCGGCGGCGCCAGCGGACGGGGTGAGCGTCGCGGCGAGCAGCCCGGCGGCGGTGACGGCGACACCGGCGGTGGCGAGACGGGAACCTCGGACGTGCGGCCGTATCCGGCTCATGGATCTCCTCGGGAGGGAGCGGGTGATCTTGTCCTGCGATTTAAGGGGGCATGACAGATCAGTGACCAGGGCCGTTCCGTGGAGATGTGTGAGGGGTCAGAATCGTTTCTGTGACCCTTCCGTTCTTCGTCTACGGCACGCTGCGGCCCGGCGGGCCGAACCACGACCTCTTCCTGCGCGGCCGCACGCTGACGGAGGAACCGGCGGCCCTCGGCGGGGCGTGGCTCTACGACGGACCCGGATATCCCTACGTCGTAGAGGCGCCCGGCGGACGGGTCCACGGCGAGCTGATCACGGCGCGCCCCGACGCCTACCCGGACCTCCTGAGGGCCCTGGACAGGCTGGAGGACTACACGCCGGGGGGCTCACGCAACCTGTACGAGCGCGTCGAGCGAGAGGTGCGCACCGGATCACGTCCGGTGCGGGCGTGGGTGTACGTGGCCGCACCAGCCGTGGCGGCACGGCTGCGCGCCCACGGCAGCCTCATCGACGGCGGCGACTGGGCCGTACGCCTATAGCGCGCCCTCCACCGTCTGCAGCGAGCCGTCCACCGTCTCCACCCGCACCGCGCACACCTTGAACTCCGGCATGCGGGAGGTCGGGTCGAGCGCCGGGTTGGTGAGGGTGTTCGCGCGGCCCTCGCCCGGCCAGTGGAACGGCATGAACACCGTGTCGGGGCGGATGGCGGTGGTGATGCGGGCCGGGGCCACCGCCCGGCCGCGGCGGGAGACCACGGCGAGCGGGTCGCCCTCGGCCGCGCCGAGCCGCGCCGCCAGCCGCGGGTGCAGCTCCACGAAGGGGCCGGGCGCGGCGGCGTTGAGCTCGTCGACCCGGCGGGTCTGGGCGCCCGACTGGTACTGCGAGACCACCCGCCCCGTCGTCAGCAGCACCGGGTACTCCTCGTCCGGTTCCTCGGCCGCCGCCCGGTGCGCGACCGGCACGAACCGGGCCCGGCCGTCCTCCGTGGCGAACCGGTCGTGGAAGAGCCGGGGCGTGCCGGGGTGGACCGGCTCCGGGGCGTCCCCGTCCGCCGGGCACGGCCAGAAGACGCCGTTCTCCTCGATGAGCCTGCGGTAGGTGATGCCGGAGTAGTCGGCGGGACCGCCCGCGCTGGCCCGGCGCAGCTCCTCGAAGACTTCCTCGGGGTCGGTGGGGAAGCCCTTCTCCACCCCGAGGCGGTCGGCGAGTTCGTGCATGACCTCCAGGTCGCTGCGGATGCCGTCGGGGGGCGTGATCGCCTGCCGGCGCAGCAGCACCCGCCCCTCCAGGTTCGTCGTCGTACCCGTCTCCTCCGCCCACTGCGTCACCGGCAGCACGACGTCCGCCAGCGCCGCCGTCTCCGACAGCACCACGTCACAGACGGCGAGGAAGTCCAGGGACTTGATGCGTTCCTCGATGTGCGCGGCGCGCGGCGCGGAGACCACCGGGTTGGAGGCCATCAGCAGCAGCGCGCGAATGTCCGTGCCCAGCGCGTCCAGCAGCTCGTAGGCGCTGCGTCCCGGGCCCGGCAGCGAGTCGGGGTCCACGCCCCACACCTCGGCCACGTGCCGCCGTGCCTCGGGGTCCGTCAGCTTGCGGTAGCCGGGCAACTGGTCGGCCTTCTGGCCGTGTTCGCGTCCGCCCTGCCCGTTGCCCTGCCCGGTGAGGCAGCCGTAGCCGGACAGCGGGCGCCCCGCGCGGCCGGTCGCCAGGCACAGGTTGATCCAGGCGCCCACCGTGTCGGTGCCCTTGGACTGCTGTTCCGGGCCCCGGGCGGTGAGCACCATGGCCGCCTCCGGCTCGCAGAACATCCGTACCGCTTCCCGCAGTTCCGGCACGGACACGCCGGTGATCCGCTCGACGTACTCGGGCCAGTGCGCCAGCGCCTCCGCGCGGGCCTCCTCCCAGCCGGTGGTCCGCTCGCGGATGTACTCCTCGTCCGTGCGCCCCTCGGCGACGACCAGGTGCAGCAGCCCGAGCGCGAGGGCGAGGTCGGTGCCGGGGCGGGGCGCCAGGTGCAGGTCGGCCTGCTCCGCGGTCTTCGTGCGGCGCGGGTCGACGACGATCAGGGTGCCGCCGTTCTCCCGCAGCTCGTGGAAGAACCGCAGCGACGGCGGCATCGTCTCCGCGGGATTGGAGCCGACGAGGATCACGCAGCCCGTCTTCGGGATGTCCTCCAGCGGGAACGGCAGCCCGCGGTCCAGGCCGAACGCCTTGATCCCGGCGGCCGCCGCGGAGGACATGCAGAAGCGGCCGTTGTAGTCGATCTGCGAGGTGCCGAGCACCACCCGCGCGAACTTGCCGAGCGTGTACGCCTTCTCGTTCGTCAGACCGCCGCCGCCGAAGACCCCGACCGCGTCCGGGCCGTGCTCCGCCCGCGTGCGGCTGAGCCCCTCGGCGATCCGGTCCAGTGCCTCCTCCCAGGAGGCGGGCACCAGAGTGCCCTCGGAGCGCACCAACGGGGAGGTCAGCCGCACCCGGGAGGAGAGCACTGCCGGCGCCGTACGGCCCTTGCCGCACAGCGCGCCCCGGTTCACCGGGAAGTCCGCCCGCTCACTCAGCTCGACCGTCCCGTCCGGGGCGGGCGTCAGATTCATCCCGCACTGCAGGGCGCAGTACGGGCAGTGCGTGGGCGTGGCGGTGTTCTGCATGCCCTCCAGCGTGCTTCGGCCGTGTTACGTGCCGTGACGGCGGATTGTTACGCCACGTCGACGGCCACCTCCCCGTCGACCCCCGCGGGCGGTGAGGCACCGTTCACCGGCCGGCCGCGAGCGCTTCCGCGACCCCGGGTTCCGCCGGTCCGAGGAAGGTGGGGTCCGGCCGGAGCACCGCGTCCAGCGCGGCCTTGCCCGCCGCGAGGATCTCCCGGGTGCCGCCGTAGTACCAGGTGGCGTCGTGCGCGGCGGTCACCCCGACCCCGTACGACGCCACACCGGCCGCCTCGCACAGGGCGAGAGCCCGCCGGATGTGGAACCCCTGGCTGATCAGCACCGCCTCGTCCACCCCGAAGATCTTCTTCGCGCGTACGCAGGAGTCCCAGGTGTCGAAGCCCGCGTAGTCGCTGACGATGCGCGCGTCGGGCACCCCGTGCCGGGTCAGATAGGCGCGCATGGCGTCCGGCTCGTCGTAGTCCTCGCGGCTGTTGTCGCCGGTGACCAGGACGACCTTCACCCGTCCCGCGCGGTACAGCTCGGCCGCCGCGTCCAGCCGGTGGGCCAGGTACGGCGACGGCTCCCCCTGCCACAGGCCCGCGCCGAAGACGACGGCCACGTCGGTGCGCGGCGCGTCGGCGAGGGAGCGCAGCCGGTCGCCGGTGGAGACGTACATCCAGGTCATCGGAGTCAGGGCCAGCACACACGCCGCCATCAGCGCCTGCACCAGCCGGCGTTGTGCGGTGCGGGTGCGCGGCAGGCGGATCCTCATGCACCGTAGGACGCCGGGCGCCCGCGCCCGGTTGCGTGACCAAGGTCACTCGGGCCGCCGAAAGCCCAGGTCAGGCCGGTTCACAGCGCCGGGGCCCGGACGGTGAACCTACGGAAAAGACCCGTGACCCCCGCGCAACGGCGTGGCAACCTCCGGCCCCCACCATCGGTTCATGACGGCGTCGCCCTCACTTCACGACGAGTCCACGTCCCTCGACAGTTCGGCGCATCTCATGAACCGGATCAGCAGCCAGCTCGGCACCGTCGCGCTCGACGGCCGGCGCCGCCCCACCCCGCCCGCGCTGGTGGTCGTGGCCCACGGCAGCCGGGACCCGCGCGCCCTGAGCACCGTCCACGCCCTCCTGGAGCGCGTCCGCGAACTCCGCCCGGGCCTGCCCGTACGGCTGGGCCACATCGAACTGAACGAGCCCCTGCTCCCCGACACGCTCGCCGCCCTCGACACGGACGCGGCCGTGCTGGTCCCCCTCCTCCTCAGCCGCGGCTACCACGTGAAACGGGACATCCCCGAGATGGCGGCGCAGTCCGCCGTACGCACGAGCGTGGCCCAGCCGCTGGGACCGCACCCCCTCCTGGTGGAGGCCCTCTACGACCGCCTGATGGAGGCCGGCTGGGCCCGGACCCCCGGAACGGCCGTGGTCCTGGCCGCGGCGGGCTCCCGCGACCCCGACTCCAAGGTGGACACCAACCACACGGCGGCCCTCCTCTCGGACCGCCTCGGCGTCCCGGTGCTCCCCGCCTACGCCACGACGGCCGCCCCCACGGTTCCCGACGCGATCAAGCTGCTCACCGCCCGGGGCCACCACCGAATAGCGGTCGCCTCCTGCTTCACGGCCCCCGGCCGCTTCGCGACGGAGTGCGCGACCCAGGCCCCGTGGCTCGCCTCGGCCCCCCTGGGCCCTCACCCGGCGATGGCCCGACTGGTCCTCCACCGCTACGACCAGAGCCTGGCGACCAGCGCCGCGGGCACGTACCTCAGGGGCGCGGGGAACCGCGCGACCAGCCACCGGCAACCCGCACTCGCCACGTAAGAGTCCAGGGCAGACGCGTCGGCGCATAGTGTCGACGCATGGCCCACGAGAACCACCTCCCACCCCCCGGCTACGACCCGCCCTCCGTGGAACGCTGGTCGAAGGAACCGGACAAGCGCCCGGGCCGCACCGCCTTCCAGCGGGACCGCGCCCGCATCCTCCACTCCTCCGCCCTCAGACGGCTCGCCGGCAAGACCCAGGTCGTCACCCCGGGCACCCGCAGCCAGATGTGGGACGCCAGCCCCCGCACCCGCCTCACCCACTCCCTGGAGTGCGCCCAGGTGGGCCGAGAGCTGGGCGCGGCCCTCGGCTGCGACCCGGACCTCGTCGAGGCCGCCTGTCTGGCCCACGACCTCGGCCACCCCCCGTTCGGCCACAACGGCGAACAGGCACTCAACGAATTCGCCCAGGACGTCGGCGGATTCGAGGGCAATGCCCAGTCGCTCAGGCTCCTCACCCGGATCGAGCCCAAGCGGTTCACCCCGCAGGGCTCCGTCGGACTCAACCTCACCCGTGCCACCCTCGACGCCGCCACCAAGTACCCCTGGCCCCGGGGCGCCCACCCCACCGACCCCACGTCGGTGAAGTTCGGCGTCTACGACGACGACCGGCCCGTCTTCGACTGGGTCCGCGAGGGCGCCCCCGGCACCCGCGCCACCTTCGAGGCCCAGGTGATGGACTGGGCCGACGACGTGGCGTACTCCGTGCACGACGTCGAGGACGGCCTGCACGCCGGCCACATCGACCCCAACTGCCTGCACGCCGACCCCGAACGCGAGGGGGTCTTCGCGGTGGCCGTCGGACGGTACGTCCCGGCGGACACCGACCCGGCCGAACTCGCCGCCGCCCTCGACCGGCTCCAGGACCAGGAGTGGTGGCCGCACGGCTACGACGGCACCGCCGCCGCCCAGGCCCGCCTCAAGGACGCCACCAGCCAGCTCATCGGCCGCTTCTGCCTCGCCGCGGAGGGCGCCACCCGCGCCGCCCACGGCTCCGGGCGGCTCACCCGGTACGGCGCCGAACTCGTCGTACCCCGGGACATCCGGCTGGAGTGCGCGGTCCTGAAGGCCGTCGCCGACCGGTACGTCATGCAGCGGGCCGAGCAGGAGCGGCTGCGGGCCGATCAGCGGATCGTCGTGGCCGAACTGGCCGAGGCGCTGACCGCGCGGGCGCCGGAAGGGCTGGACCCACAGTTCCGGGCGCTGTTCGACCGGGCGCCCGACGACCGGGAGCGCAAGCGGGTGATCGTGGACCAGATCGCGTCCCTCACCGACGCCTCGGCCCGTTCGCTTCACGTACGCCTTACGGGGCACGCGTGAGAGTGAGGGGGCGTGTGTGACATGCAACGCGCCCGATTGTGACCCTCCGTGGCCTGATCGGGCCACTCCCTCTTCCCCCATCACACTCCGTGCGGGACGCTCGCAAGTGGCGGCACCCTTACGAGGAGGCATCAAGTGGTCGACGCGGATCAGACATTCGTCATCGTCGGAGGAGGACTCGCCGGCGCGAAGGCGGCCGAGACGCTGCGCGCGGAGGGCTTCACGGGCCGCGTGATACTGATCTGCGACGAGCGCGACCACCCCTACGAGCGTCCGCCGCTGTCCAAGGGCTATCTGCTCGGCAAGGAGGAGCGCGACAGCGTCTTCGTGCACGAGCCCGGCTGGTACGCGCAGCACGACGTCGAGCTGCACCTCGGCCAGACCGTCGACAGGATTGACCGTACGGCGAAGACGGTCCGCTTCGGCGAGGACGGCACGGTCGTCCACTACGACAAGCTGCTGCTCGCCACCGGCGCCGAGCCCCGGCGCCTGGACATCCCGGGCACCGACCTGGCCGGCGTGCACCATCTGCGCCGGCTCGCGCACGCCGAGCGGCTCAAGGGCGTCCTGGCCGCGCTCGGCCGGGACAACGGCCACATCGTGATCGCCGGGGCCGGCTGGATCGGCCTGGAGGTCGCGGCGGCGGCCCGGGAGTACGGCGCCGAGGTCACCGTCGTCGAGCCGGAGCCGACCCCGCTGCACGGCGTCCTCGGCCCGGAGCTCGGCCAGCTCTTCGCCGAGCTGCACCGGGAGCACGGGGTGCGCTTCCACTTCGGGGCGCGGCTGACGGAGATCATCGGGCAGGACGGCGTGGTGCTGTCCGCGCGCACGGACGACGGCGAGGAGCACCCGGCGCACGACGTGCTGGCGGCGATCGGGGCGGCGCCGCGGACCGGCCTCGCGGAGGCGGCGGGCCTGGAGATCGCCGACCGCGCCCACGGCGGCGGACTCGTCGTCGACGAACGGCTGCGCACCTCCGACCCGGACATCTACGCCGCCGGCGACGTCGCGTCCTTTCCGCACCCCCTGTTCGGCACCAGCCTGCGCGTCGAGCACTGGGCCAACGCCCTCAACGGCGGCCCGGCCGCGGCCCGCGCGATGCTCGGCCGGGACGTCGTCCACGACCGGGTGCCCTACTTCTTCTCCGACCAGTACGACCTGGGGATGGAGTACTCCGGCTGGGCGCCCCCCGGCTCCTACGACGAAGTGGTGATCCGAGGGGACGCGGGCAAGCGGGAGTTCGTCGCGTTCTGGCTGAAGGAGGGCCGGGTGCTGGCCGGGATGAACGTGAATGTGTGGGACGTCACAGACCCGGTCCAGCGGCTGATCCGCGCCCGGGCCCGGGTGAACGCCGAGGCGCTGGCGGACCCGCACACAGCGCTCGAAAGCCTCATCCCTTAGCTGTCGGTCCGTCGCCGTAGTATTCACGCGTGGCAGGTCGGATCAATGACGAGGACGTGAAGGCGGTTCGGGACGCGGTCCCGATCGACGCCGTGGTGTCCGAGTACCTCCAGCTGCGCAACGCGGGCGGTGGCAACCTCAAGGGGCTCTGCCCGTTCCACGACGAGAAGTCGCCCTCCTTCCAGGTCAGCCCGAGCAAGGGGCTCTTCCACTGCTTCGGCTGCCAGGAGGGCGGCGACACCATCACGTTCGTGATGAAGGTCGACCACCTCTCCTTCTCCGAGGCGGTCGAGCGCCTCGCCGGCCAGGCCGGCATCACCCTGCGTTACGAGGAGGGCGGCTACAACCCCTCCCACCAGCGCGGCGAGCGGATCCGGCTGGTCGAGGCCCACAAGATCGCCGCCGAGTGGTACGCCGAGCAGCTCGCCGCCAGCCCCGAGGCCGAGACCGGCCGGGTGTTCCTCGCCGAGCGCGGCTTCGACCAGGCCGCCGCCGTGCACTTCGGCGTCGGCTACAGCCCGCAGGGGTGGGACCACCTCACCCGCTATCTGCGCGGCAAGGGGTTCTCCGACAAGGAGCTGATCCTCTCCGGTCTCTCCCAGGAGGGCCGCCGCGGCCCCATCGACCGCTTCCGGGGCCGGCTGATGTGGCCCATCCGCGACATCGGCGGCGAGGTCGTCGGCTTCGGCGCGCGCAAGCTGTACGAGGCGGACAACGGCCCGAAGTACCTCAACACCCCCGACACCGCGATCTACCGCAAGAGCCAGGTCCTCTACGGCATCGACCTGGCGAAGAAGGAGATCGCGAAGTCCTCCCGCGCGGTCGTCGTCGAGGGCTACACCGACGTCATGGCCTGCCATCTCGCCGGGGTCCCGACGGCCATCGCGACCTGCGGCACCGCCTTCGGCACCGACCACATCAAGATCCTGCGCCGGCTCCTGATGGACAACGGCTCGGCCCGGGTGATCTTCACCTTCGACGGTGACGCGGCCGGCCAGAAGGCGGCCCTGCGCGCCTTCGAGGACGACCAGAAGTTCGCCGCCGAGACCTACATCGCCATCGCCCCCGACGGCATGGACCCCTGCGACCTGCGCCTCGCCAAGGGCGACGAGGCCGTCGCCGACCTGGTCGAACCCCGCACCCCGCTCTTCGAGTTCGCCCTCCGCCAGATCGTCCTGCGCTACGACCTGGACACCCCCGGCGGCCGGGCCGCGGCACTGGACGAGGCCGCGCCGATCGTCGCCCGCATCAAGAACAGCGGCGCCCAGCACGAGGTCGCCGTCCAGCTGGCCGGCATGCTCGGCATCCTCGACACCCAGTTCGTGGTCAAGCGGGTGGCCCAGCTGGCCCGTTGGGCCCGGGACCGCGGTGGCAAGGGCCCGGCCCCGGCGCGCGGCCCGCGGCAGCCGTACGACGCCGCCCCCCGGCCGATGGCGGGGGGCCCGGCGCTCAACCTCCGCAACCCCGTCTACGCCACCGAGCGCGAGCTGCTCAAGCTCGCCCTCCAGCGCCCCGAGCTGGTCTCCCCGGCCTTCGACGCGTACGGCATCGACGAGTTCACGGCCGCGCCCTACGCCGCCGTGCGCCAGGCGGTCATGGAGGCGGGCGGCGTCGAGTACGGCGTCCAGGACGCGCAGGACTATCTGGTCCGGGTGCGGGACGCGGCGCCCGACGACGCGGTCCGCGCGATGGTCACCGAGCTGGCCGTCGAGGCGATCATGCGCCGTACCGTCGACGAGAACTACGCGGGCGAACAGCTCGTCACCGTCCGCCGCCGGGCCGTCGAGCGCCGCATCCGTGACATCCAGTCCCAGATGACCCGGCTCTCCGCGGGCGGGGACCCGGCCCGACTCGCCGCGGTGCAGAACGAACTGTGGGTTCTCCAGCAGTACGACCAGGCTCTGCGGGAGCACGGAGCCGCAGCTCTGTAGCCCTGCGGGCGCTCCCGCGATAACCGCGC
The DNA here is from genome assembly GCF_042888685.1 of Streptomyces sp. NPDC002779. Taxonomy (NCBI): domain Bacteria; kingdom Bacillati; phylum Actinomycetota; class Actinomycetes; order Kitasatosporales; family Streptomycetaceae; genus Streptomyces; species Streptomyces sp. NPDC002779. Next base: position 638,362 of record NZ_JBIAQC010000002.1, read on the forward strand.
GGTCACGGACCGAACGCAAAAAGTCACCGCACGCCCCTCGTGGCGGCGATGTGTCGTACGCAACACTGGGTTCCGGTGCCTGAGTCCTCGGAGCGCGGCCGATCCGTCCCCTACGGGTCCCATACCCCCGCGGTTCCGCTCATCGCGTACGGGACGGACAGCGGCGAGGCCGCCGACTCCGCCCCCGAAGCCGCGCTGCCGCTCTTTTCAGCAGCGATCATCCTGGAGGTCGCCCCCGTGCAGACCCAGACCCTCACCCAGACCGACACCGGTACCGCCGGCGGCACGGACGCCGCACCGGACGAGGAGCCCGACGTCCTCGTCGCGGTGCCCCCGCAGAACCGTGCCGCGCACCACCCCGAGACCGAGCCGGAGACCCCGGCCGCCCTCGACGAACCGCCCGAGCCGGTGCGCGCCCCCCGGGCCGACAACAGCGGGCCGTCCTCGGACCTGTTCCGCCAGTACCTGCGGGAGATCGGCCGCATCCCGTTGCTCACGGCCGCCGAGGAGGTCGAACTCGCCCGCCGCGTCGAGGCCGGCCTGTTCGCGGAGGAGAAGCTCAGCAGCACCCCCGACCTGGACAGCCAGTTGGCACTGGACCTGGACCGGCTGGTCGTGATGGGCCGGATGGCCAAGCGCCGCCTGATCGAGGCGAACCTGCGCCTGGTGGTCTCGGTGGCCAAGCGGTACGTCGGCCGTGGCCTGACCATGCTGGACCTGGTGCAGGAGGGAAACCTGGGCCTGATCCGCGCGGTGGAGAAGTTCGACTACGCCCGCGGCTACAAGTTCTCCACGTATGCCACCTGGTGGATCCGCCAGGCCATGTCCCGGGCCCTGGCCGACCAGGCCCGCACGATCCGCGTCCCGGTCCATGTCGTGGAGCTGATCAACCGGGTGGTCCGGGTGCAGCGCCGCATGCTGCAGGAACGCGGCTACGAGCCGACCCCGGAGGAAGTGGCCGGCCAGCTGGACCTCGCTCCGGAGCGGGTGAGCGAGGTGCTGCGGCTGGCCCAGGAGCCGGTGTCCCTGCACGCCCCGGTGGGCGAGGAGGACGACGTGGCGCTCGGCGACCTGATAGAGGACGGCGACGCGGCCAGCCCGGTGGAATCGGCGGCGTTCCTCCTGCTGCGCGAGCACCTGGAGGCGGTCCTGTCCACGCTGGGCGAGCGCGAGCGCAAGGTCGTCCAGCTCCGCTACGGCCTGGCCGACGGCCGCCCCCGCACGCTGGAGGAGATAGGCCGCATCTTCGGCGTGACCAGGGAACGCATCCGCCAGATCGAGTCGAAGACCCTGAACAAACTGCGCGACCACGCCTTCGCGGACCAGCTCAGGGGATACCTGGACTAGGAGGGGGGCCGCCGGACGGCGGCCCCCGCACGCTCAGTCCACCTCGGCGACCGCCTCCGCGAACTGGGCCTTGTACAGGCGGGCGTACGCGCCGTCGGCCGCCAGCAGTTCGCCGTGGGCGCCCTGTTCGACGATGGAGCCGTTCTCCATCACCAGGATCGTGTCCGCGTCCCGGATCGTCGACAGGCGGTGCGCGATGACGAACGACGTACGGCCGTGCGCGAGTTTCGCCATCGCCTTCTGGATCAGCACCTCGGTACGGGTGTCGACGGAGGACGTCGCCTCGTCCAGCACCAGGATCACCGGATCCGACAGGAACGCCCGGGCGATGGTGATCAGCTGCTTCTCACCGGCACTGACCCCGGAACCTTCGTCGTCGATCACCGTGTCGTAGCCGTCGGGAAGGGTCCGGATGAACCGGTCCGCGTGGGCCGCCCGGGCCGCCTCCTCGATCTCGCCCGGGGTGACCTCGCGCGCGGCCCCGTACGCGATGTTCTCCGCGATGGTCCCGCCGAACAGCCAGGTGTCCTGCAGCACCATGCCGATCCCGGCGCGCAGTTCGTCCCGGGACATCGTCGCCACGTCCACCCCGTCCAGCGTGATCCGCCCGCCGGAGACCTCGTAGAACCGCATCAGGAGGTTGACCAGCGTGGTCTTCCCGGCGCCGGTCGGGCCGACGATCGCGACCGTCTGCCCGGGCTCCACCGTCAGCGTGAGGTCCTCGATGAGCGGCTTGTCGGGGTCGTACCGGAAGGACACGCCCTCCAGCGCCACCCGCCCGCGCAGCTCCTCCGGCCGCACCCCCGGGACGGGGTCCGCCGACTGCTCCTCCGCGTCGAGGAGTTCGAAGACCCGCTCGGCGGAGGCCACCCCGGACTGCACCAGGTTCGCCATCGACGCGACCTGCGTGAGCGGCATCGAGAACTGCCGCGAGTACTGGATGAAGGCCTGGACGTCACCGATGGACAGCGAGCCCGACGCCACCCGCAGACCGCCGACCACCGCCACCAGCACATAGTTGAGGTTCGACACGAACATCATCAGCGGCTGCATGATCCCGCTGTTGAACTGCGCCTTGAACCCGGCCTCGTACAGCGCCTCGTTCTGCTCGGCGAACTGCTGCGCCGACTCGTCCTGCCGCCCGAACACCTTCACCAGGGTGTGCCCGGTGTACATCTCCTCGACGTGCGCGTTGAGCGTGCCGGTGGAGCGCCACTGCTGCACGAAGTGCGGCTGCGAGCGCTTGCCGACCCGGGTGGCGATGTAGAAGGAGAGCGGCACGGTCACCAGCGCGACCAGCGCCAGGATCCACGACACCCAGAACATCATCGCGAGCACCCCGATGATGGTCAGCACCGAGTTGATGAGCTGGCCCATCGACTGCTGGAGGGTCTGCCCGATGTTGTCGATGTCGTTGGTGGCGCGGGACAGCACCTCACCGCGCTGCCGCTCGTCGAAGTACGACAGCGGCAGCCGCCCCAGCTTGACCTGCACGTCCTCGCGCAGTCGGAACATGGTCCGGTTCACGGCCCGGTTCACCAGCCGCGTCGCCACCGCCATCAGCAGCCCGGCGACGGTGAACACGGCGAGCGCGAGCAGCAGCACGTTCCCGACGGCGGTGAAGTCGATGCCCTCGCCCGGCGTGAAGTCGGTACTGCGGAGCATGTCGGCCACGTTGTCGTCGCCCCGGTCCCGCATGTCCTGAAGGACCTGCTCCTTCGTGGCGCCGGGTGTCATCTCCCGTCCGACGATGCCCGCGAAGACCAGGTCGGTGGCCTGGCCGAGGATCTTCGGCCCGACGACCGTCAGCCCCACGCTGACCACGACACACGCCAGCAGCACCCAGATGGTGAGCCGCTCCGGCTTGAACTGGGCGACCAGCCGGCGGCCCGACACCTTGAAGTCCAGCGAGCGGTGGTCCGGGCCGGTGCCCGCCATCATCCGCCCCATCGGCCCGGCCATCAGGCGGCCTCCGCTTCCGTCAGCTGGGAGAGCACGATCTCCCGGTACGTCTCGTTGTCCGCCATCAGCTCCCGGTGCCGCCCGGTGCCGACGACCCGGCCCTCGTCGAGCACCACGATCCGGTCGGCGTCCCGGATGGTCGCCACCCGCTGGGCGACGATCACCACGGTCGCCTCGGCGGTCTCCCGGGCCAGCGCGGCGCGCAGGGCCGCGTCGGTGGCGTAGTCGAGAGCCGAGAAGGAGTCGTCGAACAGATAGATCTCCGGGCGCTGCACGAGTGTCCGGGCGATGGCGAGCCGCTGGCGCTGACCACCGGAGACGTTGGTGCCGCCCTGCGCGATCGGCGCGTCGAGCCCGCCGTCCAGCCGCCGCACGAACTCCTCGGCCTGGGCGACCTCCAGCGCGTGCCACAGATCCTCGTCGGTGGCGTCGGGATTGCCGTAGCGAAGGTTCGTCGCGACGGTCCCGGCGAACAGGTACGGCTTCTGCGGGACCAGGCCGACGGTCCTGGCCAGCAGCCGGGGATCGATCGTCGCCACGTCCTCGCCGTCCACCAGGACCCGCCCGTCCGTCGCGTCGAACAGCCGGGGGACCAGACCCAGCAGGGTGGACTTGCCGCTGCCGGTCGAGCCGATCACGGCGGTGGTCTCTCCGGGCAGCGCCACCAGGTCGATGCCCTTGAGCACCGGCTCCTCGGCACCCGGGTAGCGGAATCCCGCCCCGCGGATCTCCAGATGGCCGTGCCGGCGCAGCTCCCGCACCGGTGCCACCGGCGGCACCACGCTGGAGTCGGTGTCCAGGACCTCCTGGATCCGCTCGGCGCACACCTCCGCGCGCGGCACCATCATGAACATGAAGGTGGCCATCATCACGGACATCACGATCTGCATCAGATAGGCGAGGAACGCGGTCAGGTCGCCGATCTGCATGCCGCCGCTGTCGATCCGGTGCGCGCCGAACCACACCACCGCGATCGACGACAGGTTCACCACCGTCATCACGATCGGGAACATCAGCGCGAGCAGGTTCCCGGTGCCCAGCGACATCTCGGTCAGCTCGGTGTTCGCCTTGCGGAAGCGCTGCTGCTCGTACTCGTCGCGGACGAAGGCGCGGATCACGCGGTTGCCGGTGATCTGCTCGCGCAGCACCCGGTTCACCGTGTCCAGACGCACCTGCATGGCCCGGAACAGCGGCCGCATCCGCCGCACGATCAAGGTCACGCAGATGCCCAGCACCGGCACCACGGCGACCAGCACCGCGGACAGCGGCACATCCAGGCCGAGGGCCAGCACGATGCCGCCGACGCACATGATCGGCGCCGAGACCATCAGGGTGAACGTCATCAGGGCCAGCATCTGGACCTGCTGCACGTCATTGGTGGTCCGGGTGATCAGCGAGGGCGCGCCGAAGTGGCCCACCTCGCGCGCGGAAAACGACTGCACCCGGTCGAAGACGGCGGCGCGCACGTCCCGGCCGAGCGCCGCGGCGGTCCGGGCGCCGTAGTACACGGCCCCGATGTTGCACACGACCTGCGCCAGCGAGATGCCGATCATCAGGGCGCCGTAGCTGATGATGTAGCCGGTGTCGCCGTGGACGACACCGTTGTCGATGATGTCCGCGTTCAGGGTGGGCAGGTAGAGCGTGGCGCAGGTCTGCAGGAACTGGAGCAGCACCAGCAGTGCGATGGGTTTTCGGTAGGGCCTGAGATAGGTCCGCAGGAGTCGTATGAGCACGCTGTGTCTCTCGGAGTCGGCGGCGGGGCGGTTGGTTGCCCCTGGCCCCTATCGTCGGACACTCAGCCCGTGTTACCTCAACTGATTAACCCAGCAAGGGTGCGCTACGGGCGAAAGGCCCCCGGATGGGTCTGCTCGCGCACCGACACGAACTGCTGGCGCACCGCCTGTCCCACCGCCAGCTCCTCGCCGGGCTCCAGCACCTGCGCCGCCGCGCCCCGCCAGGCCGGCGGATTCCGCGCGTCCAGCGTGCCCTGCGAGGTCCCGAGCGCCCAGGCGGCCTGCCGGGCGGCCCCGATCGCCGCGTAGTCGGCGGGCTGCGGTACGACGACCTGGGCGCCGAACAGCGACGGCGCCGAGGCCTGCACCGCGGGCAGCTCGGCGGCGGCCCCCAGCAGGAAGACCCGCCGCACCTCGACCCCCCGGCCGCGCAGGACGTCGAGGGCGTCCGCGAGTCCGCACAGCATGCCCTCGAAGGCGGCCCGCGCCAGATGCTCCGGCCGCATCGCCTCCCGCCTGAGCCCGGCCAGGGTGCCGGCGGTGTGCGGCAGATTCGGGGTGCGCTCGCCCTCCAGATAGGGCAGCAGCACCAGCCCGTGCGACCCCGGCGTCGACTTCATCGCCAGCTCGGACAGGCCCTCCAGATCGGGCAGCCCGAGCAGCTCGGCGGTGCCGCGCAGGGTCCGTACGGCGTTCAGGGTGGTGACGACCGGGAGGTGCATGCCCGTGGCGTCGGCCAGCGCGGTGATCATCCCGGTCGGGTCGTGCAGGGCCTCGGGGTGCACGGCCATCACGGATCCGGAGGCGCCGAGCGAGACGACGGCGTCCCCCAGGCCGATGCCGAGCCCGAAGGCGGCAGCCATCGTCTCGCCGGTCCCGGCGGAGATCAGCAGCCCCTCCGGCGTCGTACCGGCGGCCTCGGCGGGGCCGATCACCTCCGGCAGCATGGCCTGGTGACCGAGCGCCAGCTCGATGAGATCGGTGCGGTAGGCGCCGGTGGCAGCGGACCAGTAGCCGGTGCCGGAGGCGCCGCCGCGGTCGGTGGTCCGGCGCACCGGCCGCCCGAGCAGCTGCCACACCAGCCAGTCGTGGGCCTGGAGCAGGACGGCGGTGCGGGCGGCGGCGTCGGGTTCGCTCTTGCTGAGCCAGCGCAGCTTGGTCACCGGCTGCGCGGCCTGCGGCACACAGCCGACGGCCTGCGCCCATGCCTCCCGCCCGCCGAGCGCGTCGACGAGATCGGCCGCGGCGACCTGGGCCCGCTTGTCGCCGCCGACCATGGCGGGCCGGGTGGTGTTGCCCTGGGAGTCCAGGGGCACGACGGCGTTCTGCTGCGAGGACACGCCGATGGCCTGCACCCCCTCCAGCAGACCGCCACCGGCGGCCTCGCCGAGGGAGAGCAGCCAGGCCTGGGGGTCGACATCGGACGGCCGCCCCTCGACCGGGTGCGGCGCATACCCCTGCCGGAGCACGGCTCCGGTGTCCGCGTCGCAGACGACGATTCGAGTGAACTCGGGCGAGCTGTCCAACCCGGCGACTATCCCCATGGCGAAAATTCTATGGGTCCCGCGCTGCGTCGGCGGCTACGTGGTGCTGGTGCCCCAGTCGTCCTCGGCCGCGCCGTTCGGATGACGGTCGCGGAGGTGGCGGACGCGCTGGGTCACCGACTCCGGGACCTTGTCGCCGACCTTGTCGCTGACGGCTTGGTAGGCCTTGCCCGCGTACACCCGGCCTTGCTGGGCCGCGGTCTCCGCGGTGTTGCGCACCGCCGGGTTCTGCGTGACCTGGCGCGCGGATTTCTTCAGCTGCTCATAGCGTTCGCGTCCGGCGCGTGTGCCGAGCACGTAACCCAGAGCCAGCCCGACGGCGAACGTGAGCTTGTAGCGCATGGCGGCGAGCCTTCCCTCGTGGGCGGAGTACCGATTGGCGGAGCACCCCCCTGCTTGCGCTAATGTATGTGTCGCAGCGAGCGTCCGCCCCCTGGCGAATACCCAGGTAGCAACGTTCGATGCAACGAGGCATTCCTCCGTAGCTCAATTGGCAGAGCAGCCGGCTGTTAACCGGCAGGTTACTGGTTCGAGTCCAGTCGGGGGAGCTCGGTCCTCCGTAGCTCAATTGGCAGAGCAGCCGGCTGTTAACCGGCAGGTTACTGGTTCGAGTCCAGTCGGGGGAGCAGGTTGAACGAGGGCCCCTTCGGGGTCCTTTTTCATGTCCTGATCCGGTGCCGGGAACCGCGCGCGGCGCGCCGAAGTCCTTCAGGGCATGCGTAGTCGACCATCCGAAGCAGGAGATCGTATGAGCGGCTATGCTGCGGCAGACGGCGCGTACAAATGTGCGCGACACGCCGCTATGGGGCGGTAGCTCAGCCGGTTAGAGCAGCGGACTCATAATCCGTCGGCCGTGGGTTCGAGTCCCACCCGCCCCACCATGAGCAGGCCGGAGAAACGTTCTGACCTGTTATGCGCCCCGTCCCCGAAGTCGGGACATCACCCGTTCAGTTCGGCGTCGCGTGTGACGGCATAGAACCCGAGGGAACGCAGTACGGCGGTGATGGGGTAGTGGGGCAGGACGGGTTCGAGGGCCGTCCACTCCTGCTCCACCAGCGCCCGTGCCCGGGCCAGCGCGAGGTCCGCAGCCCCGCAACCGGTGATCGCATCGACGCACCGGGCGACATCGTGCGCGTCGGTCGGCCGGGCCCGCACCTGACGCCACAGGCGGAGGGCCGCGTCCCTGGGCAAGATCTCCAGCGCGCAGGTGAGGGGATACGTGAGGCGGCCGTTGCGGACGTCCTCACCCGTCTCCTTACGGACGTCCCCGACACGCGACCGGTGCCCGAGCAGGTCGAACACGTCGTCGGCGATCTGGTAGCCGAGCCCCAGTGCCTCGAAGTACGCGCACAGCGCGGTTTCCTGGGCGGGTGTGGCGCGCCCCAGCACCGCCCCGATCTCAGCGAGGGCGCGGACCGGCAGGGCGGTCTTGAGACGGTGCACGGCGAGGACGCTCTCACCGAGAGTCCGCCCGTCCTGCCGAGGGAAGTCGGCGTCGGAGCCGCCCGCGATGTCGAGCGCCTGCCCGGCGTGTGCGGCACGCAGCATCGAGCACAGCACCTCGTAGGCGCGCAGCCGGTCGGCCGGTTCCAGAGGAATGCGCCGCAGTGCCCGGTCGAAGGTGAAGTACGCCGCCGTGCCCGCGTTGATGGCGGTCGCCTGGCCGTAGAGCCGGTGGGCCGCCACCCGGCCACGACGCAGCTCTGCGGCGTCCTGCACGTCGTCCACCATCAAACTGCCGGTGTGCAGCAGTTCCACTGCCGCGAGCAGGGGCCGGTAGGGGTCGCTGTCGACTCCCAGCGCCTCCAGAACGGCGGCGAAGGCGAACGACCTCCAGCTCTTGCCGGCGCCTTCGACGGTGTGCCGCACCGGGGCGGCCAGGGCGCGGTGCAGCACCTCGTGCGGTACGGCCGCCAGCAGCGGCTCGGCGACGGGCCCGATCAGGTCACGGGTGGCGTCGGGCCCCGCCTCGGCCGGGTAGAACAGCCGCACCTGGGCCCTGGTCTCGGCTCCGATCGTCTCCATCACAGGGTCCAGGCTGGGCAGCAGCTGCGCCGGTTTGACCTCGACGAAACCGGTGCCGCTGACGGCGCGGCCACCGAAGGACCCGCTGACCTCGACCCGCCCCTCCCAGAAACCGCGGTGCACAGTGATCGTCCGCACCTCCTGCTGCGGATAGGACGCCCGCAGCAGAAGGTCGATGCCACGCGACGGGGCCGTCAGGCGCCATGCGACGGGGTAGCGGTTACAGGTGGCCAGTGACGTCCAATGGGCTTGTGGCTCCAGTGCCCAGTCGGTGAGCGGCTCCGCGCCGGTGCCCGGCGGGCCGACCAGGAGGGACGTACGGTCCGCGGTCCGCCTGGTTCCGTCCCGGTGGTCGACCTTGCGCCAGGTGGACACGGACAGGTCGTAGCCGTTGTCCAGGTGCAGACCGCACCAGTCCCACTCCGGCTCGCTGTGCGCGTAGCCCTCCTCTGCCCGGATGAGGTCGATGCCCCACTCGTGGTCGTACCACGCGGTGCCGGAGGCGATGTCGTGCCGGGTGCCGTCGAGCGTGACGCTTCCGGTGACGTCCAGGCGGGTGACGCTGTAGTAGCGCATTCCGTCCTCACCGTCGCCCAGTCCGGCCACCTCACCCGTTTCGCCCTGCCAGGCGGCTGAACGCTGCGGAGTCAGCACGCAGCGCAGTGCGTAGCCCCGCTGCGGATGATTCACGTCGAGGTGATAGCGGCCCTCCTCGTCACGCAGCAGTCCGCCGTGCGGGCCGTAGCCGATACGGAACGGGGAGGTGCCGAACGTGACGGTGCCCTCCAGCGGCAGGTCCGGCAGGGGTGGTTGGTCGGCCGACAGCAGATGCTGCAGGGCCTTCCTCAGCAGTGGTGCGTAGGCCTGGTCATGGTGCAGCACCGACCGGATGAGCGCCAGGTTGGCCGGGTCCACGCAGGACATTGAGGTGTAGCGGCGCTGCTGCGGCTCGCTCCACGCGGCGGCCATGGTGTGTGAGTGCCCCGCCGTTCCGTCGGGGCGCCGCTCGCCGATCCGGAAAAACGCGGCGAACACCGACACGGGGTGGCCACCGGCGGTCGTCAGGTGCAGATTGACGTACCACCACTCCATCCCGGCCCCGGCGTGCGGCAGGTCCGGGTCGCCCTGCTCGTCCAGCGCTGAGAGATACCGAAGAGCCGACGTCCGCCTCGCCGCCACCGAACCCGCCGGTCCGCCGAGCATCATGTCCGACATCGCGAACTCCACATCGTCAAGGTGCCTCGGGCTCGCCGGAGGCGGGCGAGGGGCACTGGCTTGCATGCTCTCCCGCCTGGCCATCAGTGCACTTTCCCGCCGTAAGAGAGCGGCACCGTCCGAGAGGGCAGCACCACTCGAAGGAGTGCGCTGTGCCATGACGCTCGCGAGCTGGTTGTCGCGGCTCGCCGGGGTGGCAGGGCGGGGCGGGTCAGACTCCCTCAGCAGAGGGGCGTCCGTGACGCAGGCCCTCCGTCGAGGGGAGTACCCACCGCTGCGCCAACGGTGAGCATCCGGTGGTGTCCGGTGGCCAGAACTGCCGCACACGCTGACAGCGCCGGCACCTTCATAGAGTGTCTGACCGGCAACAGCACCCAGGAGTTCTCGAACCCCATCACCTACACGCCGCGGCAAACGGCGATCAACGAGACCGGCACGGCCGGCAACTGCGTGTCCGACGTTCCGAATCTGTCCTACGGCACGTACGTGTACTCCGGCAACGGTGTCCTGTCCTGCCTCGGCGGCAACTCGACCGGCAAGTTCACCACCGTCCTTGCCTTCTTCGTGGCGCAGTATGGTGCTGATTTCCCCCGGGGGGGTGATCATCGGGTGAACGATTCTCTTGGTGTGCTGGTTACGGCGTTCGGGCTAACCGCTTGGCGCGGCACCGGGGCCGCGGGCCGAGCCAGGCAGCGATCGGCGTGCAGAGCCATCAGCGGCGAGGACAGTGCCTTGAGCGCGGGCAGGAGCAGCAGGGCGCTCAAGGCTGCCACCCGGGTGGTCGGACCCGCGACGGCCAGGGTGGAGAGGGCGGCGGTGAGCCACAGCGCGCACACGCTCATTTCCGGGTGGGTGGCGTGCAGGGCCGCCAGCCCCTTCTGAGCGGCAGCCCGCTGGCCACCAGCAGATACCCGGGAAGTTGCAGATGCCTCGCCAACGGCCTTGCCACCACCCCCAGGGCGGCCAGCGCGACGGCGGTGAGGAGCGTTCGTCTCCACGATGCCGTCCCCTGGCACAGCGCACCGGCCGCCACGGCACCGGCGAGGACGGCCCCCCAGGAAGGGAACGCACCACCTGCCTGTCGGCCGCGTACGGCCCGGCGGCACACCAGAACCGTGGCAGCGGTATACGCCCCCGCGAGCATGATCAGAACACCGGTCAGAACCGGTTGATGGAGCCCCATCGACTGCGCCTCTCACCGTACGGCCACGCCTCGCCATGGCGTGCGCGGCGGGTAGCAGCAGCCACCCGAATCCGCCAACGAACCACGCCGGAACAGGGGATCGCGATCCGCCCAAGAACACCCGAAGGGAGGGCGGACGCCGATGCGATGGGTTCGCCCGGGCGGTGATTCTCGGCCAACTCAGGTGTGTTCCGGCCGCCTTGGCCTGACAGTGCCCGTTCCCCGGAGCACTCGATATGCTCGCTCAGATGTTCAGGTTCCGGCTGCTCGTGACCTCGTACGCCGTGTCCGCCTATGGCAATTACCTCAACCTGATCGCGCTGAGCCTCTTCTCCTACGAGGTCACGGGCACCGCCTTCGGTATCGGGGCCGTGATGGCGCTGCGGCTGCTCGCGGGGGTCGCGGCGGGGCCCGCCGCCGGAGCGGTCGCCGCTCGGGTCGGGCGCCGGGCCGTGATGATCGGCGCCGACACCGCGCAGGCCGGTGCCATGACCGTGCTCGCGGTGTGCGGGACGCGGACGCCGTTATGGGTGCTCGGCGCTGCCGTCATGGTGCTGGGGGCCGGGAACACCTTCTTCGGGGTCGCCCTGCGCAGCGCCGTCCCGGTCATGGTCGGGCAGGAGGGCCGCGCGCACGCCAACGGGCTGCTGGTCACCGCCCGTTCACTCGCCACGGTCCTCGGCTTCGCCTCCGCCGCCCCCGTCATCGCCCACGGCGGCTACGGCACCGCCTTCGCCGTCAACGCCGCCAGCTTCGTGGTGTCCGGGGTTGCCCTGCTGGTGCTGCGGCCGCGCACCGAGGAGGAGACCCCGGGCCAGGCCGCCGACTCCGGGCCCGCCCTTCCCTGGTGGCGGGCGGCGGCCGGGGTGCCCGCGCTGCTGCTCGGGCTGATCGCGCTGCGCGGGACGGACGCGCTGGCCTCCTCCTCGCACAACGTCGCCCTGCCGATCGCGGCCGAACTCGCCGACGCCGCGGACCCCGCGCTGTACATGAGCCGGTTCTGGGTCGCCTGGGCGGTCGGCACCCTGCTCGCCCATCAGGTGCTCAAGCGGGGCGGCACGGCGCGCGGGGAGCGGGCCTTCGCGCTCGGCACCTGCGCGATGTCCTGCTCCTTCGTCCTCGCCTTCACCGGGCTGCCCGCCGTGGCGCTGACGGTCGCCGCCGCGGCGGCCGGGTTCGCCGACGGCTGGACCGAGATCGTCTACACCTCACGCCTGCAAGCCGCCGGGGACCGGGAACGCGGGCGGCTGTTCGGGCTGTCCGCCATGGCGGAACAGGGCGGCTTCGCGCTGGGCACGGTCGCCGCCGCGGCCGCTCTGGAGTCCCTGTCGCCGCTGACCGTCGTCGCGCTCTTCCACGGAGTCGCCGTGTGCGGGGCCCTGGCCCTGCTGCTCGCGCTGCGCGCGGGACGCGTCGACCGGAAGACCACCGGCGTGCGCTACACGAGAGATCAACCGACGTCCGAGGCACCGCAAGAGGGAGAGGGGTCGCATGGAACGCGTACGGGGGACGGCCGTCTGCCGGGGACCTGAGCCGGAACGGGACGCCTCGGATCCGCCGAACGCGGTGGAGGCGCTGCTGCGGGCGGCGGAGTCGGCGACGGACGCGGGGGTCGTCGCCGTCGGCGCCGACGGGTCCGCCACCCGCCTCAGCCATCCCGAACTCCTCCTGCGGGCGCTCCGGTTGCTCGGCGGACTGCGGGAGCGCGGGGTGGGGCGCGGGGACGTCGTCGTGCTCTGCGGGCTGCCGCTCGTCGACTTCTTCCCCGCCTTCTGGGCCTGTGTGCTCGGCGGCATGCGGCCCGTCGCCATCGCGGAGCCGCCCCTGCCGGGCTCGCCCGCGCGGGAACGCCTGCTGCACGCCTGCGCGTTGCTGGACAACCCGCTCGTCCTCACCGACGGGACCGGCGTCGAGGGAGTGCGGGTGGCGGGCGTGCGCGAGTGTGCGACCGCCGCGCCCGCGCACGAGTACGTCCATCCCGACGGGGCGGACGTCGCGCTGCTGATGCTCTCCTCCGGCAGCACCGGCGCCCCGAAGGCCGCGCGGCTCACCCACGCGGGCCTCGCCGACTTCGCCGCGAGCAGTCGGCGGATCCTGGACGTGCGGCCCGAGGACACCATGGTCAACTGGCTCCCGGTCGACCACAGCGGGGCGTTCCTGCTCTACCACCTGCTCGCCGTCTTCGTCGGCTGCGACAACGTCCACGCGCCGACCGAGCGGGTCCTCGCCGATCCGCTGCGCTGGCTCGACCTGATGCAGGAACACCGGGCGCGGCACGCGTGGGCGCCGACCTTCGCCTACCGGCTCGTCGCCGACGCGCTCGGCGCCGCGGACCAGGACCCGGGCAGGTCCTGGGACCTGAGCGGGCTCAAGACCCTCGTCTGCGGCGGCGAGCAGATCACGCTGCCCGTGATGCGCGGCTTCCTCGACGCGACCGGTGCCTACGGCGTCCGCGAGGGGCACATCGTGCCCGCCTGGGGGATGGCGGAGACGGTCACGGCGGTCACCTACGGCCGTCTCGACCGGCCCGGCACCGTGCACCGTCTCCTCAAGCGCAGCCTGGGCGGTGACCTGGTGCGCGCCGACGCCGCCGCGCCCGAGGACGAGACCGTCACCTTCGTCGCGGCCGGCGCGCCCGCGCACGGGGTCACCCTGCGCATCGTCGACGACCGGGGCGACCTCGCCGCCGACGGGCGGATCGGCCGCCTCCAGGTCCACGCGCCGGCCCGGCTGACCCCCGGCTACGTCGACGACCCCGACGCCGACGCGGCGGCCTTCCCCGCCGGACGGGACTGGCTGGACACCGGCGATCTGGCGTTCCTCGACGCGGGGCAGGTCGTCATCACCGGGCGCCGCAAGGACCTGATCATCCTCAACGGGCACAACGTCCACGCCCATGAAGTGGAGGAGGCCGTCAGCACCGTGCCCGGCATCCGGCAGGGAGAGGTCGGCGCGTGCGGGGTGCCGGACGCGGAGCGCGGCACCGAGGAGCTGGCCCTGTTCTTCGTCAGCCGGGGTGCCGAGGAGGACGTACGGATCGCGCGGGAGGCGAGGGCGGCCCTGTACTCCCGGCTCCGCCTCACCGCCGCGCACGTCACTCCCGTGCCGGGGGAGGACTTCCCGCGCACTCCGGCGGGCAAGGTACGGCGAGCCGCACTGAGGGAACGGTTCCTCGCGGAGCGGGCCGGGGTGGGGCCGGGGGGCCTCTCCGGGCCGGGTGCCGCGTCCGGGTCTGGCGGCCTCTCCGGGGCTGGCGGGTCCTCTCGGCCTGCTGCCGCGGTCGGGGCTGGTGTCGAGTCGGGGCCGGGTGTCGAGTCCCGGCCGGGTGCCGCCTCCGGGTCTGGCGTCCCCTCCGGGTCTGGCGTCTCCTCCGGGTCTGGCGTCCCCTCCGGGTCTGGCGTCTCCTCCGGGTCAGGCGCCGCGTCCCGGCCGGGTACCGCGTCCGGGCCTGGCATGGCGTCCGGGTCTGGCGCCTCCTCCGGGTCTGGCGGGCCCTCCTGGTCCGGCGTCCCCTCCGGGCCTGGCGTGGCGTTCCGGCCTGGCGCCGCGTCCCGGCTGGGTGCTGCGGCCGGGCCTGGTGTTGCGTCGGGGCCGGGTGTCGAGTCCGGGCCGGGTGCCGCCCCCAGGTCTGGCGCCGGCTCCGGGCCTGGCGCCTCCTCCGGGTCTGGCGGGCCCTCCTGGTCCGGCGTCCCCTCCGGGCCAGGCGCCGCGTCCCGGCCGGGTACCGCGTCCGGGCCCGGCATGGCGTCCGGGCCTGGCGCCGACTCCCGGTCTGGCGCCCCCTCCCGGCCGGGTGCCGCGTCCGGGCCCGGCGTGGCCTCCGGGTCTGGCATCCCCGGCGGGTCTGTCGCCGCCTCCCGGTCCGCCGCCGCCTCCCGGCCCGGTGTCGGCGTCGTTGCGCGGGTTGTGGGGGAGGAGCTTGGGGTTCTTCTTGGGCGGGCGGTCGACGCGTATACCCCCTTCTATGAGCTCGGTCTGACCTCCGTGCTCGTCGTTCGGTTGCGGGCCCGGTTGGAGGAGCGGCTTGGGGTGGGGATTCCGCAGACGGTGTTCTTCGAGCATCCGACGGTCGCGGCGCTCGCCGCGCATCTGGGGGACGCGCCGGTGGACGTGCCGTCGGCGCCGGTGGCGGACGCCGGGGGCGCCGACCGCCGTATCGCCGTCGTAGGGATGGCGCTGCGCTTTCCCGGCGCGGACACCGTGGACCGGTTCTGGGCCAATCTGCGGGACGGCGTCGACAGTGTCGGGGTCTTCGGCGAGATCACGGCCGACCGGGTGCCGGTCGGCGGAGTCCTGGACGGGGCCGAGGAGTTCGACGCCGAGTTCTTCGGCATGAGCCCCAAGGAGACCGGGCTCACGCATCCCGCGCACCGGCTGTTCCTGGAGTGCTGCCACCGGGCGCTGGAGGACGGCGGCTACGCGGCGACCGAACCCGGCACCAGGATCGGCGTGTTCGCCGGTTCCGGCATGAGCCTCTACGGCCATCAGGCGCCGGTCGAAGCCGGGGCGGCCCCCGACGACCCCGCGACCGGCATGCAGAGCGCGATCGGGCGCCAGCCCGACTTCCTCGCCACCCGCGTCGCCTACCGGCTCGGGCTCACCGGCCCGGCGATCGGTGTGCAGACCGCCTGTTCCACCTCGCTGGTCGCCGTCCACCTGGCCGCCCAGGCCCTGCTGAGCGGGGACACGGACCTGGCGCTGGCCGGTGCCGCGGCCGTGCATCTGCCCCAGGAGAGCGGCTACCGCCCCCACCCCGGGTCCATCCTGTCGCCCACCGGACGCTGCCGGGCCTTCGACGCGGACGCCGACGGCACGGTCGGCGGCAACGGCGTCGCCGCCGTCCTGCTCAAACGGCTCGACCGCGCCCTCGCCGACGGCGACACCGTGCACGCGGTGATCCTCGGCTCGGCGGTCAACAACGACGGCGCGGGCAAGGTCGGCTTCACGGCCCCGGGGGTCACCGGGCAGGTGGAGGTGGTGCGGCAGGCGCTGCGCCGGGCCGGGGTCCCCCCGGAGACCATCTCGTACGTCGAGGCCCACGGCACCGGCACCCGGCTCGGCGACCCGGTGGAGTTCGAGGCGCTCGGGCGGGCGCTGGGCGAGGGGGCCGGGCGTACCGTTCCCTGTGCCGTCGGGTCGGTCAAGCCGAACATCGGGCATCTCGACAGCTGCGCCGGCATGGCCGGACTCATCAAGACGGTCCTGATGCTGCGGCACCGCACACTGGTACCGACGCTTCATCTGACCCGGCCCAACCCCGAACTCCGCGCGCCCGCGCTCACCTTGGCGACCGAGCTGCGCCCCTGGCAGGTCACGGACGGCACCCCCCGCCGGGCCGGGGTCAGCGCCCTCGGGGTCGGCGGCACCAACGCGCACGTGGTGCTGGAGGAGGCGCCGGTGCGGAAGGCCGCCGATCCCGAACTCCCGGTTCTGGTACCGGGTTCGGCCACCGACGACGAGGCCCTGCGGTCCTTCACCGACGCCCTCGCCGAACGGCTGCGCCAGGAGCCCGCCCTCGCCGCCGGTGACGTGGCCGCCACCCTCGCCCTCGGCCGCCCGCATCGCCCCTGCCGGGTCACCGCGGTGGGCCGTACGGCCGAGGAACTGGCCGGGACGCTGACCGAACAAGCTCCGGAGCGCGCACAGTTGGGGCCGGCGACCTTCGCCTTCCCGGGCCAGGGCAGTGCGCGCCGGGGGATGGCGAGCGGGCTGTACGCGGCGTTCCCCGCCGCCCGGCGGATCCTCGACCGGTACGACTCGTTGTCGCCGCTCCTCGACGCGGGGGAGGACGACCCGGTCTGGCCCACCGAGACCGCGCAATCCGCCCTCTTCGTCCACCAGGTCGCGCTCGCCGAGGCGTGGCGGGCGGCCGGAGTACGCCCGGCACTGCTCCTCGGACACAGCGTGGGGGAGTACGCGGCGCTGTGCGTCGCCGGGGCGATCAGCGTGGAGGACGGGCTGCGGCTCACCGCCCGGCGCGGAGAGCTCATGCACACCCTGTGCCCGGCGGGCGGCATGCTCGCGGTGCGGGGCGGGCGGGAGGAGGTCGAGCGCGTGGCGCGGGAGGCGGGAGCTGAACCGGCCGCCGTCAACGGGCCGCGTTCCCACGTCATCTCGGGGTCCCCGGCCACCTTGGAGGTCGCGGCCCGCCTTCTCGACGAGGCGGGGCTGCGATGGCGGGCGCTGCCCGTGGACCGGGCCTTCCACTCCGCCGCCGTGGACAAGGCGCTGCGCGCATTCCGTTCGTACGCCGAGCAGGTGACGTACCGGCCACTGCGCACCCCGCTGATCACCACCGCCGACGGTGAACTGCGGTCCGAGGGCTGGACCGTCGACGCCGACTATCTGCTCCGCCAGGCCCGGCGGCCGGTCCGGTTCGACCTCGCCATGGCCACCGCCGTCGATCGCGGCTTCGGCGACTTCGTCGAGATCGGCGCGGGCGACACGCTCACCGGTATCGGGCGGCACTGCGCGCCGGGCAGCCGGTGGCTGGGCGGGCAGGGCCCGGGAGCCGGGGCCGTTGAGCAGGTGCGCGGGGTGCTGACCGGGCTGGGGGCGGCGTACGAGCGGGGTGCGGAGCTGGACTGGCGGGCGATCACGGGGCGCGGCGGGCGGGTGTCGCTGCCGGGGCATCCGCTGCGGGCGCGTCGGGCCACCGAAGTCACCGGCGCGGCACCCTCCGGTGAAGTACTCGCCTCCGTACGCGAGTTGGCGGCCGCCGCACTCGGGTGCGAGGTTGCCGACCTCGCGCCGGACCGCTCCTTCTTCGAGCTCGGCGCGGACTCCCTCGCCCTGATGGGGATGGCGTCCCAGCTCGAGAAGCGGTACGGCGTGCGCGTACCGGTGCGGGAGCTGTTCGGGTCGGCGGACACGCCCGCGAGGCTGGCGGAGCTGCTGGGGGCGGGGGCGGGAGTGACGACGGATCCCGCTCCGGCACCGGAACCCCGGCAAGCACCGGAACCCGAGCCCGCCCCCCTCGCCACCCCCATCGCCCCCGAAGCAACACCCCCCGCCCTCCACGACCTCTTCGCCCAGCAGCTGAAGCTGGCCCAGCAGCTCGCCGACCAGGTCACCGGAGTCATCAACCGCCAACTCGACGTCCTGGCCGCCCCACCGGACCCGAACCCGAAACCGGACCCGAACCCGCACTCGGAGCCGGTAAGGGCACCGGAACCGGCCGCCACCCCCCTCACCCCCACCCCCCTCACCCCCACCCCCTACACCCCCACCACCGGCCCCGACTTCAGCCTCTACTTCTTCGGCGACTACCCCGAGGACACCGCCCACGACAAGTACGGCCTCATCATGGACGCGGCCGAGTTCGCCGACCGCCAGGGCTTCCACGGGCTCTGGTTCCCCGAGCGGCACTTCAACTCCTTCGGCGCCCTGTTCCCCAACCCCTCCGTCCTGGCCGCCGCCCTCGCCGCCCGGACCAGCAGGATCCGGCTGAACGCCGGTTCGGTCGTGCTGCCCCTGCACCACCCGGTGCGGGTCGCCGAGGAGTGGTCGGTCGTCGACAACATCTCCGGCGGCCGGGCGGGCCTGTGCGTCGCGAGCGGCTGGCACGCCACCGACTTCGCGCTGGCACCGGAGAACTACGGCCGCCACCGCGAGGTGATGTACGAACGGCTTGCGACGGTCCGGCAGTTGTGGTCGGGACAGCCGGTCACGGTCACCGCGGGCGACGGCGCACAGGTCGACGTACGGCTGCACCCCCGCCCCGTCCAGGCCGAACTGCCGCTCTACGCGGCGGTGGTGGGCAACCCGGACAGTTACCGGCGGGCCGCCGCCGAAGGGCTCGGTGTCGTCACCAACCTGATGACGCAGACCGTCGAGCAGCTCGCGGCGAACATCGCGCTGTACCGGCGTACCCGTGCCGAGCACGGCCTCGATCCGGCGGCCGGGCGGGTCGTGGTCCTGGTGCACACCTACCTCGGCGAGGACGCCGAGCGGGCCCGGGCAGAGGCGTACCGGCCGTTCGTGGCGTATCTGCGTTCCTCGCTCGCCCTGTTCGACCAGGTCACCAACAGCCTGGGCTTCGACGTGGACCTGGCGAACACCCCAGAGGAGGACGTCGAGTTCCTGCTCGGGCGGGCCTACGAGCGCTACTGCGCCTCCCGTGCGCTCATCGGCGACGAGCGCTCGGCGGCCGGGTCGGTGGAGCGGCTGGTGGCGGCGGGCGCCGACGAGATCGCCTGTTTCGTGGACTTCGGCGTGCCGAGGGAGCAGGTGCTGGCCGGGCTGCCGGTACTGGACCGGGTGCGGCGCCGCGCGTACGAGCCCGGCCCGGCGGTCGCCGTACCCCGCCGTACGCCCCTGTCGCCCGCCCAGCGCCGCATCTGGTTCCTGGAGCGGCTGCACCCGGGCACCACCATGTACTGCGAGCCGAAGGCGATCCGGCTGGACGGACCGCTCGACGTGCCCGCGCTGCGCCGCGCGTTGCAGCGGGTCGCGGACCGGCATCCCGCCCTGCGCACGGTGTTCGGGGAGGCCGACGGGGTGCCCTACCAGGAGATACGGCCCCGGGTGGACCTGGACTGCCCGGTGGACGACCACAGCGGCGCGACCGAGCGGGAGGCGCTGCGTGCCGTCCTCGCCGCCCACGCGCGCGGCGGCATGGATCTCGGCGCGGGACCGCTGGTCACCGCCCGGCTGCTGCGGCTCTCGGAGGAGCGGCACCTGCTCTTCCTGCTGGCCCACCACATCGTCTTCGACTCCTCCTCCACCGCCGTCCTCGCCCGCGACCTCGCCGCCTACTACCGCGGTGAGGAGCCGCCGCCGCTCCCCGAGCCGCCCGCGCCCGCCCGCCCCGGCCCCGAAGAAGCCGCCGCCTCCCTCGACTTCTGGCGCCGCGAGCTGGCCGGCGCCCCCGAGCTGGCCCTGCCCACCGACCGCCCCCGCCCACCGGTCAGGACCGGCGAGGGCGCGAGCCTGACGCACGACCTGGACGCCGGACTCGTCGGGCGGCTGCGCGCCTTCGCCGCCGGGCAGCGGGCCACCCTGTTCATGACGCTGACCGGCGCGATCGGTGCGGTGCTCGGCCGGTTCGGCGGACAGCGGGAGGTGGTGCTCGGCACCGCGGTCGCCGCCCGTCCCGCCGGCGCGGAGGACCAGGTGGGCCTCTTCCTGGACACCGTCCCGCTGCGCGTGGACCTCGGCGGCGACCCGGACTTCCCGGCCCTGCTGCGCCGGGTCCGGGACGGCAGCATGACGGCGTACGAGCACCGGGGCGTTCCCTTCGACGAGCTGGTCGGCGCCCTCAACCCGCCCCGTGACCCGAGCCGCAATCCGCTCTTCCAGGTGATGGTCGAGTACGAGAACGAAGGCGGCGTCGACTTCGACCCGCCCCGGCTGACCGCGGCCCTGCTGGACGTGCCGAGCGAACGCGCCCCCTTCGACCTCAGCGTCTATCTGACCCACCACGCGGACGGCCTGCGGTTCATGGTCGAGTACGACACGGCCCTGTTCGACGAGGCGACCGTGCGGCGCCTGGTGGACCAGGTGGAACAAGTCTTGCGCCGGGCCCTGGAGGACCCCGCGGCCCCGCTCGCCGACCTCACCGACCCCGATCCGGGCCTCCTCGCCCGGCTGGGCCGCCTCGACGAACCCGACCCCGACGTCGCGGACACCCTGCACGGCCTGGTCGAGCGGCAGGCGCCGGACGCCGTGGCCCTCGTCATGGCGGAACGGCGGCTCACCTACGGCGAGTTGAACACCGCCGCCAACCGGCTCGCCCACCTGCTGCGCGGCCGGGGCGCCGGACGCGGCGCGCGGGTCGCCGTACTGCTGCCGCGGGGGCCGGAGTTGATCACGGCGCTGCTGGGGGTGCTGAAGAGCGGTGCGGCCTATCTGCCGCTCGACCCGTCCGCGCCCACCCCGCGGCTGGCCGCCCTGCTGGCCGACGCGCGCCCGGTCCTCCTGCTGACCTCGGGCCAACTGCTCGCCCGGCACCCAGGCCTGGGCACCGAGGCGCACCTGATGGAGGACACGGACGCCGCCCTGCCCGGAGACCCGCCCGCCGTGGACGTACGCCCCGAGGATCCGGCGTACTGCATCTACACCTCGGGTTCGACCGGCCGCCCCAAGGGAGTCGTCGTCCCCCACCGGGGCCCGGTGAACCTGGTCCGCGCCCACCTCGCCGCGCACCCGCCGCTGCGCACCCTCCAGTGGACCTCGCCGTCCTTCGACGTCAGCGTGCAGGAGATCTTCACGACGCTGGCCGCGGGCGCCGAACTGGTGCTGATCGACGACGAGGTGCGGTACGACCCGGCGGCCGTCGCGGAGACGGCACGGCGGCACGGGGTGCAGCGGATGTTCATGCCGTGCACGCCGCTGCGGTACCTGATGGAGACCGGCCCCCAACTGCCCGCGCTGCGGGAGCTGTTCTCGGCGGGGGAGGCGCTGCACCTCACCGACGCCTTCCGGCGGTTCCTCGCCGGACACCCGGCGTGCGCTCTGTACAACCAGTACGGCCCGACGGAGACGTCGGTCATCGTCACCTCGCACCGGGTCGATCCCGGGGGCGAGACCCTGCCGCCCATCGGCACGCCGGTGCCGGGCGCGCGGATCCTGCTGCGGGACCCGGCCGGGCGGGCGGTGCCGGTGGGTGCCGTCGGCGAGCTCTGCGTGGGCGGAGTCCCCGTGGCGCTGGGCTACCTCGGCCGGCCCGAGGAGACGGCGGCGGCCTTCGTCGACGGCGGGGCGCTGTACCGGACCGGGGATCTGGCGCGCTGGCGCGGCGACGGCACGCTCCAGTACTGCGGACGCGCCGACGACCAGGTCAAGATCCGCGGTCACCGGGTCGAACCGGGCGAGGTGCAGGCGGCGTTGGCCGCGCTGCCGGGGGTGCGGGACGCGGCGGTCGTACCGCGCCGGGACCGGCACGGGGAGAGCGAGCTGGTCGCCTACGTCGTCGCCGACGACCCGGCGCCGCTGCGGGACGCGCTCGCCGCCGAGCTGCCCGGGCATCTGGTGCCGGGGCGCTGGGTGGCCCTGGACCGGCTGCCGGTGAACGCGTCGGGGAAGCTGGACCGGGCCCGGCTGCCCGAGCCCACCGGTCCCGCGCGGGCGGACGCGGAGCCCGCCACCCCGCTGGAGAAGTCCCTGCACGAGCTGTGGTGCGAGGAGCTGGGTGTGCCCCGGGTGCCGGTGACCCGGCCCTTCTTCGAGCTGGGCGGTCATTCGCTCGGCGCGATCCGGCTGCTGCACCGGATGGCGGAGGAACTGGACGTCGAGGTGTCGATGGCGGACTTCTTCCGGGCGCCGACGATCAGGGGGATCGCGTCCCGGGCCGCCGACCGGCGGGTGGCCGCGACCGTGCCGCTGACCTCGACCCTGCGCCGGCTGTGGCGGCGGCAGCACGAACGCCCCGACCCGTCCGTCTACAACGTCGCCCATCGCATCGACATTCAGGGCGAGTTGGACGTCGAGCGCCTGCGCAGCGCGCTGGCGGAGCTGGTGCGGCGGCACGACGCGCTGCGCGGCAGGTGCACCGAGCAGGAGTTCCAGGTGCTGGCCGAGGTGCCGGTGCAGGTGCCGGTCGAGGACGTCGTCGACGCCGGTCGCTGGTGCGAGGAACACGCCCGGGTGCCCTTCGCGCTGGACCGGGCCCCGCTGTTCCGCTTCCGGCTGGGCCGGCTCGCGGCGGACCGCTGGATCCTGCTGACGGTGTTCCACCACGCGGTGTGCGACGGCTGGTCGCTGGGCGTGCTCCGGGAGGAGCTGGGGCAGCTGTATCAGGGGCGGCAACTCCCGCGGGCCTATGGACAGTTCACGGACTTCGCGCGCGACGAGCACGAGCTGACACCGGCGCGGCGGGCGGAGCTGGAGCGCTACTGGCGGACGGAACTCGCCGGAGCGCCCCTGCGGCTGCCGCTGCCGTACGACCGACCCCGCCCCGAGCGGTTGTCGGGCCGAGGCGCTCTGCACACCTGGACCGTCGGCGGCGACACGCCCGCCCGGATCGCCGAGACCGCCGCCCGCCTGGGGGTGACGCCGTACGCCGTGCTGGCCTCGGCCTTCGCGCGGTGGGCGGGGCGGCTGTGCGGTGATCCGGCGGACGTGGTGCTGGCCGCGTCCAGCGCCAACCGCACCCGGCGCGAGCGGGCGGGGACGGTCGGGCTGCTCGGGGACGCGGTGCTGGTGCGCGCCAGGCTGTCACGGGCCGCGGACTTCGGGGAGCTGGCGACCCAGGTGGCCGGGAGCCTGTTCGCGGCACTGGATCACCAGGAGCTGCCGCTGACGGAGGCGGTGGACCTGGTGGAGCCCGGGGACGGCCTGTTCCCGACCGTGCTGTTCACCGTGGTCACCACCCCGCCGCCGACCCTGGACCTGTCCCCGCTGCGGACCCAGGTGGCGGGCCTGGCGCTACCGGAGGTGGCGCGCACCGAGCTCTACGTCGTGCTGGAACCGGGCGAGACGGAGATCAGGGTCACCTTCGAGTACTCCACGGACCTGTTCACCGCGTCGACCGTGGAAGGGTGGGCCGACACCTTCACCGCGCTGCTCCAGCGGCTGCCGTGACAGCGCGCGGGGGACCGGCTCGGGTTCAGGAGCCCAGGGGGTCCAGTTCCAGGGGCTGGATGCGGCCCTCCAGCATGGTGCCGAGTCCCTGGACCGCGCACACGTCCGGGCGCTCGGCGATGTGCACGGGCATCCCCGTGGCCTGCCGCAGCATCTGGTCGAAGCCCGGCAGCAGGGCACTGCCGCCGACCATCATGATCCCCCGGTCGGCGAGGTCGGCGACCAGGTCGGGCGGGCAGTCCCGGAGCACCTTGCCGATCCCGTCGAGCACGGCGGTCAGCGGGGTCTGGATGGCGTTCCGTACGGCGGCGGTGTCGACCTGGACCGAGCGGGCCAGGCCGGTGGCGACGTCCCGTCCGTGGATCTCCGTGGAGGCCGGCCCGTGCGGGGTGAGCCCGTTCCCGGACAGGGCGAGCTGCAGCGGCCGTACCGACTGGCTCGGCAGCACCAGTTCGTGCTGGTGGCGCAGGTGCTGGACGATCGCGTGGTCCACGGCCTCGCCGCCGACGGCGATCCGCTGGGCCGTCACGATCGAGCCGAGGGAGAGCACCGCGACCTGGGTCGCCGCCGCGCCGCACACCATGATCATGGTGGCCTCGGGGCGCTCCACGGGCAGCCCGCAGCCCACGGCGGCGGCGATCAGCGTGTCGACCAGCTCCACCCGGCGCGCCCCGAGCCCGACCAGCGTCTCGATGGCCGCGCGCTGGGCCAGCGGATCGGCGTCGTGCGGGGTGCACGCGGCGGCCCGCAGCCGCGGCTTGCGGCGCAGATTGCGGCGGATCTTGTCGCCCAGCAGATGCCGCAGCATGCGCTGCGCCATCTCGATGTCCACGACCGTGCCCCCGGAGACGGGGCGGACGACACGGATGTAGTCCGGCGTACGGCCGGTCATCTTCTCCGCGAACTCGCCGACCGCGATCAGCGCGCCGGTGCGGGTGTTCACGGCGGCGGCGGAGGGCTGGTCGACGACGAGCCCGGCCCCCTTCACGTACACCCGCGTCCTCGCCGCGCCGAGGTCGACGGCGAAGTGGCAGCGGCGCAGCTGCTCCAGACTGGCGGTCATGGCAGGCCTCCCGAGAGCACGGACCGTGGCCCGCCGGGTGGCGGGCCTCACTCGCATCGTGCGGGGGGCGGGGAGACGGCGCGTGTTGTGGTGGGCCGGGCGGGGCGCCGCTGAATGGGGGGTTTTGTCGCTTATCTCCCTTATGAATATTCCATAAGGTCAGTGGAGGCGGCGGCTTTCGAGGGGTGGAGAGAGCCCGAGCTGTGCGGGCCTGTGGCGGAGTCAGCCGCTCGGTGCGACACCGCGGATCACCCCCAGCCCTGCCAAGTCCTGCGGCCGGATGCGGAGTTGGTCCGCGGTTGCCTCCACCTCGTGCGGCGGGCGCTTCAGGATGGCCGCCGCCAGCTCCGGTGCGATGACCGAGAAGTAGCTGTCCGGGGTGGCCCAGGTGTTGCCGGGCGCGGCCAGCGCCAGCGCCCCGCCGGAGCCGCCCTCGCCGATGACCAGCGTGGTGACCGGCGTCCGCGCCGCGGCCACCGCCGAGAACAGGTCGGCGATGGCCGCCCCCGCGCCCTGCCGCTCCGCCTCCGCGTCATTCGCCGCGCCCGGGGTGTCCACCAGCGTCAGCGCCGGGATGCCGAGCCGGTCCGCGAGCCGGATCAGCCGGGCGGCCGTGCGGTATCCGGCGGGCCGGGTGGCGCGCCCGGTCTGCGCCGCGTAGGCGACCGTACGGCCCTGGTGCTCCCCGAAGCCGCACAGCATGCCGTCCGGGTCCGTGCCGCCCGCGCGGTCACCGCCGATCGCGACGCGCTCGGTGAAGTAGGCGTCCAGATAGGCCTCGGCGCGCGGGCGTTCGGGGGTGCGGGCCCGGCGTACCGCGTCCCAGCCGGTCGCCGGGAGCTCCGTGGAGCCGAGGGGCGCCGGCACCGGCGCGGGTTCCCCCGAGGGCGCCGTCAGCAGGCGCAGCCACCGGGCCAGCGTCGGGCGCAGCTCCTCCGGCTCCACGAGCGCGTCGGCCGCGCCCGCCGCCACCTGTGCCTCCGCGGTGTAGGCGGCGGGGTCCGCGGTCACGGGCCGCACCCGTGACCCGGCGAAACCGACCTGGGCGCCGGGCAGCGCCAGCACCACGTCGGCGCCCGCGCCCAGCGTGGCCCAGCCGCCCCCCGTCGTCGGGTCCCGCAGGACGGCGATCTGCGCGAGGCCCGCCTGCCGCGTGAGCACCGACTCGCGAGCCACGCGCTGGAGTTGGGTCAGGGCGAGCATGCCCTCCTGCATCCGGCTGCCGCCGGTGGCGATCAGCGGCACGACCGGCAGCCGGTAGCGCCGGGCGTGCGCATGGGCCGCCTCCAGCCGGTCGCCGGTGCGTTCGCCGAGCGAGCCGCCGAGGTAGCCGAACTCGAACGCGATCAGCACCGCCCGGGTGCCGCCGACGCGCCCGGTGCCGCAGACCACGGACTCCTCCTCGCCGGTGCGCTCGGCGGCCCGCAGCCGGGAGCCGTCGTACCCGCGCCAGCCGAGCGGGCCGTCGGGCGCGGAGTCCCGCTCGGGGTGCGGGAGTTCGACGAAGTCGTCGGTGACCAGGGCGAGGAACTCCCGGGCGCGGAGCCGGTCAGCCATGGTTCAGCGCCCGCTTCATGATCTTCCCCATGTCGTTGCGGGGCAGCGCGTCCAAGTGGTGCACCACCCGCGGCCGCTTGTGCGGGGCAAGCCGCCGGGCCACGTGCTCGGCCAGCTCCTCGACGCCGGGCGGGGCCTGCGGGTCGGCCGGTACCACCCACGCCACGATCCGCTCGCCCAGGTCGGCGTCCGGCTCCCCTGTCACCGCCGCCTCCCGCACCGCGGGGTGCTCCAGCAGCGCGTTCTCGATCTCGCCCGCCCCGATCTTGTAACCCCCGCTCTTGATCAGGTCGGTGGCCTTGCGGCCCACGATCCGGACGTACCCGTCGGGGTCGCGCACCGCCATGTCCCCGGTGCGGAACCAGCCCTCGGCCGTGAAGGCGTCCGCCGTGGCGTCGGGCCGGTTCAGGTACTCGGTGAACAGGTTCGGACCGCGCACCTGGATCTCGCCCACCGTCTCCCCGTCGTACGCGGTGATCGGTGCCCCGTCCTCCTCCACCAGCCGCAGCTCCACGCCCGGCAGCGGCACCCCGACCGTCCCGGGGCGGGCCTCGCCGTCGGCGCGGATGCTGGTGTTCATCAGCGTCTCGGTCATGCCGTACCGCTCGATGACCCGCCGCCCGGTCGCCGCCGCGATCCGCTCGTGGTCGTGCACGGGCAGCGCCGCCGAACCCGACACCAGCAGCCGTGCGGTGCCCAGCGCCCGCGTGAGCGCCGGGTCCCCGGGGAGCGCCTGGGCGATGCGGTGGTACATCGTCGGCACGCCGAACAGCATGGTCGCGCCGTCGGCCAGCTCGCGCGCGACTCCCTCCGGGCTGAACCGGCCGAGGTGCCGCACCGATCCACCGCGCCGGAGCGGTCCGAGGATGCCGAGGACGAGACCGTGCACATGGAACAGGGGCAGGCCGTGCACGAGGACGTCGTCACCGGTCCACCGCCAGGCGTCGGCGAGGGCGTCGAGGGTGTGGGCGACGGCCCGGCGGGGCAGGACGGCGCCCTTGGGCGGTCCCGTGGTGCCGGAGGTGTAGACGACGAGGGCGGGGTCCTCGTCGTCGGCGGGCCGGGGGTGACGTGGGCCGGTGGCGCGCACGTCGACGTCCACGCGCTCCAAAGCCCTTAGTGGCGCAGGCAGTTCGTCACCCGGCGCGGCCAGTACGAGGCCGGGTGCGCTGTCGGACAGGATGTGTCCGAGCTCCTTCTCGCCCGACTTCGGATTGAGGGGCACGGCGGCGACCCCGGCCTCCAGCGCCGCGACCACCGCCACGGCGGTCTCCAGCGCCGGGGTGGCCCACACCGCGACCCTGCCGCGCCCCGCGATCCGGTCCGCCAGGGCGCCGGTCGCGGCGGCGAGTTCGGCGTACGTCAGGGACCGCTCCCCGAACCGCAGAGCGGTCCGGTCGGGCGGGCCGTCGGCCAGGGCCGGGAAGAGAGTGGACACGCGTCGTACTCCTTGGGCGTCGTACGGGCTCCGGTTACGCCATGATGCCGACCGAACCCCGGATAACCGCCCCGCATCGCCCGGTTGCCGGTGTGAGTGCGCCCACGCCACCCGTGGGACGTGGCCGACGCGTCCCTCCCGCGGCGCGACCCCTTTCAGGCCGACCGGGCCGTGAACCAGGCCGCCAGTTGGCTGCGTCTGCTGAAGCCCAGCTTCACCAGGATGCGCTCGACGTGGCCCTCCGCGGTGCGCTGCGAGATGACCAGCGTCTCGGCGATCCGCCGGTTGGTCAGGCCCCGCGCGACCAGCGCCGCCACCTCGGCCTCCCGGCGGGTGAGCGGGCGGGTGTCCGGTTCGGCGGTCGTGCCGGTCGCCGGGCGGCGCAGGGTGCCCAGCGCGTAGGCGAGGGCGTCGTCGCGGGACAGGGCGGCGCCGCGCCGGTGGGCCCGCTCGTAGCCCTGGTCCCCGAGCGCCCGCCGCGCGTGCCGCTCGGCCGGACCCGGGCGCGCCGCGCCCTGCGGCTGGGCCGGATCGCCGCCGATGTCGTGCCAGATCCGGTCGACGGCCCCCCGCAGCACGGCGGCCCGCTCGGCGTGCCCGGCGAGCGCCTCCGCCGCGGACAGCAGGTCCAGGGTGCGGGCGAGGCTCTGGCGCCGGTGGCCGGTGTACGGCAGCCGCAGGCACGCCCGCGCGTGCTCGGCGGCCCGGTCGTACTCGCCCAGCGACCAGTGCGCCAGGCCCAGCGTGCGCAGCGCCCAGGCGCGCGCCCACTGTTCGCCGTACGCCTCGCAGACGGCGACGGCCTCGGCACACAGCCCGGTCGCCTCGCGGGCCCGGCCCCGGCTGACCAGGGTGCAGGCCAGCTCGACGCGGGTGAGGACGACGAAGCCGACGGTGGTGGTGGCCGCCCGGCCGGTGCCGTAGACGTCGGGTGCCATCGGGGGCGGGGCCGGCACGGGCAGTTCCGCGTCGGCGGACCGGGTGCCGTGCGGGGGGTCGGCGCCGGCGAGGACGGCCGCGGTGCGGGTGTGCACGAGCGTCATCAGCGCGCCCGCCCACATGGCGCGGGTCAGCGCCGCCTCGGGGCGCGCCCCGGTCCGCAGCGCCCGGTCCAGCCAGTGCCGGCCCTCGCCCCAGGCGCCGCCCGCCACCCAGTGGAACCACAGCGTCGCGGCCATCCGCAGCCCGTGCTGGGCCTCGCCGGGGGTGGTGACGCAGAAGTCCAGCGCGGCCCGGAAGTCGTCCCGGTCCAGCCGCAGCCGGTCGGTGACGGCGGCCTGGTCGGGGCCGAACCACGTCTGCTCGTACGTGGCGGCCAGCCGCGCGAAGTGGTCGCGGTGCCGGCGCCGGGTGACGGTCACCTCGCCGATGTCCGCCAGCTTCTCCAGGCCGTAGTGGCGCAGCGAGACCAGCAGCCGGTACCGGTCCTGCCCGCCGCGCCCCTCACGGATCAGCACCGACTTGCCGACGAGCCCAGCAACCGCGTCCCGTACGGCGCCCGCGCCCCGTACGGCGCCCGTGCCCGGCCCCGCGCCCGGTCCGTCGTCCGCCCCCGGCCCCGCGCCCGCCCCCGGCCCCGCCCCCGGCCCCGCGCCCACCCCCGGCCCCGCCCCCGGCCCCGCGCCCGCCCCCGGCCCCGCGCCCGCGCCCGGCCCCGCGCCTGGTCCGTCGTCCGTGCCCGGTCCCGCGCCTGGTCCGTCGTCCGTGCCCGGTCCGTCGTCCGTGCCCAGTCTTTCGCCCAGCCCCTCGCCCGCGCACACGGCCTCCGCCGCCGGCAGGTCGAAGCCGCCGACGAACACCGACAGTCGTGCCCACACCAACTGCTCCTGCGGGGTGCACAGTTCATGGCTCCAGTCGACGGCCGAGCGCAGGGTGCGATGCCGGGGCGCCGAGGCCGGGTCGCCGCCGGTCAGCAACTGATAGCGGTCGTCGAGCCGTTGGACGAGCTGGTCCACGCCCAGCGCGCGCACCCGCACCGCCGCCAGCTCGATGGCGAGCGGCAGCCCGTCGAGCCGACGGCACAGCCGGGCCACCGCCTGCTGGTTGCCCTCGTCGACCGTGAACCCGGGCAGCACGGCCGCCGCCCGGTCCGCGAACAACCGCAGCGCGGGGAAGTGCTCGGCGGCCGAGGCGCCGAGCTCCGCCGGCTCGGGCGTGGGCAGCGGCGGCACCTCGTAGAGCCGCTCACCGGGGAGCCCGAGCCGGTGCCGGCTGGTCGCCAGGATGCGCACACCCTCGGTGGCGGCCAGCAGGGTCTGCGCGAGGCGGGCGCAACTGCGCGGCAGGTGCTCGCAGTTGTCCAGGACGAGCAGCAGAGCGCGGCCCCGCAGATGTTCCGCCAGGACGTCCAGCGGCGGCCGCCCGGATTCGTTGCGCACCCCCAGCGCGTCGGCCACGGCATGCGGCACGAACGCCTCGTCGGCCAGCGCGGCCAGGGGCACCAGCCACACCCCGTCGGGGAAGGCGCGCGCGGTCCGCTTCGCCACGTGCGAGGCCAGCCGGGTCTTGCCGACCCCGCCGGGCCCGGTCAGCGTCACCAGCCGGCCCTCGGCCAGCAGCCGTCTGACGTCCGCCGACTCGTCCCGTCGCCCCACGAAGCTGGTCAGCTCCGCGGGGAAGCCGGAGGTGCGCCGCGAAAGGGATCCGCCCACGATCCGGTCACGCCCTCTGCTGTGGTCACGCACGCGTGCTCTTCCCCGCAGCGTAAGCAGAAGATCCGCACAGCACGGCGGGTTCGCGGATTTCCCGCCGCTACGGGTGACCGGCCCGGGCCGCGGCCAGCACCGCCGCCACCACCCGCTCGGTCGACCCGGGATGCAGGAACAGGAACAGGTTCGGCTCGACCAGCTCCAGCTCCATCACCCGCGGCTGCCCGTCCTCCCCGTCGACGAGGTCCACGCGCGCGTACAGCAGCCCGGCCGCGTCCGGTACGGCGGCCAGGGCGCGCTCGGCGACGGCGCGTTCGGCCGGGCTCGGCGTCCACGGCTCCAGACCCGGGTGCGCCACCTTCTTCGCGTCGAAGGCCGTCCCCGGCGCCAGCACGGCCTGCTTGCGGCTGGCGTGCAGCAACCGCCCGCCGAAGAACTGCAGCGCCCGCTCACCCCGGCTGTCGATACTGCGCACATAGGGCTGCACCATCGCGGTGAACCCCTCCTCGTGCATCCGCGCGAGATGCCGTACGGCCGTGGCGTGCTGGTCGGGCGTGTAGCGGGCGGCATAGCGGGCGCCGGCCCCGGAGGTGGGCTTGACCACGTACTCGTGGTCGTCGGGGAGGTCCGCCGCGGCGCCCGGCGCGAGATACCGCGTGGGCACCACGGGCACACCCGCCCCGGCGAGGTCCCCGAGGTACCGCTTGTCGACGTTCCACCGCACGACGGCCGGCGGATTCGCCAGCCGCGTCACCTTGCCGCACCGCTCGACCCACGCCAGGAACTCGGCGGTGCGCCAGCTGTAGTCCCAGGTCGACCGGATCAGCACGAGGTCGTAGGCCCCCCAGTCGACGCCCTCGTCGTCCCAGTACGCGATGTCCGCCGCGGCCCCGGCGGCGGCCAGCGCCTCGCGCAGCACCGGCAGGTCACGGTCGTGGCTCGGCTCGGGCCGGGGGTCGTAGGTGGCCAGGGCTATTCGGGACACGGCGGGCTCCAGACTCGTACGGCAGGACGCCCGCAGGCTAACCACAGCGCCCGTGGCCGGGACAACCGCATTGACCTTCCCCCTCGGTGAAGCCCCAGCATCGACCCATGGAGGAGATGCTGACGATCGGGGCCTTCGCGCGGGCCTGCCGGCTGTCGCCCAAGGCGCTGCGCCTGTACGACGAACTCGGCCTGCTGCGCCCCGCGCACGTGGACCCGGAGACGGGCTACCGCCGCTACGCCCCCGCCCAGCTCGAACGGGCCCGCCTGGTGGCCTGGCTGCGCCGCATCGGCATGCCGCTGGCCCGCATCCGGGAGGTCTGCATGCTGGACCCGGGGGAGGCGGCGGCGGAGATCCGGGCGTACTGGGCGGGCGTGGAGGCGGAGACGGCTGTACGACGGGACCTGGCCGCGTTCCTGATCGACCAGCTGACGACGACATCGAGGAAGGACACCACCATGCTGGAACTGCGTCACTCGGCCCGCTCGGACCGCGGCCTGGTCCGCCCGGCCAACCAGGACACGGCGTACGCGGGCACCCGGCTGCTCGCGGTGGCCGACGGCTACGGCCCCGGGGGCGGCCCGGCGAGCGACGCGGCGGTGGCCGCGCTGCGCCGCCTGGAGACGACGGACCTGCCCGCCGGGAACGTGCTGAACCTCCTGGAGGAGGCGCTCCGGGACGCCGCGCACGGGATGACGGAGGACGCCGGCACGACGCTGACGGCGCTGCTGTGGACGGGCTCCCGGCTGGCCCTGGTGCACATCGGCGACTCGCGCGCCTATCTGCTGCGCGGCGGGGGCCTGTTCCGCATCACCCACGACCACACGGTGGTCCAGTCCCTGATCGACGAGGGCCGGCTGACCCCGGAGGAGGCGGCGGCCCATCCGCAGCGCGCCCTGCTGCTGAAGGCCCTGTCCGCGACGGCGACGGAGCCCGCGGACCTCCGCCTCCAGGACGCCGCGGCCGGCGACCGCTACCTGCTCTGCTCGGACGGCCTGTCCACGGTGGTCCCCGACGCCCGGATCCGCGACGCCCTGACCACGGCCCCCGACCCGGACGCCGCGGTCCGGTCGCTGATCGCCGCGGCGCGCGAGGCGGGCGGCCCGGACAACGTCAGCTGTGTGGTCGCGGACGTGGTGGAGACGGCGGCCTGAGCCTCACCGGGCCGCCTCCTCCAGTACCAGCTGCGGAGCCTGGTCCGCTCCGAGCTGCCGCAGCAGCAGCGCGAGCAGCTCTCCGCAGCGGACGGTGACCTCGCTGCCGGGCGGCAGGGACCCGGCGAGGCCGATCAGCTGCCAGGCGCAGTGCGCCTCCATGAAGCACAGGTCGCGCAGGTCGAGGGCGATGCGGGCGGGCCCGGTGGGGTGTTGGCGGGACACCGCCTCGCGCAGGACCTCCACGTAGTCCGTGCGGGTGCCGGGGCTCTCCGTCACGCGCAGGGGGTGGGTACGGGCCATGCCGTCCAGCAGGGTTTCGCCGAAGCGGCGGCGGTCGTACCAGCAGATCGCCGTGAACAGCGGGTCCGCGAAGAGGGGGGCCACCGACGCCTCGTAGTCCAGCAGGCTGCCACCGTCGACGCCCGCCTGCGCGGCCCAGCCCATGTCCGCCGCCACTCGCAGCCCGGCCCATCCCTCCGCGTGGGCGGCTTCGACCTCGGCCCGGTACGCCTCGATCGTGCGTTCCTGGTGGAAGCCGCCGTCCGGGAGGTACATCTGCGGGGTGCGCTTCAGGGACAGCTGGCCGCGGGACCGGGCGGCCTCGGCGGCCCCGGTGCCGTCCTGGTCCAGCAGGGCGACCACCTCGTCGTCCTGGAGGTCGTCGGGGTCCAGCACCAGCAGGACCTTCTCGCGGCGGGCGAGGCTGGTGCGGGTGTAGGCGGTGAACACCGCCCACGCCGACTCGCCGTCCTCCGCCTCCAGGCAGGCGTGGTCGCCCAGTCGCAGCCGCTCGACGGGGACGGTCCGCTCGGGAAGCTCCATGACCGCGACCTTAGGCACCGGGGGATCACGGCCCCCCGGATGATCACCGATGACCGATTTCGATGGCGCTTTTTGGAGGGATGGGCGTCAGATCCGATCGGTTGAGCCCGTATGCGTACCGCCATCGACCGCCGGTTCCACCGCCAGCCGCTGCAGCAGCCCCCACGTGAACTCCGCCACGCACGCGTGCCGGGCGCCGCCGGCGTCCGGGGCCGTGAAAGACAGGCCCCAGCGGGTGGGTGCCGAGCCCTCCAGCGGGCGGGCCGGGGCGAACGCCCGGGCCGCCTCGTCGACCGTGCACGACCAGGGGGTCAGGTCGTCCAGGGTGCGCAGCGCAGGCGGCTCGGCGCCCGGGGCCCGGACCAGCCACTCGTTCCACACGGCGCCGGTCGGGGCCAGCAGCACCTCGAAGCGCAGGGTGGGCCAGAGCGGGAGAGGCCACAGCCAGGCCTCGCACTCCAGGTCGCCCACCGTGCGCGTCACCACCGTCTCCGGCGGGCCGAGGACCGAGCGGTACCGGGAGGCGGCGGCGCGGGAGCGGGGCGAGCGGATCATCGCCTGCCACTTCTTGTTCGCCTCCCGCATGTCGCTGATCGAGACGCCCAGTTCCTGCCGGGCGTCCTCCACCGGGCCCGGGTTGTGGTCGGCCATCCGGCGCAGCAGGACGAGCTGGAACTGAAGCGGGCCGAAGGGGCCGGGCCCCGCACTAGTGGACGGCATGCGATCCATGGTCGCGCACCGATCCGCCGGGGCGGCGGCCGTCCGGCAGGAACAGCACCGAGTTGACGTACCGCGGACCGCCCCCGGGCAGCACCCGGCGCAGCAGACCCCGGGTGACGACGTGCTCGGCCTGCTCCTGGTGGGCCTGGAGCGGGAAGCCGGCCAGCGGGACCCAGCTGTCGCCGGGCAGCACCCAGCCGGTGTAGCGCAGCAGGGACAGGTAGGTGACCACCGGGGCGATCGGCTGGATCCGGTACTCCAGTTCCACGAACAGGGCCGGGCGGTCGCGGGCCAGGATGCCGGTCGCGCCGCGCAGCACCGCCAGTTCGCTGCCGTCCACGTCGATCTTGATGAACCCGACGTCCCGCAGCCCGAGTTCGTCCAGGGTGACGCAGCGGACGTCCAGGGCGCGGCCGTGGATGTCCCGGCGGACCAGGGAGGAGACCCCCCGGTCGCCCGCGTCGCCGGACGGCAGCCAGAGCCGGTCGGTGCCGGGGCGGTCGGAGGCGGCGGCCTGGATCACCCGGACGTTCGGCGGGGCGCCGGCGGCGAGGAGCCGGGCCAGCCGGGGGACCGGCTCCACGGTCACCACCCGGCGGGCCCGCCGCGACAGCCGCCGCGTCCAGGGGCCGTACCAGCCGCCGACGTCCACCGCCGTACCGCAGGACGGCGGGCACATCTCGGCGAGCCGGGCCAGCTCGGGCTCGAAGCGGGGGTACACCGCCCGCGCGGCCGCGGCCACTAATCGGACCGGAAGGAAGGGGGCCACACGGGCCGCGAGGGTCGTGGTCATGGCCTCATCCGTTTGAGGAGCGCCTCGTGCTCGTCGTCGCCGACCTGCTCCCCGGAGGACGGCAGCAGTTGCGGGATGCCGTCGATCACCGGGTAGCGGCGGCGCAGTCTCGGGTTGTACAGCGCCTCGCCCGGGTCGGCGGGACCGTCCGGCGGGAGCAGATGCAGCGGGCCCTTGTCGAGCGGACAGGCCAGAATCTGCAGCAACGGGTCGTCCGGTTTCATGGTGGAGTCAACTCCTTGGCGCTCATGGGGGGTTCGGTGCGCGCCGGCTGGTCGTGCCGGGGCATGGACAGCAGTACGGCGATGGCCAGCGCGATGCCCGCGAGCCGCAGCGCGAGCCGCAGCGGGTCCTCGGGCAGCGCCTCGCCGAACGAGAGCGTGCCGAGCACCGCCGTGTACAGGCAGGTCACGGTCGTGCACACCGGCACGATCAGCGAGGCCCGGCAGCGCTGGAGCGCGGCCTGCGACATCACCAGGCCGAACGCGCCGGTGAACAGCAGCAGATACGGGTACGGCGAGCGCAGCAGGCCGACGAGCGCGCCGCCGAGCCCGTCGTCCGTCAGCCGGCTGGACACCCCCTTGATGGCCAGCGAGCTGACCCCGTACAGCAGGCCCACCGCCACGCCGTACTCCACGCCGGTGGTCGGCAGCCGGTGCCGGTGCCGGGCGCGCCGCTCGGCGGAGCTGTACAGCCACACCCCGGCGGCCAGCGAGGGCACGCACACCAGCAGGATCAGCGGGTACGGCGCGTCCTGGCTGACCGTCTCCGAGCCTTCGCGCAGCGACAGCACCACCATCAGCAGCGCGGCGAGGATCGCGGCGAGGGCGTACCGCTCCCGGCCGCTGGTCTCCTCGCCGAGCAGCCGGGCCGAGAGCAGCACGAGCAGGACCAGACCGGAGACGAACAGGCCCTGGGCGGCGGCGATCGGCAGCGTGCGGTAGACGGCCAGCTGGGCGGCGAATCCGGCGGCGAGCGCGAGGGAGCCGCCGATCCACAGCGGGCTGCCCAGCACCAGCCGCAGCAGGCGGGCGGGTTGCCGGATCGTCACCTCGGGGAGGGCGGCCAGGGCCCGCTTCTCCAGGACGAATCCGGTGCTGTACAGGACGTTCGCCAACAGGGCCGCGGCCACTCCCCACCACATGGTCCCCGTCCCCTTCCTAGGTCTTGCGCGCGGGTGTCTTCTGGGCGTGCAGCAGGAGGATCGAGGCGAGCGGGGGT
Organism: Streptomyces sp. NPDC002779; assembly: GCF_042888685.1. Taxonomy (NCBI): domain Bacteria; kingdom Bacillati; phylum Actinomycetota; class Actinomycetes; order Kitasatosporales; family Streptomycetaceae; genus Streptomyces; species Streptomyces sp. NPDC002779. The sequence goes on from NZ_JBIAQC010000002.1 coordinate 674,297, forward strand.
CTGGAGCAGGCCAGCCGGTCGAGCGGGCGCAGGGGGCGCGGTACGCCGTGGAAGGGGGCGCCCGCCAGGCGGACGACGTCGAAGCCGGAGGCGGCGACGAACTCCTTCAGGGCGCGGGCGGTGTACAGGCGTAGATGGCCCACCACCTCCTTGCCCGGGCGGCCGTGGATCGCGCGCAGGCTGACCTCGGAGAAGACGGGCTGGACGCCGGCGAGGACCAGGGCCCGGTTGTACCAGGCGGCCAGGTTCGGGGTGGACAGCATCAGATGGCCGCCGGGGCGCAGGACGCGGCGGATCTCGTCGAGCGCGGCGTCCGGGTCCACCAGGTGCTCGATCACCTCGCTGAACAGGACCGCGTCGGCGGACTCCGACCGGAACGGCAGTCCGCCGCCGGTGAGTTCGCCGCGGACCGGGGCGCAGGCGAGGCGGGTACGGGCCCGGCGCAGGGCGTCCTGGGACCAGTCGACGCCGATGATGCGATGGCCGGGCAGGAGGGGGGCGGCCACGGCGGCCGCGGTGCCGTCGCCGCAGCCGATGTCCAGGACGGTGGCGCAGGGCGTGGTGCCGAGGGCCGCGGCGAGCATGCGGGCCTGGCGCAGGCTGCGCGGGGTGCCGGAGGAGACGGGGACGGCGGGGTCCTCGTAGAAGTCCCGCAGGTCCTTGGGGGGTGCGGTGGTGGTCACTCGGTCACCTCCGTGGTGTGCAGGTAGTGCTCGAACAGGTCCCGCAGATGGGTGCCGTCGCCGTGGCCGAGCAGTGCGCGGGACCAGCGCAGGGCCAGGTGCAGCCGGCCCGCCGTGGACGCGGTGGTGACGGTGAGGCCGCGGGGCATCCGGGCGGGGGCCGAGAACCAGACCGCGTCGGCGCGGCCGGCGTCCTCGCCGAAGTCGAGCGGGTACGGGATACGGCCGATGTTGCTGAGCAGGGTGGTCGACGTCCACGGGGCGGCGGCCCGGCGCAGGCCCCGGGTGAGAGCGGCCCGCCACGTCACGGGGGTGACCGGGGCGGTGAGCAGCGCCGCGCCCCGGCCCAGCTGGGGGCGGGACAGGGACTTCAGGGCACGGGTCCGCGTCGCGGTACGGCTGAGCAGGGCCCGCATGTCGGCGGGACGCAACTCGTCCGGGCTGAACGGCACTTCGACGAGCCGGGTGCCGTTGCCGATGGGCATGGTCATGTCCCGGGGCCGGTCGTCCACCGGCATGGTGATGCGCAGGGGGCGGGGCGGGGCGCCGTGCTCGCGGTTCCAGTGGGCGATGGTCAGCGCGGTGGTGACCATGAGCTGGTCGTTGACCGTGTACGGCGAGCCCTTGGGCCGGTGCGGCAGCGCCAGCTCGGTGACGAGCACGCCGTTGCCGGGGGAGGGCTCGGGCGTCCCCGGCGCCACCCGCGCCGGGCGGGCCCAGTTGGAGGGGGTGTCGGTGAGCACGTGGGGCGGCTCGGGAGGCCGGACGGGCGGCGCGGCGGCGGAGTTGTCCCGCCCGCCGTACAACTCCGCGGCGGTCGCCAGAACCCGCAGACAGGCGGGGCCGTCCAGGGCGGTGTGGTTGATGGTGAGGAACAGGACGGTGTGAGGGAGGCGGGCGGCGGGGCCCGCCCCGGCGGCGACCTCCCTGGCGGGACCGGCCGCGGCGGCAGCACGCGCGGCGGGACCGGCCCCGGCGCCCGGGGTCGCGGCGCCCGGGGCCGGGGCCGGGTCGTGCGCGTGGGTGGAGTGCGCGGCCGGGCTGCCGGCGGCGGGATGCGCTGCGGCGTCGGCCGTGAGCCGGGCGGAGTCAGAGGGACCGCGGCCGGCTGCCGTGATCGAGGCTGTTGCCTCGCTGCCCTCCGCCGGGCCTGCCCCCTGGACCACCTCCACGCGGATCGGCGGTGACGCGGACAGGGGCGGGGCCGCCGTCAGGGCTCGGGTGCGGGCGTCCCGGAGGGCGTCCGGGCCCGGCGGGAGGAAGGTCACCACCTCCACGTCCGGTTCCCCGGTCAGCTCCCACTCGTAGCGCCGCCGGTACCAGGGTCCCGGAGCCTCCCGCATCAGGATCCGCGGATGGCGCCGCAGCGCCTCGGCGAACGCCGTGCGCAGCCGGGCCGGGTCCAGGCGACCGGGCAGATGCACCTCGATGTGCACCGTCTCCGGCTCCTCCTCCTGGAGACAGTGCCGGGCCACCTCGTCCACCACCGGGAAGGGGACGCGCTCAGGGGTCCGGTCGGCCCGGTGGTCCAGCGCCGTCATGTCGGCTCCCCCCTCCCCGTGCTGTCGGTGGGCTCCTGCGTCTTGCGGAACGGGATGCGCCGGGTCGGCGGGTCCTCCTCCGGTCCGGGAGCGTACGGCGGCGGCGGGGAGGGCGGTAGTACGGCGGTCGGACCGGGCTCGCCCGGCACCGCCGTCGCGGCACGCGCCTCGACCGTCTCCTCCTCCCGCTCACCCACGCTCACCAGCGCCGCGAACAGCCCGATCAGGGTGAGGAGTTGCGCCGTGTGCCCGAAGGCTCCCGCCCCTTCCCGCACCGGCTCCCCGGCACCGAACGCCGCCACGACGCCCGCCGCCACGAGCGCCGACAGGGCGATCGGCACGAGCAGTTCATGGCGTCGGCGGGCCAGCAGCGCCAGCGCCGGTACCAGCAGCGCCCACCAGCCCGCGATCACGACCGCGACCAGCGTCAGCGCCACCGTGCCGAGCCACAGCCCCGGTGCCGGCGGCAGCGGCTGCGGGTCGTCGGGGTTCGGCTCGCGGCGGCGCCACAGCGCGAGGCCCACCAGGACCGCGAGCCCCGCCCCGGCACCGATCAGCCCGGCCTCGTACGTCACCGCGGGCTCGTACGACAGCTTCACCGTGCCGCCCTGCCCGGCCGGGATCCGCCAGCCCTGCTGCCAGCCGTCGAGGCGGACCGGCGTCAGCTCCTCGCCGTCCAGCTCGGCGCGCCAGCCGTCGTTGAAGTTCTGGTACGTCGTCAGGTAGGCCGCCGCACCGGAGCCGACGGTCACCTCGCGGCGGTCGCCGAGCCAGTCCCGTACGCCCAGCTCCCGTCCCGCGGCCGGGGAGTCAGGGACCGTGCCCCGGGTCAGCGTCACCGCGGTCACGGTGAGCGGGCCCGCGTCACCGGCCTCGACCCGGTGCGATCCGGAGGCGAGTTCGAGGCCCGACTCCGGGCACACGGTCACGTCCACGGGACGGCGTTCCACCAGGTCCCGCACGGTGCCCCGCACGCTCGTCTCGTACAGCTCGCCGTCCACCGCCAGCACCGGGCCCTCGCCGCAGGGCAGGGAGAAGCTCCGGCTGCCCTCCGGCTTCGGGGTGCGGTAGCGGTCGAGCGCCGGGACGTAGGCCTCGGTGAGACCCACCGGGAGCTGCACGTCCTCGTCGGCGAACGGGTTGAACAGGGTCAGCGGGGCCGTCTCCGTGATGGTGATGTCGAGCCGGTCCGTGGTGATCGGCGGGAAGCGGACGTTGCCGTTCTCGTCGACGCCCGCGACGACCGCGCCGTCCGGGGAACTGATGTGCACCTCGGCGGGGCGGCTGGACAGGCCGCCCGCCGGAGGCAGCACGATCTCGCCCACCGGCTGCTTGCCCTCCCAGGCCAGATGGATGGTGGGCCGGTCGCCCGCGATCCAGGCCGTGGTCAGATCGCCGTCCGTCAGATTGCGGGCCGACAGCCCCGCGCCCAGCCGGGCCGTGGAGTCCGCCGTCGCCACGATCCGGTCCCGCTGCTCGGGCGCCACCTCGTACAGCAGCCGGTCCAGCGCCTCACCCGGCACCGCCACCGCGCTCGCGTCGATCTCGTACGTCCCCGCCGTCGCCGTGGAGAAGCGCCGGTGCAGCCCCGCCTCGGTGCCCGTCGCGGACAGGCCCGTGGGGTCGGCCGGACGGGACAGGGAGATGATCTCGGCGTCGGCGGAGGAGTTCCCGGCGTCGGTGGGCAGCCGCAGCAGCCGGGTCACCTGGACGTCCGGCAGGGTGATCTCGGAGAAGCCCGCGCCGCTCAGGCCGGTGCTGCGCTCCACGGAGTCGACGATCGTCAGCTTCATCCAGTCCGTCGCCCCGGCCGGCGCCTTGATGCTCTGCCGCCTGCCGCTGGGCTCCAGATAGCTGGTCCTGCTGCCCTTCTCGGTCTCCACCCGCACCCGCGTCGGCGCCGACCGCACGCCCTCCTGCGGCAGCGGGGTCACCTTGAAGGCGGCCGGCATCTCGTACTCCTCGGTGAACCCGATCCGCAGCCACTGCCCGTCCGGCGAGCCGTGGGCCCCGTCGGCCCACGCGGTGTCCGGGTTGCCGTCGAAGGCGTTCACCGGGTCGTACTGCGGCAGGTGGAACAGCCAGCTGCCGTAGGAGGAGGCCGACACCGAGCGGGCGCCGCGCAGTTCGGCGACCGTCTGATGGTCCAGGCCGTCGGAGGGCAGGATCTGGTGCGGTTTCTCGCCCGCGTCCTGCGTCGCGTCCGGGGCGTTGCGTTCGTCGCGGGTGTACGTGTACGACGTGTTGGCGTTGACCAGGCCGAACCGGGTGTCCGCGCGCCGCAGCCCGTCGCCGATCACCTGCACCGGCGGGGTGCCGAGCCCGGGGTGGTGGTCCCCGGTCAGCACGCTCGCCCGGCCGCGCAGCTTCCCGGCGACCGGCAGCAGCGACTCCGGGCCGCCGGAGACCACGGCGGTGTCCGCGACCGGACTCAGCCCCGCCTGCCGGGGCCGCGGCACGTCCTGGGGCGGCTGGTAGATCTCCACCGCCCGCTGCCTCGGGTACAGGCCCTCCACCTGGAGCGGGGTGTCGGGGGCGATCACCCCGCCGGTCATGACGGGCCCGTAGCCCTTCACCCGCTCGTAGCCGGACTGTTCGAGGGTGCGCTTGACGATCGTCGTCGGCAGGTTGCCGACCTGGTCGGGGTCGAGGTCGTTGCGGACGATGACGTAGTGGATGCCGGCCCGGCTCAAGTAGTCGGCCAGGCCCGGGACTTCCGCTCCGCTGGTCAGCGCCTGTTGCACGGCGTCCATGGCGCGCCGGTTGCCGGGGGTGCCGAAGGGCACGTAGTCGCGCTGCGCCCAGCGGGATTCGGCGAGTACGTCGAGCGGCTGGTCGATGGGGGAGCCCCAGGTGTAGACGCCGTGCGCGGTCGCCGGGACGACCAGGACCCGGGCGTCCGGGGAGTACTTCTCCATCCAGTCCGCCGTGGCCGACCAGTAGTCGGGGATCTCCTTGAACGAACCCGGTTGCAGGATGGAGCCGTTGAGGTACGGCCACATCAGGCCCGGAAGCACGAGGACGGCCGCGACCAGCGGGGCGAACCGCCGGCCCGGCAGCGGGCGGGTGCCGCGCGCCTCGGCCGCCGCCGCGACCAGGTGGGCCAGGCCGAGGACGAGCGCGAGGGCGAGGCCGGTCTGGAACTTGTAGATGTTGCGGAAGGGGACCAGGCCGCCGTCCAGCCAGTCCTGCACCACCCCGTGGAAGGGGGCGCCGAACGCGCCGCCGTACCCGGCGAGCAGGATCAGCGCCGTCGTGAGCACGGTCAGCACCAGCCAGCGCCGCTCGGGCAGGTCCCGTCTCGCCAGGCCCGCGAGGCCCAGGCCGGCCGCCAGCGCCGAGCAGACGATCACCAGCACCGAGGAGGCGACCGCCCAGCCGGCCGGCAGCCAGGCGTCCCCGAAGTGCAGGTAGGCCACCCAGTTCCCGGCGCCGCGCAGCGCTTCGGTGGCCGCCATGGTCTCGGTCGTGGTGTGCGAACTCTCCACGTAGGGGAGGAAGTTCTCGCCGTAGACGCCGAGCAGCAGCAGCGGGATCCACCACCAGGCGGTGGCCAGGAGCACCCCGGGCACCCACCAGGTGATCAGCTTGCGCTGCCGCGGTCCGGGTGGGCGGGTCAGCAGATACAGGCCGACCGGGAGCAGCGAGGCGAGGGTCGAGGCCGCGTTGACGCCGCCCATGAACGGGATGAGCAGCGCCGAGCGCAGGGCGGCGACCCGGGGGCTGTGGCGCTCGTCGACCAGCGGCAGCAGCACCCACGGCAGGAACGCGCCGGGCAGCGCGGCCGCCGAGGTGGAGCCGACGACGACGGTGAACACCGGCCACAGCGCGTAGGCCACGGCGGCGAGCAGCCGGGAGCCGCCGCTGCCGATCCGCAGCCGCTCGGCCAGGCGCAGGGCGCCCCAGAAGGCGACGGACACGATCAGCGACAGCCACAGCCGTTCCGCCAGCCACACCGGCAGCTGTACGAGATCGGCCAGCCAGTAGAACGGCAGCATCGGCCAGAGGTAGCCGGAGTACTGGTTGGAGATGCCGCCGAAGCTGCCCTGGTCCTGCCAGAGCTGGCCCAGGTCGGACAGGAACCGGCCGGGGTCGACGGTCACGCCGAGCTTGGTGTCGAAGGTCTGCCGGCCCGGCTGCACCGCGAGGAGGAGCACGAACACCACGGCCCAGAACCCCAGCAGCCAGCGCCGCGACCGCGGCCCCTCCGGGGGGCCCGTCATGATCGCGGTGGTGGGGACGGCTGCCGGGGGAGGAGCCTGGACCGTGCTCGTCATGGGTGACACCGCCGGAGGATGAGGAGGAGGTTCCAGGTGGCTATCTCGCGGATGCCGGGCGCCTTGACGACGGTCTCCGCGAGAAAGGGCCAGTAGCGGGAGCGCGCCGAGACGACCGTGACGTCGTCGCGGGCGCGGACCTGCCGCAGGGTGGGCCCGATGTGCACGGCGAAGAGGTTCTCGCCGAGGGTGTGCTTGGCGGGCCTGCCGGTACGGCGCCGGTAGCGGGCGCGGGCCCGCTCGGCACCCAGGTAGTGCCAGGGGGCCCATTCGTGCCCGCCCCACGGCGACAGCCAGTTGGTGAACGACACGTAGATCAGCCCGCCGGGCCGGGTCACCCGGATCAGCTCGCTGAGGAAGGTGCCCGGGTCGGCCACGTGCTCCAGCACATTGGAGGAGAAGGTGACATCGGCGACCCGGTCGTACAGGGGGAGCAGATAGCCGTCGGCGACGACGCTTCCCTCGGGCGGCTTCTCGCCCAGCTCGTTCAGGTCCGGCTCGAAGAGGTAGGCGTGCGCGCCGCGCCGCCGGAACTCCTCGGTGAAGTACCCGCTGCCGCCGCCGACATCGACGACGATCCGCCCGGAGACGGATCCGTCGTAGGCCTCGACCTGGTCGACGGCGTCCCGGGCGAGCAGGGAGTAGCAGGCCTCGGGGTCCTGCTGTTCCCGGAGGAAGGCCCGGAACAGCGTCAGGGACCTGCGGAACGAGGGGTCCTTGGCATAGGGGCGCGGGGACCAGCCCGCACCGGCTGGAGTCACGATGCCCAACCCCGCACCGCCTCCGCCGCGACCGCCCGGAACTGCCGGACGGTCCGGTCCCACCGGTACCCGGCGGCATGATCCCGCGCCGCCTTGCCCATCAGTTCCCGCCGGTGTCCGGACAGCGCCAGGGTGCACCAGGCGGCGGCGAACGAGGACTCGCCCGAGGCGAGCAGGCCGGTCTCCCCGTCGATCACCGAGTCCCGCAGTCCGGGTACGTCGAAGGCGATGGTGGGAGTCTCCCGGGCGGCCGCCTCGGTCACCACCAGGCCCCACCCCTCCACGGCGGAGGGATGCAGCAGCAGCCAGGCCGCGCACAGCAGCCGGTGCTTCTCGGCCTCGGTGACATGACCGGTGAACTCGACCCCGGGACCGGCGAGTTGTTCCAGCCGCTGCCGCTCGGGGCCGTCCCCGACGATGACCAGCCGGCCGCCGGTGACCGGCCGCACCCGCTCCCACAGCCGCAGGAGCAGATCGATCCGCTTGTACTCGACGAGCCGCCCCACGGCCACGAACAGCGGCTCGGCGGAGCGGTCGGCGCGCGGACCCGGTTCCTCCACACCGTTGTGGACGACCCGTATCCGCTCCCGCTCGACTCCTATCGCACGCAGCGCGTGGGCCGTGGACGGGGAGACCGCGACCAGCAGCCCGCGCTGCTGCGCGCCGGTCAGCGCCCAGTGCTCCAGCTTTCGCCCGATGCGGGCGGCCGGGGCCAGGGGCCCGCCGAACCGCATCCGCCACAGGTCGGTGTGCACATGGTTGACCAGGCAGAGCGTGGGGCCGCGGTGCCACAGGGGCGCCAGGTAGGGCACCCCGTTGCAGACCTCGACCAGCAGGTCGGTCTCGCCGACCTGGCGGGTGAAGGCGGAACGGGCGCGCAGGTAGTGGCCGTAGGTGCCGCCCGCGGAGACGACCCGGTAGTCGCGGTAGGCCGCGGGGCCGCCGCAGAGCAGGGTGACCTCGTGGCCGAGGCGGGTCAGACCGTCGGCGAGGCGGTCCACGAGCAGTTCGGAGCCTCCGGCGGACCGGTTGCCGAGGTCTCGATGGGCGAGGAAAACGATTCGGCGCGGCTGTGGGGGGAGCGCCGGGGGGTGCTGCGGCACCGTGAACGGGGCGTGCAGCGAGGACGGCACGTGCTGGGGCATCGGTGCTCCAACATGTCTCGGGGTGCGGAACTCAGCGTGGGGGAAGAGTGCGCCGAATGAATACGGCTGGGGCGAGCTGGATGGTGCTGTGGGGGAACCGGGAGCTTCCTGGGTGACGGCTGTGGACGGGTTGTGCTCGGGTGGATTGGACAGTTTTCGCTTCACCGTTCGCCACGGCTACTCACCGAAGTGACAATTTCGGGCTTTATTAGAACTGACGTTAAGTCACATCGTGAGCGGAGGCTGGGACACCTCGGGTGAACCGGGATCACGCCTCCCACGTACCACCAAAACGCCCCCCACCGCGGCGAGGACGAACCCCACCACGCCCGCCCCGATGGGCAACGTCTGCCCCACCAGGCGCAGTCGGCCACTGTCGTCCTCCGCCTGCGACACCGCCTCCTTCTGCGTCTCGGTGGTGAACGCGATCTTCCTGCTGTCCAGCAGGACCGCCGCGTCCTTCTCGCCGCCCGGCGCGCGCAGGGTGCGGCGCGGACCCGTCCGGGCATACAGCACCCGGCCCGTGGCCTGGTCGACCACCAGCTCGACGCCGTGGTTGGCGTACCACTCCTCGGCCAGCACCTGGGGGGTGTCCAGATCGACGAGCCGTCCGGGCACCAGCCGCGTCCCGGTCTTGGTGGCCGGCACCGAACCGGTGAACCGGTAACCGGTGTACCCCTGAACCTTCTTGGTACCCCGGTAACTCAACGTGACCGTCCCGCCGAGCGTGTTGTCCCACCACCGGTAGTCCCGCTTCTGCACGTCGAAGGGGAACTTCAGATAGGCCTCACCCTCGATGTGCGGCTTCTCCTCGCAGCAGTGCACCGGCCTGGTGGTCTTCCGGTCCATCACCCAGCGGTGCGGTACGTGGTCCAGCGCGTCGTGCGGGTCCTCCGCGGGCAGCGACTTGTCGGTGTCCACCGTCGTGATCACATCCCAGACGGCGTTCCCGCTCTGTTCACTCTCCGCGACATTTCCGCGCACCCGCTGGGTGACGGTGATGGTCCGGTCCGGCACGGTCTCGATCTTCTCGGTGTCGAAGACGCTGCCGGTGCCCTTGTAGACGGCGGTGGTGTCGATGTCGATGGGATTCACGGCAGCCCGTGGCTCGACGTACCAGGCGAGCATGGGTGCCAGGACCAGCAGAAACGTGCCGAGACCCAGCAGGATCAGCGACAGGGGTGAGGCGGTTCGGCGCATCCGGGCACTCCAGGGAGGTGTGGTGGCGGAGTTCGGGCCGCTCTATGGGCCGGGAACCGTAGGCGCCCCTTGACGGAGTGTCAATGTCGTGTCGACACTGGGGCGGACAGTCAGGGACGGGAAGCCCGGGTGGGGCGACCGACAGCGGCCGCCACGAGCCGCTGACCGATGCGGCCGTACAGAGAGGCTGACCCCGCGATGTCCAGACTGCTCGCCGCCGCGCTGACCGTAGCGCTCGCCGCCGCCCTGGCGGTGGGAGCCGCGCTCGGCGTGGTCGCCCTGCTGGAGGCCACCCCCGACCAGCCGAACAACCCGCTGATCACGTACGAGCAAGCCGGCCAGGGGAGTTGACCCGTGCCGCCCGCCGCCCGCACCGACGCCGTCTCGACCCACTCGGCCTGGCACGACGTCCCCCGCCTGAAGGTGCGCCGCTTCGCGGCCATCGCCATGGCGGAGGCGCCGGAGCTGGCCGAGCAGATCATGCACGAGATCCGCCGCGAGTACCCCCATCTCCCGGTCGTCCTCGACGAGTCGGGCGAGCCGATGGCCCTGATCGGCATCCGCCGGGCGATCGAGGTCTTCGTCCAGCACCTGGAGACCGCGGAGGGCCGCCCCAGGGTCCCGCCCGGCGTCTTCCAGGAGTTCGGCAGGGGCGAGGGCCTCAACGGCCGCAGCCTGGACTCCCTCCAGGCGATCTACCGCATGGGGGTACGGCTGGCCTGGCGCCGCTTCGCCGACATCGGCCAGCGCGTCGAGATCCCGCCACCGGCGATGTACGAACTGGTCGACGCGGGCTACGAGTACCTCGACGGCCTGGTGGACCAGTCGGTACGCGGCTACGCCGAAGCCGCGGCGCGCCAGGCCGGGGAACGGCTGCGCCTGCAACGCCGCCTGATGGAACTGCTGCTGGCCGAACACCACCGGGGCGACCCGGCCGAGGCCCTCACCGAACGGGCCGCACGGATCGGCTGGCCGCTGCCGGAGAAGGTCGCGGTGGGCGTCCTGTTGCGCCCGGCGCGGGAGGCGGTGGCCCCGGCGGTGGGCCAGGGCGTCCTGCTGGACATGGAGTACGAACAGCCCCGGATGGTCGTCCCCGAACCGGACGCCGCGGGCCGCTCGGAGCTGCTGCACCGGGCGCTGACCGGTTGGTCGGGCGCGATCGGACCACCGGTGCCGCTGCCGGACGCGGCGAAGTCGCTGCGCTGGGCGGAGGCGGCGGTGGCGCTGATGGAACGCGGCCTGCTGCCGGCGGGCGAGGTGCTGTACTGCACGGAGCACACCGAGGCGCTGGTCCTGCTCCAGCCGGAGGAACTGATCGACGACCTGGCCCTGCGCTGCCTCGCCCCCCTGACCCACTGCGGCCCGAGCCACGGCCGCCGCCTCGCCGAGACCCTGCTGGCCTGGCTGGAGACGAGAGGCGGCGCCCCCGAGGTGGCGGCCCGCCTCGGCGTCCACCCCCAGACGGTCCGCTACCGGCTGCGCCAGATCCGCGAACTGTGGGGCGACGAGATAGACGACCCCGACCGCCGCTTCGAGCTGGAACTGGTGCTGCGGGCGCAGCGGTTGCGGGGCCGTCTCGGCGAATTCCGGCGCGGCTGACGCCACAGGAGGCCCGCCCGTCACGTCCGCCGGGACCCCACGGGCAGCCGGGCGAGGTCGGTGCCCACGATCACGCGGCCCGAGTAGCCCTTGCTCGCCTTGGTGTGCCAGGTCGCGTCGGAGACGACGTTCGTGGCGCCGGGGACCAGGTGGCTCAGCACCAGCGTGGCCACGCCGGCGCGTTCGGCGATCGGCCCCACCCGCGTCGCGTCCGTGTGGCTGATCTCCATGTGCCGCAGCTGCGCCGGTCTCAGCCCGCCCAGGGCCAGCGTCTCCAGGTCCATCACCTCGTGCACCAGCACGTCCGCGCCCCGGGCCAGCCGCGCCACGTTCGCACACGGCGCGGTGTCACCGCTGAACACCACCGAGCCGTCGGCGGTGTCGAAGCGGTAGGCGAAGGAGGGGAACACCGGCGGATGGTCGACGAGCACCGCGGTCACCCGGACCCGGTCGTCCCGCATCACCTCGAACGGCTCCATCGCGGGCGCCATCAGCTTGCGCGGCCCCGCGCCCCTCGGCAGCGGGACGCGCACGTCGTGCGGCCGGATCAGGGTGCGGATGTCGGGCCAGCCCTCGCTGCGCATCCGTACGTTGATGTCGTAGGCGGTGGCCGCGATGTGCCCGGCGATCAGGTTCTCGATGCCGGGCGCGGGTTCCGACGGGCAGACGGTCCCCACCGGTCGGCCCTTCGGCCAGACGGCGGGCAGGTTCCCCGCGGAACCCGGCCCGTAGACGTGTACCGGGCCCTCCAGCGGCTGGAACCCGCCGAAGCGCAGCCACAACAGGGCGTACAGGTCGGAGAGATGGTCGGAGTGCAGGTGCGTGACGAAGACCGCCGCGAGCTGCTCGGCCGTCAGCCAGGCCTGCGCGTACCGGCCGAACGTGCCGGGGCCGCAGTCGACGAGGTAGGCGCGGCCGTCGACGACCAGCGCGGACGCGATACCGGCGCGCCCGTGCATGGGGACGGGGCCGCCGCTGGTGCCGAGCAGGATCAGCTCGGTGCCACGGCTCGCGCCGGGCGCGGCGTGCGCGGGGTGCGAGGGCAGGGCGGCGGCAGCCGTGGTGAGGGTGGAGGCGGCAGCGGCGGTGCGCAGCAGGGCGCGGCGGGTCGGGGAGGGGGGAGATGAGGGCATGACGGATCCCGGGTGGAGGGGGGACGGCTGGGGGGTACACGGTGGGGGCGCGTGTCAGGTGCTGTTCGTCTTCCGTTGCAGTGAACGGCGCAGACGGGTTCAGGGCTTTGGGCCGACAGCCCAAACTCCGGCCGCTGTTTGGGACGGGGAGCCGGGGCCCTCTACCCCGGCCCCAGCAGCCGGGCGACCTCCAGCGCCATCCGCAGTTCCAGCGCGTCCTGCTCCAACGGCCGCCCCAGCAGCTCCATGGCCCGCCGCACCCGGTACGTCACCGTGTTGCGCGCCACGAACAGCCGCTCGGCCGCCCCCTGCGGGCTCCGCCCCTCGGCGAGATACACCCGCAGCGTCTCCCGCAGCTCCCGCACCCGCGGATCATCGGCCCCCAACGCCCCCAGCACCCGCGCCGCGAACCACCGCGCGTGCTCCGCGTCGGCCGTGAGCAGCGCCGCCGTGCTGATGTCGGCGTAGTCGCACAGCCAGCCCGTACGGCCGAGGCGGGCCACCCGCTCGGCTTCCCGGGCGCCGCGGTGGCTGCGCCGGAAGCCCTCGACGCCGTATCCGACGGGCCCCAGTGCCGCCCGCAGTGGTCTGCGCTCGGGGACCTGCGCGGGCAGCCGGGTCAGCGCGCCGGGGGCCGGTTCCGCCGGCCAGCAGGCCCACGCCCACAGCTCGGTGGCGCCCGCCGACACGGCCAGCAGACCCTCCCCGCCGACCGCACGGCACAACTCCGCTGCCAGGTACCGCAGTTCGTCGGCCGAGGTGTCCTGGGAGCCGGAGGTGAGGATGAACGCCACGTGGTGCCGGGCCAGTTCGTAGCCGAGGGTGCGCGCGGCGACGGCGCCGCCGATCAGCCGTCCGGCCAGCAGGTCGTCCACCGTGCGGCGGCGGGCCGCTTCGGTGCTGCGCCGCCACCGGTCGCGTTCGGCGACGTACTCCTCGGCGAGCCGGCTGGCCTGTACGTCGGCGTAGACGAAGAGCAGCCTGCTGATCCGGTGGGTCTCCTGGGCGCGGGTCTCCACGGGCTCCTTGTCGAGCGCCTCCATCAGCCGTGCGTGCAGATAGGCGTGGCCGAGCCGGACGCCGCGCAGCACCCGGTCCAGCGGGATGTTGCGGCGGGCCAGTTCGGCGTTGCCCGCCACCGCCTCCGGTGCCACCAGCGCTTCGGTCGGCTCGGGTTCGGTGGCCAGGCCCCGCAGGGCCGTCAGTACGGTGGCCTCCACCGCCCGCCGGAACGGCGGGTACGCGCCGGGGGTGCCGTGCTCGGGCACCTGCCGCACGATGTGCGCCGCCATGTCCCGGGCCACCTCGACGGCCCAGCCGACCGGCCCCGGCCCCAGGGGCCGTTCGGCCACGGCCAGCGTCTCCGGTGGACACGCCGGTTCCGGTGGCACCGCGGACGGCGCCAGACGCAGCAGCCACGAGGATCCCGAACCGGCGGTCACGCTCACCGGGCCAGTACAGCAGACGGCGCCCGCACCCGCGTCCCCCTCGTCACGGCCGCGCCCCGGTCAGCCCCCGCGACCGCAGCACCCTCCGCTCCAGCGGCGCGAACAGCAGCAGGTCCACGGCGATGCCGACCACCAGGATCTCCCCGATGGTGGCGAGCACCAGGGCCATGTCCTGGTAGGTGCGCGCGTTCTCCAGCAGTTGGCCGAGTCCGAGGCCCAACTCCGGGCTGCTGGCGATGAGTTCGGCCGCCATCAGGGACCGCCAGGAGAACGCCCAGCCCTGTTTGAGCCCGGCCAGGTAGCCGGGCAGCGCGGCGGGCAGCAGGACGTACCGGACCCGGGCGGCCCCGGTGGCGCCCAGCACCCGTCCGGCCCGCAGGTACAGGGGCGGCACCTGGTCCACGCCCGCCAGCAGCCCGTTCGCGATGGACGGGACGGCGCCCAGCAGGACGACCGCGTAGATGGTGGCGTCGGTGAGCCCGAACCACACGACCGCCGCCGGTACCCACGCCACCGACGGCAGCGACTGCAGCCCCGACAGCACGGGACCGATCCCGGTCCGCAGCGACCGCACCGCGCCGAGCAGCAGTCCCAGCGCCGTGCCGATGACGACGGCCGCCGCGAACCCGAGGGCGCCGCGCTGCATGCTCGTCCACACCGTGGAGAACAGCGTGCCCTCGTACCACTGGTCCGACAGCGCCCGCCACACGTCGGCCGGGGACGGCAGCAGGTAGTCCGGCTTGACCTCGGCCTCGTAGGCGACCTGCCAGGCGAGCAGGACGAGAACGACGGCGGCCACGGGCGGCAGCACCCGTTCCCGCAGGATTCGCCGCACGGGTGTCCGGGCGGGTTTGGCGGGTGCGCTGTCCAGCGCGTCGAGACCGGCCTCGACGGCCGCGGTCTCGCTCACCTTGCGGGGAGCGACCGTCTCACCGGCGGCCATGGCGGCGTATCTCCTCCCGCAGCGCGTCGGTGACCCGGGACGTCAGGGCGGCTTCAGGGGTGCCGGTGGCGGCCCACTCGCGGGCGATCCGGCCCGGCCGGGAGGACAGCAGTACGACCCGCTGCCCGAGCCGGACCGCCTCGCGGACGTTGTGGGTGACGAAGACGACGGAGAGCTTGTTCTGCGACCAGATGCGGGTGAGCTCCTCGTGGAGCACGTCCCGGGTGATGGCGTCGAGCGCGGCGAACGGCTCGTCCATCAGCAGCACATCGCCCTCCTGGGCGAGCGCGCGGGCCAGGGCGACGCGTTGGCGCATGCCGCCGGACAACTCGTGGACGCGCTTGCCGTAGGCGTCCTTCAGCCGGACCAGTTCGAGGAGCCGGCGGGCCTCCTCCGGCCGCTCGCGCCGCGGCACTCCGCGCAGCCGCAGGGCGAGTTCGACGTTCCGGCCCGCGGTCAGCCAGGGAAACAGGGCGTGGTCCTGGAACATCAGCGCGGGCCGTCGGCCGCCGGTGACCTCGATGGCGCCGGCGGACGGCCGGTCGAGTCCCGCCACCAGGTTGAGCAGGGTGGACTTGCCGCAGCCCGAGGCGCCGAGCACACAGACGAAGTCCCCCCGGCCGACGGTCAGACTGATGTCGTCCAGGACCGTCTGGCGCCGCCCCGCGGTGTCGAACCACTTGGAGACGCCGGTGAGCCGTACGGCCGGCTCCGCCACCCCGGCCAGGGCGATCGGGCGGGCCGGTGATACGGCCCGCAGCGCGGTTTCTGACATGTGATCAGATCCTTTGGGTTCAGGTGGTCGGAGTGGCTGCGACACCCAGGTCGGCGTCGTCCACGGCCGGTTCGCCCCGCTGGGCGAGGACCCGGTTGAGCGGGCGCAGATCGAAGATTCCGGCCAGGCCCGCACGGCTTCCCTCCAGCAGCCCGAGCCGTTCGGCCCGGTCCGCCTCCTCGAAGAGCGTCGCGGCGAGCGGATCGTCGGTGAGGCGCACATGACGCCAGGCCGCGTCGAGGACGCCGGGCTCCAGTGGTCGGCCGGTCACTGCCTCGATGGCGTCGTTGACGGCCGCCTTCCCTTCGGCGGGGCGGCTCTTCAGCCAGGCGTTGGTGCGTACCGAGCCGCGCAGCACGGCCTCGACGACGTCCGGATGGTCGGCCAGGAACGACGGGGACACCACCACCAGGGCGGTGACGAACGCGCCGCCGTCCCACAGGTCCGACTCGTCGAGGAGCACCCGTCCGCCGGCGGCGACGAGCTGCGCGGCCACCGGCTCCGGCACCCACGCTCCGTCGATCGTGCCCCGCCGGAAGCTGGTCGGGATCTCCTTGGGCGACTGCCGTACCACCGTGACGTCACCGCGCCCGGTGCGCGGGTCCACCTCCCAGCCCTGCTCGCGGATCCAGTGCAGCAGCGCGACGTCCTGGGTGTTGCCCGCCTCCGGCGTCGCGATCCTGAGCCCCCGGACGTCGGTGCCGCGCACCTTCGCGTCGCCGTCGACGACCAGCGCGACCCCTCCCGAGGCGGCACCCGAGATGATCCGCAGTCCGCGCCCCCCGGACCGCAGGTAGCCGTTGACGGCAGGCGACGGTCCCATCCACGCGATGTCCACGGCGCCCGCGTTGAGCGCCTCCAGCGCGGACGAGCCGCCGTTGAAGACCTGCGTGCGCAGCCGGGTGCCGCCCAGCTCGCGGGTGAAGGAACCCTGCTGGACACCGGCCAGCGCGGTGGCGTGGCCGACGTTGGCGAAGTAGCCGACGGAGACCTCGTCCGCCGACAGCGGTGGTCCGGTGCCCACGGCCGGCGCCGCCGCCGCCCCCGGCGCCCGGGACCCGTAGCCGCAGCCCGCCGCCAGGAACAGCAGCAGGAGCAGCGCGAGGGCCGCGCGGAGCGGACGCCGGGAGCGGGGGGACGCCGGGCGGCGCTCAGGCAGCCGCATCGGGGGATCCCGGAGCGGTCGCGCCGACCATGCCCGCGGTCAGGGTGGCGCCGTCGGCCGGGTCGATCAGCACGAAGGAGCCGGTGCGCCGGCTGTCCTCGTACCGGTCGAACGCCAGCCGTTCGGCGGTGCGCAAGGAGACCTGGCCGATCTCGTTCAGGTCGAGCCGTCCCGGCCCGTGGATCCGGCGGACCACCGCGCGCACGGTGCGCGAGGTGTGTTTCAGGAGCACGTGGTCCCCGGGTTTCAGCGGCCGCTCGTGCAGATGGCACACGGCCGCTTCGACGTCCCGGGACACCGTCGGAAGCGCCCCCGCCGGGACGATCAGGTCGCCCCGGGAGACGTCCAGGTCGTCGGCGAGCCGCAGCGCGCCGGACTGCGGCGAGCGGAGCAGCTGGGCCGGGGCGCCCAGCACGTCGATGCCGGTGACCGTGGTGGTGCGCCCGGACGGCAGCACGGTGACCCGGTCGCCGACCCGCAGCGCACCGGCGGCGACCTGACCGGCGTAGAGCCGGACGTCCCCGGAGCGGATGACGTACTGGACCGGGAACCGGGCGGGTCCGTCGGCCACGTCGTCCGCGACCGGGACGTTCTCCAGGTGCGTGAGGACGGTCGGGCCTTCGTACCAGTCCATGCGGGTGGACTTCTCGACGACGTTGTCACCGGCGAGCGCGGAGATCGGGACGGCGGTGACCTCGGGAATGCCGAGCTGTGCGACGATCCGGCCGAACTCCTCGGCGATGCGGCGGAACACGGACTGCTCGTAGCCGACGAGGTCCATCTTGTTGACGGCGAGGACCACGTGCGGCACCCGCAGCAGCGCCGCGACGGCCGCGTGCCGCCGGGTCTGCTCGACCACGCCCTTGCGGGCGTCGACGAGGATCACGGTCAGCGTGGCCGTCGAGGCGCCGGTGACCATGTTGCGGGTGTACTGCACGTGTCCGGGGGTGTCGGCCAGGATGAACCGGCGCCGGGGGGTGGCGAAGTAGCGGTAGGCGACGTCGATGGTGATGCCCTGCTCGCGCTCGGCGCGCAGCCCGTCGGTGAGCAGGGCCAGGTCGGGGCCCTCGCCGCAGGACGCGCGGGTGACGGCCTCCAACTGGTCGGCGAGGACGGACTTGGAGTCGTGCAGCAGTCGTCCCACGAGGGTGGACTTGCCGTCGTCCACCGAGCCGGCGGTGGCCCAGCGGAGCAGGTCCGGCTCGGTCGGCTGGGCGGTGGCCATGGGGTTCACGCGTCCTTTCGGCGTGCCGGAACCGGCGCTCAGCCGGGACCTGGCTTCCTGGAAGATGCCGCGCACCAGCAGCGCGGCGGTGGAATGAGGGGGATGGCCGGGGGCCGTCAGGTCGGCGGTCACGTCAGAAGTACCCCTCGCGTTTGCGGTCCTCCATCGCGGCCTCCGACAGCCGGTCGTCGGCCCGGGTGGCGCCGCGCTCGGTGAGCCGGGAGGCGGTGATCTCCACGATCACGTCGTCGACCCCGGACGCCTCGGAGAGCACGGCGCCGGTGCAGGACATGTCGCCGACGGTGCGGTAGCGCACCCGGCGCTTCTCCACCGGCTCACCGTCCCGCGGGCCGCCCCAGTCGCCCGGCGCCAGCCACATCCCGGACCGCAGGAACACCTCCCGCTCGTGCGCGAAGTAGATGGACGGCAGCTCGATGCCCTCGCGGGCGATGTACTGCCAGACGTCCAGCTCGGTCCAGTTCGACAGCGGAAAGACGCGCACATGCTCACCGGGCAGGTGACGGCCGTTGTACAGCTGCCACAGCTCGGGCCGCTGGCGGCGCGGGTCCCACGTACCGAACTCGTCCCGCAGGGAGAAGACCCGCTCCTTGGCCCGTGCCTTCTCCTCGTCGCGCCGCCCGCCGCCGAACACCGCGTCGAACCCGCCGCCGCTGATCGCCTCCAGCAGCGGCAGCGTCTGGAGCGGATTGCGGGTGCCGTCGGGGCGTTCGCGCAGCACACCCCGGTCGATGCAGTCCTGTACGGACGCCACATGGAGGGTGAGCTCCTGCGCCGCCACCACCCGGTCCCGGTAGGCGAGCACCTCCGGGAAGTTGTGCCCGGTGTCCACATGCAGCAGCGCGAACGGCAGCCGGGCCGGTGCGAACGCCTTCAGCGCCAGATGCAGCATCACCACGGAGTCCTTGCCGCCGGAGAAGAGCAGCACCGGCCGCTCGAACTCGCCGAGCACCTCCCGGAAGATGTACGCCGCCTCCGCCTCCAGGACGTCGGTGTGTCCGAGCCGGGCGGCAACCGTGCTCACAGCACCCCCCGTTGGGTCATCAGCGCGTGCACGGCGTTCACCGACTCGGCCACGGACTGGAGTTGGGTCTCCACCCTCGCGTCCGGGTGCTGCGGAGGCTCGTAGGGGTCGTCGACACCGGTGAGGCCGGACAGCCGCCCCGCGCGGGCCTGCGCGTACAGGCCCTTCACATCGCGTACCGCACACACCTGGAGCGGTGTCGCGACATGCACCTCCAGATACGGGGTGGCGCTCGCCTCGTGCCGCTTGCGGACCGCCTCCCGGCTGTCGGCGTACGGCGCGATGACCGGGACCAGCACCAGGATGCCGTTGCGTGCCAGCACCTCGGCGACCAGGCCGATGCGCTGCACGTTGGTGTCCCGGTCCTCGCGGGTGAAGCCGAGGCCGGCACTGAGGAAGGTGCGGATCTCGTCGCCGTCGAGCACTTCGACCCGCCGCCCTTCCCGGGTGAGGCGGCTTGCCAGGGCCTGGGCGAGCGTGGTCTTGCCGGAGCTGGGCAGCCCGGTCAGCCACACCGTGGCGCCCGGGGTCGGCGGGGTCCTCATGCGCTGCTCCCCGCCGTCGTGCCGGCCAGCGGGACGACACCGTGCGCGGCGAGCACGGCGAACCCGGGGGCGCACGCCTGGTCCAGCTCCGCGCGCTCGGCGTCGGGCAGGTCCCGCCAGGACGACGAGGGCGCGCCGACCTTGGCCGCGCAGCGGCGCTCCCAGTCGCCGTCCACGAAGTCCGCGCCGAGGAATTCGCCGATGCGGTGCAGGGACTCCTCGGGCGCGGCGAGCAGGTCCTCGTACCACAGGTGCAGCACGTTCTGCTGCGGCAGCATCGACATCGCCTCCATGCCGCGCTTCATCTCGTCGGCCCAGTACGTGCCGAACAGCGACACCGGGAGCCGGTAGTCGCGCACGGCGTCCGCGTCGAAACGGTCCGGCAGGAACGGCAGCAGTTCCTCCGGTACGAAGCCCAGGTCCCGTCCGGTGTCCGGTGCGGGCGGCTCGGCGTACGGGTCGTGGCCGAGGGTGAGATGCAGTGCCATCACCACCGCCGCCATCCGGAAGCCGGTGTGCCGGCTCATCGACAGCGCGGTGTCCCGGCCGTCGCGCACGATGTGCAGATAGCGGGCGTCGGGGAAGTGCTCGCGGAACTGCCCGGCGAGGATCAGCGAGCCGCCGCTGCGCTCGGCCCACAGGGTCTTGCCGAAGCGGGCGCACAGCCAGGCGAACAGGCGCCGGTAGTGCTCACCGGCCCGGGCGTCCGGGAACCCGGCGACGGCCGCCCGGAGTTCGTCGTACAGCTCGTCGGGGGTGTCGGACAGGTGGGGGAGGGTGGTCATCAGGACGGCCGGTATGCCGGTGGCGGCCTGGAAGCGGGTGGTCGCCGAGGGGCGGTAGAGGACTTCCCTCGGGGCCAGGCCGTGGGCGCCCAGCAGCCGGTTGACGGTGTTGCGGGCGGACAGGACGTCCCAGAACTCCGCCGCCGTGAGGGGGCCTTCGGGGAAGACCCGGGCGGTGATCCGGTACATGTCCGTGAGGTGGTTGAAGAGCTCGGACAGGCTGAGGGCCTGCGGGTGTTCGCGCAGCAGCTCGGAGACCAGGGTCGAGCCGCAGCGTCCGGTGCCGGTGACGAAGACCTGGCCCGGTGAGGTCGGAGTGGGCATGGCGCAGCTGTTCCTTCCGTGCGTCCTTGGGGCGGTGTCCGTGGGGTCGTGCGGGAAGGTGTTGCGGGTGGGCCGGCGGAGTGCGGTCCGCCGGTGCCCCGGCCGGGGTCAGGTCCGGCGCAGCAGGGCCGCGTACAGCGTCAGGCCGGGGCCGAAGGCCATGGCGACCACCGGTCCTTCGGTGCGGGGCAGCCGCTCGAGGACCATCAGGACGGTGGGCGAGGAGCAGTTGCCGCACTCGTCGAGGACGCCGTAGGAGGCGTCGAGTGCGCCGGCGGGCAGTTCGAGCCGCTCACCGACGACCTCCAGGATGCGCTTGCCGCCGGGGTGCACGGCCCAGCCGGTGACCTCCTCGGGCTTGAGTCCGTGCGGGGCGAGCAACTGGTCGCGGACCACCTCGCCGACGTGCTGCGCGAGGACGTCGGGCACCCTCGGCGAGAGGCCCATCTTGAAGCCGAGGTCGGTGATCTGCCAGCTCATGAGGTCGGCGGTGCTGTGGTCGGTGACCGCGACGACGTCTAGGACCTCGTAGCCGGAACCGGCGTCGGGCTCCAGGACGACGGCCGCGGCGGCGTCGGCGAACAGCGCGTGCGCCACGATCTGTTCGATGTCCTGGGTGGGCGGCTGGACGTGCAGCGAGGTCAGCTCCAGGCAGAGCAGCACCGCGGGACGGCCGCGCGAGGCGACGAAGTCGGAGACGGCACCGAGTGAGGGCACGGCGGCGTAGCAGCCCATGTGGCCGATGAACAGCCGCTGGACCTTGCTGCTCATGCCCAGCTCGTCCGCGAGCCGTAGGTCGAGGCCGGGCGTGGTGTAGCCGGTGCAGGAGGCGACGGCCAGCATGCCCACGTCCGACGGGGCCAGGCCCGCGGACTCCAGGGCCTCGGAGACCGTGCGCCTGCCCAGCGGCACGGCCTCCTCGATGTAGCGCTCCATGCGCTGTCCCGTGCTCCAGCCGGACACTGCACGCTCGGCGCGCGGGTCCACGGCCGTGGAGCGGGCGCTGATCCCGGAATTCTCGAATATCCGACGCGCCAGCGGGAAGCCGTCGTAGTGCTCCAGGAAGAATTCCTTCCACAGGTCGTCCTGGCTGGTCCGGGTCTCCGGAAAGGAATGCGAGGACCCGGTGATGACGGGACGCGCGGCGGCGCGCATCCCATGACGGGCAGGGGCGATTTTCGCTTCGAGATGCATGCGTGTTTCCCTTGGCTTTCGGGCGGCGTAAAGGAGGGAATCGTGCGTGCCGATGGAAGCCGACCCGGGCTTCTTTGCGCAGGTCAGACTGTCCAGTGAACATGCGCCGAACGGGCGCATGGAAGATGGAAAGAAGAGTGGTCAGACTCTCCCCCGTTCGAGCCGGATGCCGATCCGGTGACCTCAGTCAAACACGGGAGTTCCGGTGGAATCAAATGTTCCAGGGTAAATTTCCGTGCCGGTGACATCGAGCGGCGTAAAAACGTCGGCCTGCCTCCGGGTAAACTCGGAGGCAGGCCGACATCGCGTTATTGCGACCGGTTCTGATGTCTGGAATCAATTCCTGGTAATTCAGCCAGAGCCGACATTGATTTCGGTCAGCGGGCGCGTGGGTCCGGTGCGGGCCGGCTGGTGCAGCCGTGCGCCCTCGATGTCCAGATCGGGCAGCAGCCGGTCCAGCCGGCGGGGCAGCCACCAGGCGCCGCGTCCCACCATCGCCAGGACCGCCGGCACCAGGGTCATCCGTACGACGAAGGCGTCCACCAGCACGCCGAAGGCCAGCGCGAACGCGATGGGTTTGACGATGGCGTCCTCCGTCGCCACGAAGCTGGCGAAGACGAAGAACATGATGAGCGCCGCCGCCGTCACCACCCGCGAGGCCTGTCCGGCCCCGTCGATCACAGCGTCCCGGGCCCGGCCGGTGCGCACCCACTCCTCGCGCATGCCGGAGACCAGGAAGACCTCGTAGTCCATGGCGAGTCCGAAGAGCACGGCCATCAGGACGATCGGCAGGAAGCTGACGACGGGCCCGGTCCTGGCCACGTCCAGCGCGTCGGCGAGCCAGCCCCACTGGAACACGGCCACCACCGCGCCGAAGGACGCCCCGACCGACAGCAGGAAGCCGACGGTCGCCTTGACGGGCACGACCAGCGAGCGGAACACCAGCAGCAGCAGGACGAGGCAGAGCCCGACGACCACCGCCGCGAACGGCAGGAGGGACGCGGTCAGCCGGTCGGAGACGTCGATCCCGATCGCCGTGGTGCCGGTGACGGAGAGGGCGGCGCCGGTCTCCCGCTCGATGACGGCCGCGTCACCGCGGAGGGCGTCGACCAGATCCTGCGTCGACTCGTCCTGGGGTCCGCCCTCCGGCACGACCTGGATCACCGCCCGCCCGGACTCCGGCGCGTACTGCGGCCGGCCGACCTTGACCACGCCCGGCAGCTCCCGCACCCGTCCGGCCACGGCGGCCGCCTGCTGCTGGCCTGCCTGGCCCCGGGTGTCCGTCTCGGCGAGCAGGAGCAGCGGCCCGTTGAAGCCGGGCCCGAACGCCTCGTCGACGGCGTCGTACGTCTCGCGCTGCGATGTCCCGTGCGCCGCCGTGCCGTTGTCGGGCAGCGCGAGCCGCAGGTCGGCGGCGGGCAGCGCCAGGGTCACCAGGGCGGCGACGGTGCCGACGACGACGAGGAGCGGGCGCCGGGTGACGAGCCGGGCCCAGCGCTGTCCCAGGACGGAAGCCTTGGCCGCGGCGTCCTCCGGCGCGGCTTCTCCCGTGACTCCTTCCGTGGCTTCTCCCGTGGCTTCCTCCGTGCCCTTTTCCGTGGCCCTTTCTGTATGCCTCGCGGGCTCCTTCCCGTAGGCAACCGCCGCTCGCCGCGCTGCCCTTGACCCCGGCCGGGGGGTGAGCCGGGCCCCCGCGAAGCCGAAGAGCGCCGGGAGCAGCGTCACCGCGACCAGCACGGCGATGAGCACCGTCGCCGCCGCGCTCAGACCCATGACCGTCAGGAACGGGATACGCACCACGACCAGCCCCACCAGCGCGATGACGACCGTCGTCCCGGCGAAGACCACCGCGCTGCCCGCCGTCCCGACCGCCCGCCCCGCCGACTCGCGCGGTTCCATGCCCTGGGCGAGCTGGGTCCGGTGCCGGGACAGCACGAAGAGCGCGTAGTCGATGCCCACCGCGAGGCCGAGCATGAGCGCGAGGCTCAGCGCGGTCGACGACACCGTCACCCCCGAGGACAGCGCCAGCAGCCCGGCGAGCCCGGTACCGATGCCGACGAAGGCGGTCAGCAGCGGCATCCCGGCGGCGAGCAGCGAACCGAAGGTCAGGGCGAGCACCGCCAACGCGACCACGACACCGAGCAGTTCGAGGACGCTGGGGGTGAGGACGCCGTTGCCGTACGCCTGACCGCCGACGGAGACTTCAAGGCCCGCCTCCTCGGCGGCCGAGGTGGTCTCCTCCAGCGTGTCGAGCGTGCCGTCGTCCAGGTCGGAGCGGGCGGCGTCGTAGTTGACCTGGGCGAGTGCGGTGCGGCCGTCGGGGGTCACGGTGCCGGCCCTGTCGGGCGGGATCACCGCGGCGACCTGCGGGGCGTCCTGCGCGGCGGCGAGGGTCCGCTGGATGCCCTGTACGGCCCCTGGATCGGTGACCTTGGTGCCCTCGGGCGCGGTGAACACGATCTGGGCGCTGGTGCCCGCGGCGGCCGGGAAGTCCTTGGCCATCGTGTCCTGCGCGCGCTGGGACTCGGAGCCGGGAATCGTGAACTCGTTGTCGAGCTCGCCGCCCACGACGAGCAGCGCGCAGACGCTGCCGGTCAGCACGGCGAGCCAGGCCGCCAGGACGAGCCGCCGACGGCGGAAGGCGCCGAGACCGAGCCGATAGAGCCAAGTCGCCACGGAGATGCTCCTCGTGCAGTAGTGGCAAGTGCGGTGGGAGGCGTGGGGGAGGGAGGCCGGACAGGCGCTGTGGGCGGTGGTGGCCGGCCGAGGGGGAGCCGGACGGATGCCGGTGCGCGGTGACGGCCCGCCGAGGGGGGAGGGTCAGGCCCGCACGGTCGTACTGCCTCCCGCCAGCTCCATGCGCAGCCCGTCGCCGGTGACGTCGAGGCGTTCCGGCTCCAGGTCGAGCGGCAGCCCCGACAGGTCGACCTCCCGCGGGGCGTCCCCGAGCAGTTGCCCGGCGAGGGCCTCGGGGAGGACGCGTTCGCCGACGTGCACGGCGGTGCGCTCGAACCGGATGCCCTCCTGCTCCAGGACAGGCCGGAAACCGACGGAGATCCGTCCGGCCGGACCGGCGTGCACGACCAGCTCGCCCGTCTCCTGCTCGGTCGTCACCGCCGCGATGTTCAGCGCGCCCCCGGTCATCGTGGTGACGGCACCGGCCAGGGCGGTGTCCGTCAGTTCGGCGCTGACCTGGGTGTCGGCCACCGACAGTCCGTCGCCGGTACGGACCACATCGGCGAGTTCGGCGTGCAGGTCCACCCCGGAGAACCGGCGGAACGTCGCGCCCTCGCCGGAGACCTCCACGCGGGGGAAGGACCCGCGGGCCAGTTGCAGCATCACCGGTGTCGGTCCGAAGCCCACGTCGAGGCCGGTGTGCAGGCGCTCCTCCATGCGGTCCGTGAGCCGGTCGGCCGCCTGATGACGTGCCACCGCCTCGACGGCGGCCCCGGTGACCAGCACGGCGCCGACCCCGCCCAGGGCGATCAGACGGGACCTGCGGGAGATGCGACCGCGGGGCACACGCCTCGGACCGCGGGGCACACGCCTCCTCCGAAAAAGTGTCATGACTGACACCATACCGAAGGTGTCATGACTGACAGATTCCGCACCGTCGGTTTTCCGCCTGCGATACTCCGCACATGGCAACCCTCGACACCTCCCCCGCGGAGCCACGCGGGCGCCGCGAGGCGCAGAAGGCGGCGACCCGCAAGGCCCTCCAGGAGGCCGCCCACCGCATGTTCGAGGAGCGTGGGTACGCGCAGACCACGGTGCGGGACATCGCGGCCGCCGCCGGAGTCACCGAGCGGACCTTCTTCCGCTACTTCCCCTCCAAGGAGGACCTGGTCCTCGACGAGGTCCTGGACCTCATCCCGGTCATGCGGGCCCATGTCGTCGCCCGGCCCGCCGACGAGGACCCCTACACCGCCGTCCTCGGCGCCTGCCTCGACCTCATCGCCGACGGCACTCCCGGCCTGATGTTCAGCGGGCCGCCGCAACGCTTTCCGGGCCGGCCGGTGCGCCAGTTCCTGCCGGTGCTCAGCCAGTTCGAGGACGGTCTCGCCGACGCCCTGCTGGAGCGGCTCGCCGGGCATCGTCCCGGCGCGGCCACGCCGCTGCGCGCGGCCGTGCTGGCCCGGGCCGCCGTCGGCGCGATGCGCTCCGCGCTGTTCGCGTACGCCGGTCTGCCGGAGGCGGAACGCACGCCCGCCAGGGCGCACGAGCTGCTGGCCTCCGCGTTCGACTGCCTCCGGGAGTCATGAGCGCGGGACATCCGGACATCGGGTCGCCGCAGTCCCATTGCCCAGGCAAACCCAGCATGAGTAGCCTGTGTTCGTCATTCCGACCAGCCGTTGAAATTTCGAACATTAGGGAGGGGGCCGCACGTGGGACGCCTCGTACCTGCCGTGACCCGGGCTCTCGACATCCTCGAGCTCTTTCTCGACGGGGACGGCACACTCTCCGCCCCCGACATCGTGCGCAAGCTCCAGCTCCCGCGCACCACCGTGCACGAACTCGTCACCACGCTCGCCGCCCGGTCCTACATCGTCCCGGTGCCGGGGCAGCCGGGCCGCTACCGGCTGGGCGTCCGGCCGTACCAGCTCGGCAGCCGGTACGCCGAGCAGCTCGACCTCGCCGCCGAGGGCCAGAACGTGGCCCGGACGGTCGCCGAGACCTGCGACGAGACCGTACACGTGGCGATCCTCGAAGGCACCGACGTCATCTACATCGCCAAGGTCGACTCCACGCACGCCGTGCGCATGGTGTCGGCGGCCGGCCGCCGTCTGCCCGCCCACTGCACATCCGTCGGCAAGATGCTGCTGGCGTCCCTGCCGGAGCCGGAACTCACCTCGCGCATCCCGGACGGTGCCGAGCTGGTCGCGATGACCCCCAACAGCATCACCGACCCGGCCGTTCTGCGCGAGGCCCTTGCCGAGATCCAGACGCGCGGGATCGCCGTGGAGAGCCGCGAGTCCAACCCGGACGTCTCCTGCGTCGCCGCGCCGGTACGCGACCGCACCGGCCGGGTCGTGGCCGCGCTGTCCATCTCCGTACCGATGATCCGCTGGAGCGAGGAGCGCAAGGCGGAGCTGGAGCAGCTCGCCGCCAAGGGCGCCGCCGAGCTGTCCGAGCGGCTCGGCCACCGGACCGCGGCATGAGGTACGACGTCGCGGTACGCGCCGAGGCGACCCTCGGTGAAGGGCCCACCTGGGATCCGGTCACCGGCCGGCTCCTGTGGATCGACATCCTCGGGTCGCGCATCCACTCCTACGACCCGTCCTCCGGCCGCCGCACCAGCCGTACCACCGGCCAGCACATCGGCGCCGTGAAGCCGCGCGCGCAGGGCGGGCTGGTGCTGAACCTCCGGGACGGCGTGGCTCTCCTCGACCCCGACGACTCGCTGCGCTGGCTGCATCGCGAGCCCGTCCCGGGCCGCCGCGGCAACGACGCCGCCGTGGCCCCCGACGGTTCCCTCTGGGCGGGCACCATGCGCTACGACGAGGCGCCGGGCGGCGGCACGCTGTCCCGGATCACCGGGGCGGGGGAGGTGGTCCCGGTCCTGGACGACGTCACCGTCAGCAACGGCACCGGCTGGAGCCCCGACGGCCGGCTCCTGTACTACATCGACTCGCCCACCCGCCGCGTGGACGTCCTCGACCACGCCGGCGACGGGACCGTCTCGCACCGGCGTCCCCTGGTCGAGATCGAGGCCGGCGCCGGATTCCCCGACGGTCTCACCGTGGACGCCGACGGCTGTGTGTGGGTGGCCCTGTGGGACGGCGGGGCGGTACGGCGCTACACGCCCGCGGGCGAGCTGGACCGGGAGATCGTCCTGCCCACCCCGCGGATAACGGCCTGCGCCTTCGGCGGCGCGGACCTGACCGACCTGTACATCACCACGGCCCGGGTGGGCCTGGCCGCTCCGCATCCGGTGGCGGGCTCGCTGCTGGTGGTGCCGGGGGCGGGGACGGGCCTGCCGCAACCGGCCTTCGCGGGCTGACTACTGCAGCCCGGCCCGCTTCAGCTCGTCGTCCGTCAGCGGCGGTCCGCTCAGCGCCGGCTTGAGCGGGCCGACCGCGGCCGCCACCAGGATCGGCGGCGTGAGCAGCACGCCCGCGCCCTTCTCCAGTGCCATCACGTCCGTCAGCGCCCGCGCCACCCGGCCGTTGCCCGTGGCGGTGTACGTCAGACGGTCCACGTACGCGGCCACCAGCCGTTCCGCCCGCGTGGGCCCGGCCCCGGCGGCTCCGGTCGCCCCGGTCGCCCCGGGATAGAACACGTCCTGCCCGATGGCCAGGTCCCAGGCCGCCCGCGCCGGCCGGGCCACCGCCTTCTGCAGGCGCCGGGACAGCCCGGGCGTGGCCCAGCCGTGATCCTGCACCGTGGCGCGTAGGGTCACCGCCGCCTGGGCGGCCACCGACATGCCGTGCCCGTAGACGGGGTTGAATGCGGCGAGCGCGTCGCCGACGACGACGAAGTTCTCCGGCCACACCGCCATCCGCTCGTAGAAGTGGCGGCGGTTCGCCGTCGTACGGGTGAAGGCGACTTCCGAGAGGGGCTCCGCCCGCGCGATCAGGTCCGCCAGGATCGGATGCCGCTGCTCCTTGCGGGCGTGCACGTCGAAGTCGGCGGTGGAGGACGACGGTTCGCCTCCGCGGGTGCCGAACAGGGTGACCAGCCAGCGCCCGTCCTCGATAGGCAGCAGCACACCGCCCCGGCCGGGGCCGCCCGCGCGCGGCTCCGGCTGGACGTTGACCACCGGGAAGCCGTCGCGGGCCGCCTCCGGCGCCCGGAACAGGCGGCTCGCGTACGCCACCCCCGAGTCCACCTCCCGCACCTGCGGCCGTGGCAGTCCGAGCGCCGACAGCCACTTCGGGGTCCGGGATCCGCGCCCCGTCGCGTCGACCACCAGATCGGCTCGCAGGGTGCGCCGGGCGGCGTCGTGGGCCCGCAGGTGTACGCCGGTGACGGCGGCGGCCGTACCCTCCAGACCCAGCACCTCCGCGCGCTCGATCAGCTCGATCCGTTCGTCGGCGAGGACCTGGGCGCGGACGGTCGCGTCCAGCAGGTCGCGGCTGCACAGCAGCATGAAGTGGGACTCCGCCCAGCGCCGGTACCAGCCGCGGGGTGAGAGGCCGACCATGTCCGTGGTGACCGGAAGCCGCCGTGCGCCCGCCTCCGTGAGCCGCGCCGTCACGCCCGGCAGCAGTTCCTCCATGGCGTGGGCGCCGCCGGACCACAGCTGGTGGACATGGCGGGCCTGGGGGAGGCCCTTGCGCGGTTCGGGGCCCGCCGGGAGGGCGTCGCGCTCGACGACCGTGACCCGGACGCCGACGGAGGCCAGCGAACGGGCGGTGAGCATCCCGGCGACGGAGCCGCCGAGCACGACGGCGGTGGCACTGCGATCACTCATGGACGGCTTGCTCCTGATCGGTCAGTCATGGACGACTGGTTCTTCGCCATTCCGGCGCGAATACAGCTCGAACTACAGCACGAGAACACGGCATGGGACACCCATCGGCAGGGAGGAGTTCAGCGGCACCGGTGACGGGGCGGCGTCGGTGACTAGCTGGACGAGCGCGCCATGGAGGGCGACTCGGCCGTCCCGTCCCGCACCGTTTCCAGCAGATCGGGGCGGCGCAGGGCCCGGGACACCGCCCGGATCTCCCGGAGGAGTTCGGTGGTGTCGGGGTCGCCCGCGCCCTCGCTGTCCGGGGCCCGCCGCTTGGCCTCGACGGCGTCCTGGATGGCCACCGCGGCGGCCAGCGCCCGGGAGCGCTCCGGGCTGAAGCCGAGGGCGAGTCCCCGGTCGTGGGCGCGCTGCCGCTGGTCCTCGTCGAGGTGGCGGGCGAGGGGGAGCAGGGCGTCGCGGATGAACGTCTCCCGGCGCACCAGGCGCAGCTCGGGGGTGGCGCGCAGCACGTAGGGGAGGCGGTTGCCGCTGACCGTGCGCATCAGCAGGTACAGCGGCCGCAGTTCACGGTGGGCGAGCCGGACCCGCCAGCGGTCGTGCAGGAACTGGCCGGCGTGCGGGAGGATGAAGCCGACCGCGATCAGGATGGCCGACACCGCGGCCACCGGCGGCGCCAGGTCGGTGCTGAGCCAGTCCAGGTCGTGGCCGGTCCACCGGGCCACCACGGCGGTGATCTTGGCCCCGTCGAAGACGAGGTTCACCACATAGCCGGCGCCCAGCAGCTTCAGTCCCCAGCGCAGCCAGGCGTCGAGGCCGTCGGTGCGCACCCAGTTCCAGATCAGCCGGGACGTGATCAGTACGGCCACGGTGTGCGCCAGGAGGTAGAGGACGATCTCCTCGCGCATGAACGGGGTGGTGGCGTAATAGGTGTCCAGGTCCCGCAGCCGCTCCACGGGGGCGTCCGCGAGGGCGAAGAGCACCCACAGGGCGACGATCACGCCCGAGTAGACGGAGACCAGCCAGCGCATGGCGCGGCGGGTGGCGGCGTTGCGGTCGGACAGGCCGTTGCGCCAGGCGATGATCAGCAGCAGACAGGAGCCGCAGAAGGCCGTCAGGAGCGAATAGCACCAGGGCGCCGAGATGTTGGGCACGCCGACCAGCCGGTTCACCCGGGCGATGGTCGAGGGCGTGCAGAAGACGAACACCGCGCAGGCGAGCAGCAGCAGTCCGCCGACCGCGCGCAGCAGCGGGTCGCGCCAGAGCCGGATGATGCTGGGCAGCTTGATCGCCAGGGCGGCGGCGAGCACCGCGGCGGGGATCCAGAAGGAGATGTAGAAGTCGCTGAGCGCGGCGGCGGGGTCCAGGGCCGACGTCGTGGTCATCCCGTCGGACCTCCTCGTCCGCGGTAGCCGAGGGACCGCTGGAGCGGGTCGAGCGGCGGCCGGGAGCCGGGCGCGTCCGTCAGGTACGGCCGGAAGGCCGCCGCCAGCCGGTGGCCGAAGTCGTCGGCGTCGGCCTCGTCCCGCTCCCGGGAGCCGTTGCGGGCGGCGACCCCGAGCGCGACGTCCTGCCAGCCGGGCCGCTCCGCCAGGGCGTCCACGGCCGCGGCGCCGGCGATGTGGTGGTGCCGGTGCCCCGCGTGCAGATGCCACAACTCATGGCCCAGGATGACGAGTTGCTGCATGGCCTCGGCCCGCTCCTCGACGATGACCAGGTCGAAGTCCTGGAACTCCACCCACAGCCCGGTGACTTCGATCTCGTCGGGGAACCGCTCGAAGCGCAGTTCCACGGGACGTCCGCCGCGACGGGCGCTCATCGCCGCGCACAGGTCCGCGCACAGCTCGCGCACATCGGCCGGGCGGCGGCCGTTCGCCCGTGCCGCGGTGGCCAGTTCGGCCGCCAGCGCACGCATCGCGGGGCCGCCGCGTGGGCGCCGCCGCAGCGCTGCCGCGACCCGGGCCGCCCTTTCGCGCGCGCCCGCGATGTCCATCCGTCCCCCTTCGTCTCGCCGCCGTCCCGGTGCCGTACGGCAGGCCGTTCGAGAGTACGCGGACGGCGCTGTCCACGTCATGCGGTCCGGGGGCCGTTGTTCAACCGGGAACCACCGGGCGCGACGGCCCGCGGCCTGAAAGCACCTTGAAATTCCTGCGCAACCCATTGACGCGCGAGCGCTTCGACCCTACGGTCCCGTTCGAAGTTACGAGCACCATTCGAAATCTCGAACAGTAAGGGCAGGGCATGGGACGACCTGGCCTGAACCGCAGGCAACTCCTCGCCGGAATGGGCGGGTTGACGGTCGCCGGAAGCTTCGGCTTCGCGGCGCTCGGGACCGGGGCCGACGCGCTCGCCTCCGGCGCCGACACCCGGGTGCGCTACTGGAACCTCTTCAGTGGCGGCGACGGCTCCAACATGATCGCGATGCTGGACGCCTTCCGTGCGCAGTACCCGGACATCGCGGTCAAGGACTCCACGCTCCAGTGGGGCAACCCCTTCTACACCAAGCTGGCCATGGCCGCCGCGGGCGACCGCGCCCCCGAACTCGGCGTCATGCACGTGGGCCGGGTCGCCGGCTTCTCCCCGGGCCGCCTCCTCGACCCGTGGGACGTCGGCCTGCTCGCCGAGTACGGCGTGAAGGAGCAGGACTTCAACCCCGCGCTGTGGAGCCGCGGCGTCATCGACGGCAAGCTCTACGCCCTGCCGCTCGACATCCACGTCCAGCTCTGCTTCTACCGCAAGGACGTGCTCAAGAAGGCGGATCTGCTCGGCGACGACGGCCGGATGATCCCGGTCGGCTCCACCGCCGAGTGGTTCGACGTCCTGAAGCGGGCCAAGGCGGTCCAGAAGAAGGGCCTGCAGACCATCGGCCTGTGGACCAACGACCAGAACTTCCAGTGGTGGTTCTTCGTCGCCTTCTACACCCAGCTCGGCGGCGAGTGGTTCAACGACGACCGCACCGAGGTCCTCTTCGACGCCGACAAGGCCACGCAGGTCCTGGAGTTCCTGCGGCAGCACGTCACCGACGGCTATGTCATCCCCGGCGCCCCCACCGGCGAGCAGTTCGTCAACGGCGCCCCCTTCACCTGGGAGGGCAACTGGTCGGTGCCGGTCTTCTCCGGTGCCGAACTCGACTACGGCGCCACCCCGCTCCCGCCCGTCTTCGGCAAGCAGGCCACCCACGCCGAGTCGCACGCCTTCGTCCTGCCCCACCAGGCCGGCCGCGGCGGCGCCGCCAACGAGGCCGCGCACCGACTGGCCGCGTACGTCGTCCAGCACGCCCAGCAGTGGGCGGCCGGCGGCCACATCCCCGCGTACACGCCGACGCTCACCACGGACGCGTACCAGAAGCTCACCCCGCAGAACGAGTACGTCAGCGCCATGGACCACCAGGCCACCGAGCCGAAGGTGTGGTTCGCGGGCTCCACCGGCGTGCTCGCCCAGGATCTCGGCCCGGTCGTCGTCTCCTCCACGATGGGCTCCGCCCAGCCGGCCGCCGTCGCCCGGACGATGAAGAGCCGGCTCACCCGGCTGCTGGCCTCGAAGAACCCGATGGACGGCCGGACCGCCGCCGAGGGAGGTGCGGCCGCATGATGGCGACCAGCGCTCAGACCGCCGTCGCACCGGCGCGGGCGAGGACCGCCGCCGCCAGTGCCACCGTCCGCCGCAAGCAGGGCTTCCAGCACGGGGGCTGGTTCGTCGCCCCCTTCCTGGCCCTGTTCGCCCTGTTCGTGATCTGGCCGCTGCTGCGGGGCGTCTACCTCAGCTTCACCGACGCCAACATCTCCGGCGAGGGCGCGAGCTTCGTCGGCCTCGACAACTACCGCGAAGCCCTGAACGACGCCGCGATGTGGGACGCGCTGGGCCACAGCGCCTACTTCACGCTGCTCGTCGTGCCCTGCATCACCGTCCTCGCCTTCCTGCTCGCGATGCTCGCCCACCACATCGAGCGCGCCAAATGGCTGTGGCGGCTGTGCTTCTTCGCGCCCTTCCTCCTGCCCTCCACGGTCGCGGCCAACATGTGGCAGTGGCTGTTCACCCAGGGCATCGGCCTGTTCAACGAGACCTTCGGGCTGGAAACGCCCTGGCTGACCGACAAGTCGTACGCGATGTTCGCCATCGTCATCACCACCCTGTGGTGGACCGTCGGCTTCTCCTTCCTGCTCTACCTCGCCGCCCTCCAGGGCATCCCCGGCCACCTCTACGAGGCCGCCAAACTCGATGGCGCCAACGCCTGGCACCGCATGGTCCACATCACGCTGCCGCTGCTGCGCAACATCACCGGCCTGGTGATCGCGCTGCAGATCCTCGCCTCGCTCCAGCTCTTCGACCAGGCCGTCGTGATGATGGACTTCAGCCCCGGGCCGGAGCTGTCCACCCGCTCCTTCGTCCAGTACACCCTCGAACAGGGCTTCACCAGCTACCGCGTGGGCTACGCCTCCGCGATGTCCATCATCTTCTTCGTGCTCATCGCAGCCGTCGCCCTGGCGCGGATGTGGCTGCTGCGCACTCGTGAGGAGGGCACCCGATGAGCGGCGCACCGATACGGCTCAAGCCCCGCAGTACCTGGACCCCCAGCCAGATCGTGCTCACCCTGATCGGCGCCGCCGTCTCCGCCGTCTTCATGGCGCCGATCGTCGCGGCCCTGCTCACCTCGCTGAAGTCCGAGGCCGAGGCGGCCGAGATCCCGCCGCACTGGCTGCCGGAGGTCTGGACGGGCCAGGCGTGGCGGTCGCTGTGGGAGACCGGCAACGTCACCAACTGGTTCGTGAACTCCCTGGTCGTCTCCGTCTGCGTCACGGCCGTCGTGCTGGTCGTCAGCGCCCTCGCCGGATACGGCTTCGCCCGCACCGAGTTCCGCGGCAAGAACGCCCTGCTGGGCCTGGTGATGACGGGCCTGATGGTCTCCCCGGCGGTGCTCGGCGTGCCACTGTTCACGACGGTCCAGCAGATGGGGATGGTCGACACCTACTGGGGCATGATCCTGCCGCAGTGCGCGCCGGCCGCGATGGTCTACATCCTCTACAAGTTCTTCCAGGGCATCCCGCGCGAGCTGGAGGAGGCCGCGTTCATCGACGGCGCGGGCCGCTGGCGGGTCTTCTTCACCATCGTCGTCCC
Source organism: Streptomyces sp. NPDC002779 (assembly GCF_042888685.1). Taxonomy (NCBI): domain Bacteria; kingdom Bacillati; phylum Actinomycetota; class Actinomycetes; order Kitasatosporales; family Streptomycetaceae; genus Streptomyces; species Streptomyces sp. NPDC002779. The sequence goes on from NZ_JBIAQC010000002.1 coordinate 708,608, forward strand.
GCTCGCCCGCCCCTCCCTCGCGGCGGTCGGCATCTTCACCTTCATCGCCTCCTGGAACAACTTCCTGTGGCCGTACATGGTGACCAACAACCCCGACCTGATGACCATGCCGAACGGCATCGCGACCGTCATGAACTCCTACGGCATCCAGTGGGCCCAGCTCATGGCCGGCGGCCTGATGGCGGGCCTGCCCCTGATCGTCGTCTTCGTCTTCTTCCAGCGGCAGATCGTGGCGGGCGTCGCCCACACGGGATTGGCGGGACAGTGACCCTGCGCAGCACCCTGACCGCCGTGACGGCGGCGGCCCTCATCGCCCTGCTGCCCCACACGGCGCAGGCGGCCGGGACCTACCCGGACCCCCGCCCCATCACCGGGCAGCAGATCATCCACGACCCCACCGTCATCCGCCTCAAGTCCGGCGGCTACGCGGCCTATTCGACCGGCGGCGTCATCGGCGCCCGCCTGTCGAAGGACGGCACGCACTGGGACGACGCGGGCAACGCCTTCGCCCAGCCGCCGAGTTGGTGGTACGAGTACAACGACACCGGTGATCCCTGGGCCCCCGACATCTCCTACCGCGACGGCAGGTACTGGCTGTACTACGCGGTCTCGTCCTGGGGTACCAACCACTCCGCGATCGGCGTCGCCACCTCCCGCTCCGGCCTCCCCGGCACCTGGACCGACCACGGCAAGGTCTTCAGCTCCGAGACGACCGACCACTGGAACGCCATCGACCCCGCCCTGATCAAGGCGGACGGCAGGCTCTGGATGTCCTTCGGCTCGTACTGGACCGGCATCCGCATGGTCGAACTCGACGAACGCACCGGCAAGGCGGTCCCGGGAGCCACGGTCCACCACCTGGCGACCCGACCCCACGTCCCGTACGCCGTCGAGGGCCCGTACATCGTCAAACACGGCCGCCACTACTACCTCTTCGCCTCCTACGACGCCTGCTGCTCCGGCGTGAACTCCACCTACAAGATCAAGGTGGGCCGCTCGACGGACATCAAGGGCCCGTACATCGACAGCACGGGCAAACCGATGCTGGAGGGCGGCGGCGACCTGCTCCTGGAGGGCCACGGCAGGTTCATCGGCACGGGCGGCCAGTCGGTCTTCAAGGACCGAGGCGAGGACTGGCTGGCGTACCACTACTACGACGCGGAGGACGCCGGCACGCCGAAGCTGGGCCTCAACAAGCTGAGCTGGTCGGAAGGCGGCTGGCCGAACGCCGTATAGGGGCGCGGGGCTGTGTCTATTTGCGGCTTCGCCGCGTGGGCGCGATCAGCCCCCACGACCCGCAGACGCCATCCACACGGAACCACCCCCTTCGAAAGGCGAAAATGCACACCGCCCGCTTCACCCTCGACCCCGCGTTCACCGTCGGTGAGGTCAACCCCCGACTCTTCGGATCCTTCGTAGAACACCTCGGCCGCTGCGTATACACCGGCATCTTCGAACCCGACCACCCCACCGCCGACGAGGCCGGCCTCCGCCAGGACGTCCTCGACCTCGTCAGGGAACTCGGCGTCACCGCCATCCGCTACCCCGGCGGCAACTTCGTCTCGGGCTACAAGTGGGAGGACTCGGTAGGCCCGGTCGAGGACCGCCCCCGCCGCCTCGACCTCGCCTGGCGCACGACGGAGTCCAACCGCTTCGGCCTCTCCGAGTACATCGCCTTCCTCAAGAAGGTCGGCCCCCAGGCCGAGCCCATGATGGCCGTCAACCTCGGCACCCGGGGCGTCGCGGAGGCCATCGAGCTGCAGGAGTACGCCAACCACCCCTCCGGCACGGCACTCTCCGAGCTGCGCCGCAGCCACGGCGACAAGGACCCCTTCGGCATCAAGCTGTGGTGCCTGGGCAACGAGATGGACGGCCCCTGGCAGACCGGCCACAAGACGGCCGAGGAGTACGGCCGGGTCGCCGCCGAGACGGCCCGCGCCATGCGCCAGATCGACCCGTCCGTCGAACTCGTCGCCTGCGGCAGCTCCGGCCAGTCCATGGAGACCTTCGCCGAATGGGAGGCGACGGTCCTCAAGGAGACGTACGACCTCGTCGACTACATCTCCCTGCACGCCTACTACGAGCCGCTCGACGGTGACGTCGACTCCTTCCTGGCCTCGGCCGTCGACATGGAGTCCTTCATCGACAACGTCGTGGCCACCTGCGATCACATCGGCGCCCGCCTGAAGTCGAAGAAGAAGATCGACCTCTCCTTCGACGAGTGGAACGTCTGGTACCTGTCCCGCACCGAGGCCCAGGTCAGCGCCCTGGACTGGCCGGAGGCGCCCCGGCTGCTGGAGGACAACTACAGCGTCACCGACGCCGTCGTCTTCGGCTCGCTGCTCATCGCCCTGCTCCGGCACGCCGACCGCGTCACGGTCGCCTGTCTCGCGCAGCTCGTGAACGTCATCGCCCCGATCATGACCGAGCCCGGCGGCCCGGCGTGGCGGCAGACGACGTTCTTCCCGTTCGCCCAGGCGTCGCGGTACGGCCGCGGCCAGGTCCTGGACGTCCGGGTCGACTCGCCGACGTACGAGACGAAGAAGTACGGCGAGGCCGACCTGCTGCACGCCACCGCCGTGCGCGCCGAGGACGGGACGGTCACCGTGTTCGCGGTGAACCGCAGCCGCACCGAGTCGCTGCCGCTCGAAGTCGCCCTGAACGGGCTGGACCTGACCCGGGTCGTCGAGCACAGCGCGCTCGCCGACGCCGACCCGGACGCCCGCAACACGCTCGACGAGCCGGAGCGGGTCGCCCCGCACCCGGGCGAGGGCACGGCGCTGACGGACGGCGTCCTGACCGCCGTACTGGAACCGCTGTCCTGGAACGTGATCCGGCTGGGCTGACACGGACACCTGTGACAGCGGTGACAATGGTCGTATGAGGATCTCGGCACGGGCGGACTACGCGGTACGAGCGGTATTGGAGCTCGCCGTGCGCCAGGACGACGGCCCGGTGAAGGCGGAGGCCATCGCCACCGAGCAGGACATTCCGCACAAGTTCCTGGAGGGGATCCTCGGCGACCTCCGCCGCGCCGGTCTGGTCGACAGCCGGCGCGGCGGCAACGGCGGGTACCGGCTGGCCCGGGACGCGTCGGCGATCACGGTCGCCGATGTGATCCGGGCCGTCGACGGCCCCATCGTCTCCGTGCGCGGCGTCCGCCCGACCGGGCTGACCTACGCCGGGTCGGCCGAGCCGCTGCTGCCGCTGTGGATCGCGCTGCGCGCCAACGTCCGCCGGATCCTGGAGGGCGTCACCGTCGCGGACATCGCCACCGGCGCGCTGCCCGAGAACGTCCAGCTGCTGGCCGCGGAACCGGCCGCCTGGGAAAACCCTTAGAAGCCCTCTCGGCTCGCCCTCGCGGGCCTGGGCGCCCAGCTAGTGGACGGCAGCCTCGGCACGGCCCTACGGCGTCACCTCGCCCACGCTGCTGCTGGCCATGGGCACCAACCCGGCCGCCGCCTCGGCCACCGTCCACCTCGCCGAGATCGGCACCACCCTGATGTCCGGCGCCGCGCATTGGCGGTTCGGGAACGTGGACTGGAAGGTCGTCTCGAGGATCGGCGTACCGGGGGCGGCGGGCGCCTTCCTGGGCGCGACGGTCCTGCCGAGGCTGTCGACCCAGCTCGCCGAGCCGCTGATGTCCCTGATCCTGCTGAGCCTCGGCGTCTACGTCATGTCCCGCTTCACCTTCCGCGGCCTCCCCGAGGGGCAGCTCGGCATGCCGTTGCGCAAGCGGTTCCTGTCCCCGCTCGGCCTGGTCGCCGGGTTCCTGGACGCGGGAGCCGCGCAAGGTGATCGGCTCGATCGACACCAGCGAGTTCCTGGTGGCCGTCGCCGCCAGCCTCGGCTTCCTCTTCTCGCTCGGCTCACAGGGCATCGACGTCGTCTGGGTGACGGCGTTCCTGCTCGGCGGCCTGATCGCCGCGCCGCTCGCCGCCTGGCTGGTCCGCCTGCTCCCGCGCCCCGCATCCTCGGCGGGGCGGTAGGCGGCGGCCGCACTGGCCTGGTCGATCCGCGCCTACCGCGGAGAGCAGGCGGAGCCGGCGGTGACCAACTCCGTTGCCGGGGCTGTTTAGTTGCTGCGCGAACCATTGACGCGCAAGGGGTTCGATTCTACGGTCCGTCCGAAGTGACGATCGATGTTCGATATACAGAACAGGAGCGTTCACGTGAGCCGCACCAGAACCGCTCTCCTCGCCCTCCCCGCAGCCGTCCTGCTGGCCTTGATCCCGTCCAGCGCGTCGGCCTACCCCAACCCCGGCACGGTCACCGGTTCCACCGTCGTCCACGATCCCACGATGATCCGCACCGCGTCCGGCCAGTACCTGCTGTACGCCACCGGCGGCGGCATCGCCGGCAAGACGTCCGGCAACCGCATCGCCTTCACCGCCGGCGCCGACGCCTTCTCCACCCGCCCGGGCTGGTGGTCGGCGTACTCCTCCGTGCCGGAGGCCTGGGCGCCGGACATCTCGTACCACGGTGGCAGGTACCTGCTGTACTACTCCGTCTCGAAGTTCGGCTCCAACACCTCGGCGATCGGGCTCGCCACCTCCAGCACCGGCCGGCCGGGCAGCTGGACCGACCAGGGAACCGTCTACACCTCCGGCTCGGCCAGCGACTACAACGCCATCGACCCCAACCTCTTCGTCGACAGCGACGGCAAGTGGTGGCTGTCCTTCGGCAGTTGGTGGACGGGCCTGAAGATGATCCAGATCAACCCCGCCACCGGCAAACAGCTCGCCACCAACACCACCCGCTACTCCCTGGCCTCCCGCCCGACCGGCACCAAGGCGGTGGAAGCGCCCTACATCGTCAAGCGCAACGGCTACTACTACCTGTTCGCCTCGTACGACACCTGCTGCGCCGGCACCAGCTCCACGTACAAGGTCAAGGTCGGCCGCGCCACCAGCGTCACCGGGCCGTACTACGACCGGAACGGCGTGTCGATGATGAACAACGGCGGGACGCCCGTGCTGGAGTCCCACGGCCGCTACATCGGCCCCGGCGGGCAGTCGATCATGAACGACGTCGACGGCGACCTGATCGTCTACCACTACTACGACGGCCAGGACAACGGCACACCGAAGCTCGGCATCAACCTCCTGAACTGGAGCAGCGGATGGCCCGTCGCGTACTGACCCTGCTGGCCGCGCTGGTCTTCGTGCTCGCCCTGGGGCAGACCCCCGCCAGTGCCGCCTCGTTCAGCAACCCCGTGAAGTCGGTCAAGGGCGCCGACCCGTGGATCTCATACCACAACGGCAACTACTACCTGGTGACGACCAGTTGGACCGACCGGATCACCATCCGCAAGTCCGCCACGCTGGCCGGTCTGGCCACCGCGCCCAGCGTGCAGGTCTGGCAAGGGGACGCGGCTTCCCGCTGCTGCAACATCTGGGCGCCGGAGCTGCACTACCTCAACGGCCGCTGGTACCTCTACTACGTGGCCGGACAGAACGTCTCCGACTACGTGCCCACCCAGCGCACCCACGTCCTGGAGAGCGCGGGCTCCGATCCCATGGGCCCGTACACCTACCGCAACCAGCTCAACTCGGCCTGGATGCTGGACCCGACCGTCGGCACGATCAACGGTCAGCTCTACCTCTTCGGCAGCGCGAGCGGAGGCACCCAGAACCTGGTGGCGGCCCGGATGTCCAACCCGTACACCCTGGCCACGGGCTTCTCCACCATCTCGACGCCGACCTACGACTGGGAGCGGTCCGGCGGCACCGTGAACGAGGGCCCGGAACTCCTCCAGCGGGGCGGCCAGACCTACCTGGTCTACTCGGCAAGCGGCTGCTGGACGCCCGACTACAAGCTGGGCCAGCTGCGCCTCACCGGCTCCGACCCGCTGTCCGCCGCCGCCTGGACGAAGAAGTCCACGCCGGTCTTCCAGCGCAACGACTCGGCGGGCGTGTACGGCCCCGGCCACCACGGCTTCTTCACCTCGCCGGACGGCACGGAGAACTGGATCGTCTACCACGCCAACGACGCCGCGTCCGAGGGCTGCGACAACGGCCGTACGACCAGGGCGCAGAAGTTCACCTGGAACGCGGACGGTTCGCCGAACCTCGGCAGACCGGTGGCCCTGGGCGCGAGCCTGGCGGGGCCCTCGGGGGAACCGGGGTCGGCGTCGACCACGTACACGCTCAGCAACCGCAACAGCGGCAAGTGCCTGGAGGTGGCGGGCGGTTCGACGGCGGACGGGGCCAATGTCCAGCAGTGGACGTGCAACGGCGGCACCAACCAGCGCTGGCGCCTGGAGGACCTGGGCGACGACACCCACCGTCTGGTGAACGCCGGCACCGGCAAGGTCCTCGACACCGAGAACTGCTCCTCGGCCGACGGCGCCGATCTGCGCCAGTGGCCCTGGCTGAACAACACCTGCCAGCGCTTCCGCTTCATAGCGACAACCGACGGCTACGTAAGGATCGTCAATCAGGCCACGGGAAAGGTGGCGGACGTGTCGAACTGCGGCACGGCAGACGGAGCGGACGTCCGCCAATGGGCATGGCTGAACAACAACTGCCAACAGTGGCGCCTCAACCCGGTGTAAGTGAACCCACCTAGGGGCGCGGGGAACGGCGCGACCAGCCACAGCGCACCCCGCACCCGCCGAACAACAAGCTCACCCCATCCCGGCCGCGTTGGGCCACCCCGTAGCCGGGGCAGGGGCCAACCCCGGCCCCGTCGTCCCCCGAACCTGCGCCGCCGTAAGCCCACCCCGGGCCGGAACCCCAGGCGGCGTAGGCTCGAAAGCCGCCGCCGCAGGCATAGGCGCAGGCATAGGCGCAGGCATGCGCGCAGGCATGCGCGCAGGCATGGGCATCGGCGCGGGAACAGGCGCCGGAACTGGAGCCGGCACAACCGCCGGAGGCACTGGCATCGGCATAGCCATCCCCGCCCCGTTGGTCGACCCCACCAACCGGTCCACGGCCGCCGTGCCCGAGCTGTAGCTGGTCCCGGTAGCCGGCTCGGGTACGGCGGCCGCTCCCCTCCTGGTCCCGTAGAGCACCTGTTCCAGGCCGGACACCAGGCGACGCACGTCCACCTGGGGGCGCACCACGAGTCTCAGGAAGCGGCTGGACGAACCGATCTTGTTGCCGCACTCACGGACCAGGATCCGGTGCTCGGTGAGCAGCCGGTCCCGTACGACCGTGCCCTCGGCGCCGACGGGCAGCCGTACGAAGAGGAAGTTGCCCTGCGAGGGGTAGACCGTGAGTCCGGGCAGCGCGGCCAGCTGGCTCGCCATGTCCAGCCGGTCCCGGCGCACCTGGTGCAGGCTCTCCGCGTACTCGGGCCCATGGTGCTTGAGCATGAACACCACGTGCTCGGCGAAGGCGTTGAGGTTCCACTTGGGGAGCATCGAGCGGACGCGCCCCGCGAGCGCCGGGTTCGCGACCAGGTATCCGAACCGTATGCCGTGCAGACCGAAGTTCTTGCCGAGACTGCGCAGCACGACCACGTTGGGCCGCAGCATCGCCTCCTGCACGACCGACGGCTCGGCCTCCGCGTCGGCGAACTCCAGGAACGACTCGTCGATGACGACGAGGTCGAGGTCGGCCATGGCGTCCATGAACTGCACGATGGCGTGCCGGTGCAGAAAGCCGCCGTCGGGGTTGTTGGGGTTGCAGATCACCGCGACACGCGTGCCGCGGGCCCGGATGAACTCGGCGTACTGCGCGAGGTCGAGGGCGAAGCCGCTGGACTCCTGGAGCGGGAACATGTCGACCCGCTTGCCGGTCTCCATGGGCTGGTCGGTCCAGCGGCCGAAGGTGGGGACGGGGACGGCGAGGGACTCCCGCACCAGCAGATGGTCGATCCAGGTGATCAGCTCGGTCGAGCCGTTGCCCATGGCGACGGCCTGCGGGGGGAGCCGGAGGAGGTTGCACAGCTCTGCCGTGATGGTGTCGGCGCTGCTCGGGTAGTACGTGATGATGTCGCGCAGCCGGCCCGCCATGTCGTCGAACATGGCGGGCGTGGGGAAGTACGGGTTGCACGGGATGCAGAAGTCGATCGGCCCGGCATCCTCACCGCCTTCACGGGTCAGCGCGGCCATCGAGGGGCTGTGCGCCGCCGTGCTGCGGAACAGCGAGGTGACGTTCTCAGCCAAGGCAACCTCCGGGTCCGGGTGGCCCGCGCGGGGGAGCGCGGGCCACCCTGGGATACGGATGCCGGTGTGGCGCTGTTCAACCTCTGTGAATTCGCCGGGAAGTTGTGAACGCCTTGTGAGGTTTCAGGCGCTGTGCGGCTCAGGCGCTGAAGGAGTGCACCGTCGTCGTCCGGTACGTCTGGCCGGGGCGCAGGGTGGTGGACGGGAACGACGGCTGGTTCGGCGAGTCCGGGAAGTGCTGCGTCTCCAGGCACAGGGCGTCGCCCTGGCGGTAGACCGAGCCGCCGCTGCCGACCAGGGTGCCGTCGAGGAAGTTGCCCGAGTAGAACTGCAGCCCCGGCTCGGTGGTGGCGATCTTCAGGGTGCGGCCGGAGGAGGGGTCCCGCAGGGTTGCCACCCATTCCGGCCTGGCGGTGATGCCCTTGTCCAGCACCCAGTTGTGGTCGATGCCCTTGCCGTACAGCAGCTGCTGGTGCGCGACCCGGATGTCCTCGCCGACGGTCTTGGTGCGGCGGAAGTCGAAGGGGGTGCCCGCCACCTTGGCCAGCTCGCCCGTGGGGATCAGCCCCGAGTCGACCGGCGTGTAGCGGGAGGCGGCGATGGACAGCTCGTGGTCGTAGATGGTGCCGCTGGACTCGCCGGCCAGGTTCCAGTAGACGTGGCTGGTGAGGTTGACGACCGTGGCCTTGTCGGTGGTGGCCTCGTAGTCGATGCGCCAGTCGCCGGAGCGGGTGAGGGTGTACGTCACCTTCGTGCGCAGCGTGCCGGGGTAGCCCATCTCGCCGTCGACGGAGGTGTAGTAGAGGTACAGGCCGACATCGGAGCCCTTGGTGAACGGCTCGACGTCCCAGACGACCTTGTCGAAGCCCTTGGACCCGCCGTGCAGGCTGTTCTCGCCGTCGTTGACGGAGAGCTGGTGGGTCTTGCCGTCCAGGGTGAAGCGGCCCTTGCCGATGCGGTTGCCGTAGCGGCCGATCAGGGCGCCGAAGTAGGGGCTGGAGGCGACGTACTCCTCGATGGTGTCGAAGCCCAGCGAGACGTTGGTCCGGCGGCCGCGGCGGTCGGGGACCTCCAGGGACTGGACGATGCCGCCGTAGGAGAGGACCTTCAGCCGGGTCCCTCCGTTCTCCAGCGACCAGCGGTAGATCTTGGTGCCGTCGGCGAGCTTGCCGAAGAGCGACTTCACCGGCTTGTGCCCCCCTGTGGCATGGGCCGTGCCGCTCATGGCGGCGGTGACACCGGCGGCTGCGGCCCCGGCGATGACGGTACGTCTGCTCAGTTCCATGTTGCGGCTCCTGCAAAGGAAGCGGGCCCCGCCTTCCGGCGGGGCCCGAGCGACTTACGAACCGACCTTGCGCTTGTTCCACACGTCGAACCCGACCGCCGCCAGCAGGACCAGGCCCTTGATGACCTGCTGCCAGTCGGTGCCGATGCCGACGAGGTTCATACCGTTGTTCAGCACGCCCAGGACCAGACCGCCGATGATGGCGCCGAGCACCGTGCCGACACCGCCGCTCATCGACGCGCCGCCGATGAACGCGGCGGCGATCGCCTCCAGTTCGAAGTTGAGGCCGGCCTTGGGCGAGGCCGCGTTGAAGCGGGCGGCGAAGACCAGACCCGCCAGGGCCGCGAGCATGCCCATGTTCAGGAAGACCAGGAAGGTGACCTTCTTGTCCTTCACACCCGACAGCTTGGCCGCGGGCAGGTTGCCGCCGATGGCGTAGATGTGGCGGCCGATGATCGCGTTGCGCATGAGGTAGCCGAAGCCGACCAGCAGCACTCCGAGGACCAGCAGGACGTACGGGGCGCCCTTGTAGCTGGCGAGCAGCATCGTCAGCGTGAGGATGGCGGCGCCGAGTGCGACCAGCTTCAGCAGGAACAGGTTGCGCGGCGCGACCTCCAGCGCGAACTCCTGCTGGCGGCGCCGGTCGCGGTACTCCTGGAAGATCACGAAGGCGATCAGCGCGAACCCGAGCAACAGGGTGAGGTTGTGATAGTTGGTGTCCGGGCCGACCTCGGGCATGAAGCCGTTGGAGACCTTCTGCAGCCCCTCCGGGAACGGGCCGAGAGTCTGGCCCTCCAGGAAGATCTCGGTCAGACCGCGGAAGATCAGCATGCCCGCGAGGGTGACGATGAACGAGGGTATGCCGCCGTAGGCGATGAAGAACCCCTGGACCGCGCCCGCGATGGCCCCCATGGCCAGGCAGAGGATGACGGCTACCGGCCAGGGCAGATCGTTCCTGACCATGAACACGGCGGCCATGGAACCGATGAACGCCGTCAGCGACCCCACCGACAGGTCGATATGACCCGCGATGATCACCAGCATCATGCCGATCGCGAGGATCAGGATGTAGCTGTTCTGGAGCACCAGGTTGGAGACGTTGCGGGGCAGCAGCAGATCACCGTCGGTCCATACGGCGAACAGCACCACGATCAGCCCGAGCGCGAACAGCATGCCGTACTGCCGCATGTTGCGGCGCATACCGTCCAGCACCAGCTGGAACAGTCCGTCGGCGGTGGCCGAACCGCCCTTGCCGGGCGGCGCCGGGGCCGGCGTCTTCGCGGTCACATCCGTGCTCATCGGGATACCTCTTTGTCCTTGGTCATCCGGCGCATCAGCGATTCCTGCGAGGCCTCGGCCCGCGAGAACTCACCGGTCAGCCGCCCCGCGGCCATCGTGTAGATGCGGTCGCACATGCCGAGCAGTTCCGGCAGCTCGGAGGAGATGAAGACGACCGCCTTGCCCTGGGCGGCCAGCTGGTCGATGACGGTGTAGATCTCGTACTTGGCGCCGACGTCGATACCGCGCGTCGGCTCGTCCAGGATCAGCACATCGGGACCCGCGAAGATCCACTTGCTGAGGACGACCTTCTGCTGGTTGCCGCCGGACAGCTTGCCGACCGGTTCGAAGACGGTGGGCGCCTTGATGTTCATGGACTTGCGGAAGCCCTCGGCGACCTGCCGCTCCTCGTGCTCGTCCACCACGCCCCGCTTGGAGACCTTGCCCAGCGCGCTGAGCGAGATGTTGCGGTTGATGGTGTCGATGAGGTTGAGGCCGTAGTGCTTGCGGTCCTCGGTGACGTAGGCGATGCCGTGCTTGACCGCCTCGGGGACGGACTTGGTACGGATCTCCGTGCCGTCCTTGAGGACCGTGCCGCCCGCGTACCGGCCGTAGGTCCGCCCGAAGACGCTCATCGCGAGTTCGGTGCGGCCCGCGCCCATCAGGCCCGCGATCCCGACGATCTCGCCGCGCCGTACCTCGATCGACACATCGTCGACGACCTTGCGCTGCTGGTCGATCGGGTGGTGCACGGTCCAGTTGCGGATCTCCAGGGCCGGCGCCGCGCCCTCCTCCGGCTGGTGCGGCGTCCGCTCGGGGAAGCGGTGCTCCAGGTCGCGGCCGACCATCCCGCTGATGATCCGGTCCTCGGTGGTCCCCTCGGCCTTCACGTCGAGGGTCTCGATGGTCCGGCCGTCGCGCAGGATCGTCACCGAGTCCGCCACCTTGCGGATCTCGTTCAGTTTGTGCGAGATGATGATCGAGGTGATGCCCTGGTTCTTCAACTCCAGGATGAGATCGAGGAGTTTGCCGCTGTCCTCGTCGTTCAGGGCCGCGGTCGGCTCGTCCAGGATGAGCAGCTTCACCTTCTTCGAGAGCGCCTTGGCGATCTCCACCAGCTGCTGCTTGCCCACGCCGATGTCGGCGACGCGGGTGTCGGGGTGATCGCTCAGCCCGACCCGGCGCAGCAGCTCGGTGGCGTGCCGGAGCGTCTCGGTCCAGCTGATGATCCCGCGGGTGGCGTGCTCGTTGCCGAGGAAGATGTTCTCGGCGATGGAGAGGTAGGGGATCAGCGCCAGTTCCTGGTGGATGATCACGATGCCGTGCTGCTCGCTGGCCCGGATGTCCTTGAACTCGCAGGCCGCCCCCTCGAAGAGGATCTCGCCCTCGTACGTGCCGTGCGGGTGGACGCCGGAGAGGACCTTCATCAGGGTCGACTTGCCGGCGCCGTTCTCCCCGCAGATGGCGTGGACCTCGCCCTGCCGGACGGTCAGTGTGACGTCCGACAGCGCCTTGACGCCGGGAAAGGTCTTGACGATCGAGCGCATTTCCAGGACGGGTCCCGCCATGGTCGTGCCTTCCAATCAGTGGGTGCCGGAGGTTACTTGAGGTCGCTTTCCTTGATGTAGCCGGAGTCGACGACGACCTTCTGGTAGTTCTCCTTGTCCACGCTGACCGGCTCCAGCAGGTAGGCGGGCACGACCTTGGAGCCGTTGTCGTAGGTCTCCTCGTCGTTGACCTCGGGCTTCTTGTCGTTGAGCACCGCGTCGACCATGTTGGAGGCGACCTTGGCGAGTTCGCGGGTGTCCTTGTAGACGGTCATCGACTGCTCGTCGGCGATGATCGACTTCACCGAGGCGACCTCGGCGTCCTGGCCGGTGACGATCGGCAGCGGCTTGGACTTGGAGCCGTAGTCGTCCGACTTCAGTGCCGACAGGATGCCGATGGAGATGCCGTCGTACGGCGAGAGCACCGCGTCGACCCGCTCGGACTTGTAGGCCGAGGTGAGGATGTCGTCCATGCGCTTCTGGGCGGTGCCGCCGTCCCAGCGCAGGGTGGTGACCTGGGTCAGGTCGGTCTGGCCGGAGCGGACGACGAGCTGCTTCTTGTCGATGTAGGGCTGCAGGACGTTCATCGCGCCCTGGAAGAAGTAGCGGGTGTTGTTGTCGTCGTTGGAGCCGGCGAACAGCTCGATGTTGAACGGGCCCTTCTCGGAACCGTCCTTCAGGCCGAGCTTCTCCACGATGTAGGTGGCCTGGAGTTCGCCGACCTTCTCGTTGTCGAAGGAGGCGTAGTAGTCGACGTTCTCGGTGCCGAGGATCAGGCGGTCGTAGGAGATGACCGGGATGTCGGCTTCCTTGGCCTGCTGCAGGACGTTGTTCATCGACTTGTTGTCGATGGCCGCCACGATCAGCGCTTCCACACCCTGCGTGATCAGGTTCTCGATCTGCGAGACCTGCTGGTCGGGGTCGTCCTCACCGTAGACCAGCTTGGTCTTGTAGCCCATGTCCTTCAGGTGCGTCTCGACGTTCTTTCCGTCGGCGATCCAGCGCTCGGAGGACTTGGTCGGCATCGCGATGCCGATGGTGGCACCTTCGGTGCTCCCCTTGCCCTCCTCGCTGCCGCCCTCGCCGTCCTGGCCGCAGGCGGTCAGGGTGAGGGCGAGGGAGGCGGCGGTGGCTATCGCGGCGAGAGCGGCTCTGCGGTTGCGCATGGTCATCTTCCTTGATGTCTCAGCACGGCTGGGTGTGTGGGATTCTGTTTGGCTGCGTCGCCTTCTGTGAAGGGGGCGCCGAAACCTTTATGAATATGTTTCGAAACGTCGGAGGTCCCCCGGCAGTCGTGAGCCCAGGGGAGCCATCTCCCCGTCGGCCCCGTGCCGGGCGAGCAGGTCCAGCGCCAGCCGGCCCCGCCGCACCCGCTCCTTGGCGGTGGACAGCGTGAGTTCGCGCAGGTGGTGGCCGTAGGGGTAGATCCCGGGCGTCTTGGACAGACCGAACTTCAGGTACAGCGGAGCGCCGCGCCGGATGAGTTCGGCGACCTCGTACATCCGGACGTAGCCGCCGAGGTCGTCGGGGGCCTCGATGTACATGTCCATGGGGGCGGCGGAGACCCGCCGGATCTCGGTGAGGTGGTCCAGCGTCAGATCGCTGGGCACGTTGACCGAGTCCGCGCCGAGCCGCTCGTAGACCGCGTAGGCGGCCGGGTTGACCGGGCCGATCAGCGCGCTCACCTTGAGCGTGGTGTCGGCCGGGATGATCCCGGCGGCGCGCGCCCGGTGCAGGGTCCACAGCACGCCCTCGTCGGCGACGAGCAGGCACTGCACACCCAGCTCGGTGGCGCGCACGGCGTCCTCGACGCAGCCGGCCACCGCGTCGTGGCCGCGGGCCCGCAGCCCCGCGCCCCGGGAGTCGGTACGGGTGGAGCCGCCGATGTCCCAGGTGCCGCGCGGGCCGGTGAACAGGCAGAGCTCGATGTCGCGCTCGCCGGTGGCCTCGACCATCTCGGTGATCTCGGCGTCGGTCAGCATCCAGACGCCGCTGCCCTGGCTGATCCGGTGGATCGGCACGTCGAGCCGCGAGGCTTCCTTCAGGACAACGGCCAGCGCTTCGGGACCCTCGCACGAGGGAATCTCGGTGCGCCAGCGGCCGCCGCCCGGGAACGAGTGGGGCGAGGCGTCGGCGGGGGAGAGGTCGGGCGCGCCCAGGCCGAGGGCGGCGAGCGCCTGCTCGCCGGGTCGACGGGCTGCCGTGGCGGAAGCGTCGGTCACAAGCTGTCCTTCTTGTTCGTTATTTCGGACGAAGTTCGCGGCTCTGGGTACGGCAAAGGCTTGGTGGTACGCCGGTGCGGGGGCCGTCAGGTCGCCCCCGCACCGGCGCACGGCTAGGGGCGCAGCAGGACTTTCCCGACCTTCGGATCGCCCGACCCGACCAGCTCGATGGCGCGCGCGAACCCCTCCAGCGGCAGCTCGTGCGTGACCAGCGGCAGTGGATCGAGCAGCCCGGCCGCGAACACCCGCACCGTGTGCGCCCAGGCATCCGGCGGGGCCCCGAAGACGGTGTGCACCTCCAGCTGCCGTACGACCAGGTCCGTCGGGTCCAGACCCTCGGCGCCCGGCGCCGGGATCCCGGTCAGGACCAGGCGTCCGCCGCGCCTGAGCAGACAGGCGGCGGTGCGCGCGGCGGACGCGGACCCGGCGGTCTCGATGACCACGTCGAAGGTGTCGGGCAGTTCCTCGTCCCGGGTGCGGAAGCCGGTGGCGCCGAACTCCCGGGACAGCGCCTCCCGGTCCCGCCGGGTGCCCACCACCAGCAGCTCGCCCGGCGATCCGGCCCGCAGGAACTGCACGGCGAACATGCCGAGCGTCCCGGTGCCGACCACCGCGACCCGCTCGCCGGGGCGGGCGTTCGCCTTGATCGCCGCGGCGGCGATACAGGCGGCGGGCTCCAGCAGGGCGGCGGCCGTCAGATCGCAGTCTTCCGGCAGCACGTGCAGCAGCCGGGCGGGCAGGGTGAGCGTGGTGGCCATCGCGCCGGGCTGGGTGAACCCGGTCTCCTCGTACCCGGCGGTGCACAGGGTGGTCTCGCCGGCGTGGCAGCGGTCGCAGACCTGGCAGTTGCGGAAGCCCTCCCCGACGACCTTGCGGCCGACGAGGGACCCGGGCACCCCGGCGCCGACCCGCTGCACGGTCCCGGACCACTCGTGGCCGGGGGTGAGCGGGTACCGCACGTACCCCTCGGGCCGGTTGCCCTGGTACACCTCGCGGTCGCTGCCGCAGATGCCGACCGCGTGGACGCGCACCAGCGCCTCCCCGGGGCCGGGCTCGCGCGGCGTGTGCTCGGCCAGCCGGTGCTCGCCGGGCGCCTCGACGACGACGGCGCTGCTCACTTCTGGGTGCCCTTCGGCTGGCGCCGCTCCCAGCCCTCGGCCCACAGGTCGAAGCGGGCCTGCTGCTGCGGGAACTCGGCGGCGGCGTCCACGTCCAGCTCGACGCCGAGACCGGGGGCGTCGGAGAGGTGGAAGTAGCCGTCCACGACCTGCGGCGCGCCCTTGACGACCTTCTTGATCTCGGAGTCCGCGAAGTCGTTGAAGTGCTCGAGGATCTTGAAGTTGGGGGAGCTGAAGCCGACCTGGAGGGAGGCCGCGGTCAGCACGGAGCCGCCCACGTTGTGCGGGGCGACCAGCATGTAGTGGGTCTCGGCGGTGGCGGCGAGCTTGCGGGTCTCCCAGATGCCGCCGATGTGACCGACGTCGGGCTGGATGATGTCGACGGCCTGGCTCTCGAAGAGCTCCCGGAACTCGATCCGGTCGTGGATCCGCTCACCGGTGGCGACCGGGATGTCCACCTTGGCGGCCACCTTCTCCAGCGCCTTCAGGTTCTCCGGCGGGCAGGGCTCCTCCAGCCAGGCCGGCTTGAAGGGCGCCAGCTCGTGGGCGAGCCGGACCGCGGTGGCCGGGGAGAACCGGCCGTGCATCTCCAGCATCAGCTCCGCGTCCGGGCCGATGGCGTCCCGGACCGCCTCGATGAGGGAGACGGCGTACAGGCTCTGCTCGTGGTCGAGCTCGAACTGCCCGGTGCCGAAGGGGTCGATCTTGAGCGCCTTGTACCCGCGCTCCATGACTCCCTGGGCGGCCTTGTGGTAGGCCTCGGGCGTCCGCTCGGTGGTGTACCAGCCGTTGGCGTACGCCTTGACCCGGTCGGTGACCTTGCCGCCCAGGAGCTGCCAGACCGGCACCCCGAGCGCCTTGCCCTTGATGTCCCAGCAGGCCATCTCGATGACGGCGATCCCGGACATCACGATCTCGCCCGCGCGGCCGTAGTCGCCGTACTTCATGCGGCGCACGAGGTCTTCCGTGGCGAACGGGTCGGAGCCGAGAATGTGGTTGGTCTCGGCCTCTCGCAGATAGCCGATCAGCGCGTCGGTGTGACCCAGCATCCGGGTCTCACCGACTCCCGTGATTCCCTCGTCGGTGTGCACCTGTACATAGGTCAGGTTGCGCCACGGCGTTCCGACCACGTGTGTGCTGATTCCGGTGATGCGCACGGCAGTTGTCCCTTGCTGCGTCGTCGGCTCATTAGCGTGTGTTCGAGATTTCGACACACGTTCGAAATGCTGACGTGACAGTAGGGAGGGGGCGGCGGGGGTGTCAATGGGTCGCACGCATAACGGTTTCGACACCGCTTTCGATACGCCTTTCGGTACGGCATCGGTGACGGATGGGGCGTATACCTCAACAGGCGCTGCGGAGGGGGTAGTTCCGCACATAACTTTCACAGGCTGCCCTATGAACGTGATCTCCCCGGAACTTAGTCTTCCCGCGTCATGGACTACTGCCACCCGTGCCGACGGCACCTGAATGGCGCCCTCGCCTGCCCGGGCTGCGGCGCACCGGCCGAACAACTCCGCGCGTACCCGAGCGAGGAGGACCCGCAGGCGTACGCCGCGTACGAGGAGGCCGAGCGCGCGCCGGAGCCGGTCGCGGCGGGCGCGGGGGCCGGGGGCCGGGCGGCGGCCCGCCGGTCGGCCCGGGGCGGACGTGGCGCGGACCTCCACGAGCCCGGGGCCGCTGATGAGGTCGCGCCCGAGGGTGGCACCGGCGCCAGTCGCCGCGACCGCAAGGCGGCGGCGCACCGCCGTCGTCGCCGCCGCACCCTGCTGGTCACCGCGGGCTTCCTGCTCGCCGCCGGCGGCCTGAGCCTCGCCGAACTGGGCCTGGACGCCCCCGGCTCGTCCCCCGCCCCGGCCGCGGCGGGCGGGGCCTCCACGGACGGCGGCGCCGAGGAGGAGGCGGTCGAAACGGCGCAGCCGATCAGCGACACCACGGACACACCGGCCACCGCGTCCCCGAGCACCTCCGCCTCTCCGTCACCCTCGGAGTCGGAGTCGGAGTCCGCGCAGGCCACGGAGTCGGCGCAGCCGGAGGACAAGCCGACGAAGGACGCCCAGTCGTCGGCGACGGGGGGAGCGGTCCCCGAGACCTCCCAGGCCCCGGAGCCCACCACGCAGGACCCGGACCCGACTCCGACGGCGGACCCGACGACACCGGAACCCGAGCCGGATCCGGAGGAGACGTGCACACGCTTCCTGTGGTGGTGCGGCTGACGTGACCGGAGTGCGGCCGGCTCAGGACTCCAGCATCCGCCGCAGCAGATCCCGCAGCGCCAGCCGCTCGTCCTCGGAGAGCCCCGCGAGCGGCTCCCGGGCAAACCGCAACGACTCCCGCAGACTGAGGGCGACCCGCCGCCCCTCCTGAGTCGCCGCCGCGACCTTCACCCGCCGGTCCGCGGGATCGGGCCGCCGCTCCACCAGCCCCCGTGCCTCCAGCCGGTCGACGATCCCGGTCACGTTCGACGGCTCGCACTTGAGCCGCTGCGCCAGCTTCCGCATGGGCAGGGGCTCCAGCGACAGCAGCCCCAGCAGCCGGGCCTGCGCCCCGGTCAGCGCATGTGTGCCGGCGGCCTCTTCGTACTCCTCGTGGTACCGCGCCACCACGGACCCGATCAGGTCGACGACCTCCATGGTCAGCTCGTCGGGGCGGTGGGGCGGGTGCGGGGTGGCCATGGCGTCCAGCGTATCCCGTTACTTGACATCATGAAATATTCAGGCGCATGGTTGTTTCAGGTAATGAAGTATTCAGGAAGGTCACCCGCCATGCCCGAATCCCCCGCCCGCCCCGCCGTCAGCCGCGAGTGGCACCTGCTCAGCCGCCCGGTCGGCTGGCCCAAGCCCGAGGACTTCGCCCTCGTGGAGGCGGAGATCCGGCAGCCCGGACCGGACGAGGTGCTGGTGCGCAACGCGTACCTCTCGGTCGACCCGTACATGCGCGGCCGGATGAGCGCCGCCAAGTCCTACGTCGCCCCCTTCGAGCTCGGCAAGGCCATGCAGGGCGGCGCCGTCGGCGAGGTCGTCGCCTCGAACGTCGACGGCATCGCCCCCGGCGACAACGTCCTGCACTTCGGCGGCTGGCGCGAGTACGCCACCGTCGGCGCCGCCCAGACGGTCAAGGTCGACGCGGACGCCGCGCCGCTGTCGGCGTACCTCGGCGTCCTCGGCATGACCGGCCTCACCGCCTACGCGGGCCTGCTGCGCACCGCCTCCTTCAAGGAGGGCGACGCGGTCTTCGTCTCCGGCGCCGCGGGTGCCGTGGGCAGCCAGGTCGGCCAGATCGCCAAGCTCAAGGGCGCCTCCCGGGTCATCGGCTCGGCCGGCTCCGACGAGAAGGTCAAGCTGCTCGTCGAGGAGTACGGCTTCGACGCCGCCTTCAACTACAAGAACGGCCCGGTCGGCGAGCAGCTGAGGGAGGCCGCCCCGGACGGGATCGACGTCTACTTCGACAACGTCGGCGGCGACCACCTGGAGGCCGCCATCGGCCTGCTCAACCGCGACGGCCGTATCGCGGTCTGCGGAATGATCTCCGTCTACAACAACACCGAGGCCGCCCCCGGCCCCCGCAACCTCGCCCGGCTCATCCAGACCCGCGGCCGCATCGAGGGCTTTTTGGTCGGCGACCACTACGACCTCCAGCCGCAGTTCGTCCAGGAGGTCGGCCCCTGGGTCGCCTCGGGCGCGCTGAAGTACCGCGAGACGGTCGTCGAGGGCATCGAGAACAACCTGGAGGCGTTCCTCGGGGTCCTGCGCGGCGACAACACCGGGAAGATGATCGTCAAGCTCTGAGCCCTTCCCCGGCCGCCACCTCTTCTACGATTTTCCGGTATGCGGTAACTTCTTTCCGAAACCGCCGTCGATCGTGGGCGCGAGTCACGGCGGACCGAGGAGGAGAAGACACCGCATGTCCATCCAGCAGACCGATGTCCTGTACACCGCCGTCGCCACCGCCGAGAACGGCCGCGACGGCCGGGTCGCCACCGATGACGGCAAGCTCGACGTCGTGGTGAACCCGCCGAAGGAGATGGGCGGCAGCGGCGCCGGAACCAACCCGGAGCAGCTGTTCGCCGCCGGGTACAGCGCCTGCTTCCAGGGCGCGCTCGGCGTAGTCGCCCGCCAGGAGAAGGCCGACATCTCCGGCTCGACCGTCACCGCGAAGGTCGGCATCGGCAAGAACGACGACGGCTTCGGGCTGATCGTGGAGATCTCGGCGAGCATCCCGAACGTGGACGCGGAGACGGCGCAGAGCCTGCTGAAGAAGGCCCACGAGGTGTGCCCGTACTCCAAGGCGACGCGAGGGAACATCACCGTGACGCTGGGCTGACCGCAGGTCGTCGCGTACGACGAAGGCCGCACCCCTGGACGTGGGGTGCGGCCTTCGCCTGTGTCAGACCGCCAGCGCCGCCGTATGGGCCGCCCTCACCAGCCGTGCGTTCTCCGGGGCCGCGCCGCCCGGGAAGGCACAGCGGCGCCTGGTGTAGCCGTAGGCCAGGCCGCTGCGGGGGTCGGCGAAGGCCTGGGAGCCGCCCGCGCCGCTGTGGCCGAAGGCACCGGCGCCCAGGAAGGGATACCAGACGTCGGCGGTGGCCTGGAAACCCAGGCCGAACGCCTTGTGCGCGCGGGCGACCAGGTCGTAGCCGACGGAGTGGATCTGGCCGACCTCGGCGACCGTGTCCGGCTTCAGCAGCGGGGGACGGCCGTCCACCTCGCTGATCGCCGCCGCGTACATCCCGGCGAGTCCGCGGGCGGCGGCCACTCCGCCCGCCGAGGCCGGGCCCTTGGCGCGCACCGTACGGGAGTTGGCGTGGTCGACCAGCTGACCCGGCTCCGGCACATGGGTGTTGAAGGCGATCGAGGAGAGCGTGTGCGGGCCGGTCGCCGTCGCGTCCAGCAGCGCCTGCTGCTTCGGCGTCGGCGCCATCGGCTGGACCGAACGGAAGCGGGATTCCAGGGCGGCGGGCAGCCCCAGGAAGAAGTCCAGCGCGTACGGCGCGCGCCCCCGCTCCTCGTACACCTCCTGGAGCGTACGGCCCGTGGCCCGGCGGACGACCTCGCCGGTCAGCGCCCCGATGACCAGGGCGTGATAGCCGAAGGCGGTGCCCGGACGCCAGAACGGCCGCTGGTCGGCGAGCCGTTCCGCGATGACCCGGTCGTCCGCCAGCTCCTCCGCGGTGAACCCGGCGTCCAGGCCCACCAGACCCGCCCGGTGCGCGAGCAGATCACGCAGGGTGAGACCGCCCTTGCCCTCGGCGGCGAACTCGGGCCAGTAGTAGGTGACCTTGCGGTCCAGTTCGAGGGTGCCGTCCTGGACGAGGAGAGCGACCACCAGATGGGCGGCCCCCTTGGTGGAGGAGAACACGCCGTACAGCGACTCCCCGTCCGCGCCGTCCCCGGCCCACAGGTCGACCACCCTGCGGCCGTGCACGTACGCGCACAACTGCCCTTCGTAGTCGGGTCGTTCCTCCGCGACGAACGCGGTGAACGCGTCGCGCACCGCCTCGAACCCGTCCGCGACGGTGCCGTGGATCTCCAGCGTCATCCGCTCTCCTCGTACTCGACTAACCGCTGTGCGCGTGTGCCATGGTGAACAGCGCCCTTCCCACCTGGGCGAATTCTCCCTTGGGATGATCCCGGAAAAGCGGCTCGGTGCCGAACAGCACGGCCCGCTCCCCGCTGACCACCGCCGCCCGGCCCGCCGCGTCCGCCGGCCCGCCCGAGCCGTCCTCGTCCGGCCGCCAGTGCCCGGACAGCAGCGGGTTCCCGGCCGCGTACGACTGCTCCGCCCGCATCCCGGGCCCGAGGTCGGTGAACCACACCGGCGCGTACACGAACCCATGGTCCGTGGCACCGCCCGAATCCACCAGCCGTACCACGCCGTTGGCGTTCCGGTTGCCTTCCACGGCCGTCGCCGCCGGCAGCCCGGCCGCCGTGTTGAGCGCGGCGCCCGCGCTGCCCCGCCCGACGAGCCCGTGCCCGGCGAGGAAGGCGTCCAGCGCGGTGCGGGCGGCCGGGGTGAGGCCGCCGTGGTCCAGGCCCGCCGACACGAACAGCACGTCCACCGAGGACCAGTCGAACCCCGCGTTGAGCACGGCCGTGGAGACCGGCACGACCTCGAAGTTCATCTCCCGCAGCGCGAACAGCTCGCCCGCCGTCACGGCCGCCGCCACCCGCACCGGGCGCAGCTCGGCACCGCCGCCGAGCCGGGTGGCGTCGAGGACGACGTCGTACCGGCGTGCTGCCTGCGCCGCCAGCGCCCGCGCCGACCCCGGCACCAGCGCACTGCCGTCCGCGGCCCGCCGTACCGGAACACCTTGCTGGAGCAGGTGGTTGAGCGCGGCCACCTCGTTCGGGTCGGTCAGCCGCAGCCGCAGGTCGCCGCGCGGGGCGACCCGGCCGACGGGCGCGGCCTCGCGCACGGCCCGCAGGGGCAGGCCCGTCAGGCTCCCGGAGGTCACCGGGCGCACCTCGGCGCCCCACAGCCTGCCGAGGCTCCAGCCGGAGATGTCGTACATCACCGACACCTTGTCGCTGATGTCCCGCCCGTCGGCCAGCAGGACGTTGGCCATGCCGCGCTTGGGCTGGCGCAGGTCGACGACGTACGCGCCCTTCGGGTACGTCCTGCCGTCCAGCCGGAAGGGACGGGTGGCGCGGGTGACGCGGACGTCGTTGGCGATCAGGTGGTCGACCAGGCGGGCGGCGGCGGTGGTGCCGCCGGGGATGACGTAGGCGCGGGGGAAGGTGGTCGTGTAGACGTCCTCGGGCCCGATGCCGGGGACCCCGGGGACCGTCTCCGCGGAGACCGGCACCTGGGCCGCTCCGGCCGCTCCCCGGCGGAAGACCTCGATCTGGTCGGCGATCAGCGAAGTCCGCCTGGACTGCGCGAAGTCGAGCGTGGCGCGCAGCGCGGCACCGGCGATGTCGACGTTGATCGCGGACCGGCGGCGCAGTTCCTCGGCCGGCAGGGTGTCGTAAGCGGTGTTGTTCACCCGCAGCGGGATCTCCACCGTGTGCGCGGCGACCGTGCCGTGGAAGGCGGCGTACTGCGGGGTGAAGATCGGCGGCCAGTCGTCCCAGCCCTCCTCCTGGTCCCGGAAGGGGATCTGCGCGGGCCGCACGCCGTCCTGCTGCGGGGTGTGGCCGAGGGCGTTGACCGCCGCCTCCATGCCGAGGGCGTTGGCGTAGGTGTTCTTCAGGAACAGGTCGTACTCGTAGTTCTCGCCGTGCGGGGGAGTGGTGGGCTCGATGAGGGTGCCGTTGACGTAGCCGTGCAGGTCGAGCATGACGGCCGGCTGCTTGTCGAGCAGGATCTGCCGCATCGCCCGCGTCTCGGGCTGCGCGGCGGTCACGAAGTCCCGGTTCAGGTCGAAGCCGCCCGCGTTGGCCCGGGTGCCGGCGATCCGGCCGTCCGGGTTGGCGGTGATGTTGAAGTAGAGACGGTTGCGGGCCAGGAGGTCCCGGGTGGCGCGGTCGTCCGCCGTGGCGAGCCGTTCGATCAGGCGCAGGGAAGCGTCCGTGCCTTCCCACTCGTTGCCGTGGATGTTGTTGTTGAAGAAGACGGGGGTCTTGTAACTCTTCTTGATCTCAGGGGACTTGGCGGCCGTCGTGGGCGCGTTCTCGATGAGGTCGCGCATCCGCTCCTGGGCGCGGGCCTGGTGGTGGGTCTCGGGTGCGGTGACCGTGACGAGATACAAGCGGTGCCCGCCGGCCGAACGGCCCGCGACCTCCACGCTCACCCGGTCGCCAAGCCGTTGCAGGGCGTTCAGCTTCGGCGCGATGCCGTGGTACGGGACGAGGCCCAGCTTGAGGGACTTGTCGGCGGGGTTCTCGGGGTCGGGGGAGAGGACCTGCTCGCGCGGGTAGCCCCGCACGGTCCGGTCCAGGACGGGGGCGTGCTCGGCCAGGGCCCGCTGGGCCGCGCTTGCCGGGGCGCGGGCGGCCCGGTCGGCGGCGGCGTCGCGTTCCCGGGTGGGCGCGGGGCGGTCGGCCACGGCGCTGTGCGGGGTGAGGAACAGGGATCCTACGGTCACTAGGGCGAGCACGGGGACGGTTCTCGCGGTGCGCACACGTACCTCCTCCGGGACTTCCTGAGATCGGTACGGCGAGGTGTACCTGTTCGACTCAACTCCAACAAGAGGGGGTCGGTGCCACCGGTGCCCCGGACGGCGTATCCCGGGGGGATGCGCCCCTACCGATAGAGTTCGGTCATGCGCGATCTTGGGGTGGGTTTCCGCTATCTCCTGAAGGGCCAGCGGTGGGTGGCCCGGCACGGCAAGCAGTACGGTTTTGGGCTGATTCCCGGCCTGATCACCCTCGTTCTGTACGCGGCGGCGCTGGTCTCCCTCGTGCTGTGGGGCGACGACCTGGTGGCCTGGTCCACGCCGTTCGCCGACGACTGGTCGAGCCCCTGGCTCGGGCTCTTCCGCGGCTTCCTGACCGGCCTGCTCTTCGCCCTCGCGCTCCTGCTCACCGCCATCACCTTCACCGCGGTCACGCTGCTGATCGGCCAGCCCTTCTACGAGAACCTGTCCGAGAAGGTCGACCGGGACGTCTCCCCGGACGGCACCGCCCCCGAGTCGGGGCTGCCGCTCTGGCGCGAGCTGTGGATCTCGGCCCGCGACAGCCTCCGGATCGTCGTACGGGCCCTGTTCTGGGGCGTGCTGCTCTTCGCCCTCGGGTTCGTCCCGGTCGTCGGGCAGACGGTCGTGCCGGTGATCGGGTTCGTCGTCACCGGGTTCTTCCTCACCGAGGAGCTCACCTCGGTCGCCCTGCAGCGCCGCGGTGTCGAGGCCCGGGACCGCCTGCGCCTGCTGCGTTCCCGCAGGACGCTGGTGTGGGGCTTCGGCACACCCCTCGCCGTGTCCTTCGTGGTGCCGTTCGTCGCGATCTTCCTGATGCCGGGCGCGGTGGCGGGGGCCACGCTCATGGC
This sequence comes from Streptomyces sp. NPDC002779, assembly GCF_042888685.1. Classification (NCBI taxonomy): domain Bacteria; kingdom Bacillati; phylum Actinomycetota; class Actinomycetes; order Kitasatosporales; family Streptomycetaceae; genus Streptomyces; species Streptomyces sp. NPDC002779. Next base: position 733,096 of record NZ_JBIAQC010000002.1, read on the forward strand.
CCGCGACCTCCTCGGCGAGGAGACCCTGGAGGAGAACGGCGGGGGGTCGGCCAAGGGCGTCAGCGCGTGACGGGCCCGCTCATCGCGGCCGTCAGGATCGCCCGTACCTGGGCGATGATGTCCAGCCGGTTGCGCACGAACTCGGGGTCGGTGACCTCGGAGGTGTTGCCGGCCGCGAACTGCAGCACGGGCGTGTGCACATGCCCGGCGGGCAGCGTCTCGTGCAGCCCGAGCCGGTCCCGCAACAGCGTCGCCCGGTAGGCGATCTCGTTGGACAGGTAGTTCCCGCCGCCCCCGGCCCGCGCGGTCGACCCCGCCGTCGGCCCGTCCGGCCGCACCACCGGCTCCGTCCCTCCCGCCGGGATCTCGGTCACGGCGGTGTTGTCGTACACGGGGAACGGCCCGGTCGCCGCGGCCACGATCCGCTCGTACGGCAGGGTCGTCGTCGTCCACTGCGGCTGCGACGCCGGATCGCTCACCGGGACGGTCTCGGTGCGGCTGATGGTGTCGTTGTCCGGGAAGCCGCCCCGCCAGGCCCCGTTGGTCCGCTCGATGTCGAACCGCCCGACCCGGCCCTGGCTCACGGTGGTGAGCAGATCGACGCCCCGCAGATACGGCCGCAGCGTCCGCTCCACGGTTGCGTCGGTGAAGTCCCGCCAGCGCACCGGGAACACCGCGGTCTCGATCCGGGCGGGCCCCTGCGCGGTCTCGATCACCGTTCCGTCGAGCGCGAGCGCCGTCGCCCCGGAGGGGTTGGAGATCCGGATGTCCCGGTCCAGGGTGAACGGATCGAACCCGGTGAGCAGGATCCGCTTCAGCCCCTGGCCGTGCGGATAGCGGATCCCGGTCTGCCCGCGCGAGGTCCGCTCCAACTGCCCGAGCAGCTCGTCCCTTTGCCGGTCGGAGAGCCCGAACTCCGGCTCCCAGGACCGCACCTCCCGCGTCATCCCGAGCCGCGCCCAGTACAGCGGCCGGTCGTCGTCCCGGCTCAGGTCCCCGGCCGCGGGCCCCCGCCCCTGCGCCCGCTCCACGGCCCGCCGCCACAGCGCGGACCCTTCGCGTACGACGACGGCGCGGGCCTGCGCGTAGGACCGGGCCCCGCGCAGCTCACGCGTGAACTCGGCGGTCATGGCGTCGAATCCGGACCGCCGGAGGATCTCCTGGGGCACCGCGCGGTCGAGCCGCTGCTCCTCGACGGTGGGTGACTCCGCGGCGGTCGCGCTGGTGGGGGCGGTCAGCGTGGCGGCCAGGGCCAGTCCCAGGGCGCAGATCCCAACTCGTATGCAGTTCAAGGGGTTTCCGGTCCTTCCGGTGCGATGGAGGAGCGTGGTGAGGGCTCGCTTCCCCGCTTCACGGCACCGGAACCGTCCCCGCCGCCTCCCGCAGCGCCGCCAGGAACGCCTCGCCGGCCGGGGTGAGCGAGCGCCCGCGTGCCGTCGCCGCGTACACCGCCCGCCGGGGCGTGTCCTCGTCGAGCACCGGCAGGAGGGCGATGTCGGGGCGGACGGACGTTGCCGCCGGCGCCGGGACCAGGGTCACGCCGAGGCCCGCGGCGACGTACCCCTGCTCGGCGCGCACGGCGCGACCCTGGCCGACGTCATCAACATCCGGACCTAGCTCACCGACATCTCCCGGCTCGCCGAATACGCCGCCGTACGGCGGGAGTTGATCACCGGGACCCCGCCGGCCAGCATGACCTTCGAGGTGCCGAGGCTGTTCCGGCCGGAGGCGATGATCGAGATCGAGGTGGTGGCCGCGGTCACTTCTCGCCCAGCAGGGTGAGGAAGTCCCGGAACGCGCCCGGCATGTCCACCGACTCCGGGTCCAGCAGCCACTGGTACTGCAGCCCGTCCATGACGGCCACCAGCAGCGGCGCGGTGCGTTCCGGGGTGAGGCCGTTCGGCAGCCGGTCGCCGTACTCGGTGCGCAGCACCTCCGCCATGCTCGCGCGGACACGGGTGTAGCGCCGCGTGAAGTACTCACGGGCCGGGTGGCCCTCCGTGACGCTCTCGCCGAGCAGCGCCGAGAAGGTCTGGATGATGCCGGGCCGCATGGCGTTGTACTCCACCAGCGAGGCCAGCAGGTCGATCCGCCACCGGGTGTCCGGCACCGCGTCCCACTGGTCGCGGTCGGTGAGCACGGCGACCAGCAGCGCGTCCTTCGTCGGGAAGTAGTGCAGCAGCCCCTGCTGGGTGAGCCCGACCCGCTCCGCCACCGCGGCGAGGCTGGCGCCCCGGTAACCGCGCTCGGCGATCACCGCCAGGGCCGCCCGCACGATCTCGGCGCGGCGCTCCTCACTCCTGACCCTCGCGTTCATGGCGTCACCGTACGACATCGACCGACCATCAATATTACAGCAACATAACGAAACCTACCGGTCTACAGGGAGTCGATGCAGGATGGAGGCACAGCACGGACTCGACGAGGAGGCACCACCATGGCGGGAACCCGCACCCGGGCCGACGACGCACGTGAGACGGCCGTCGAGGCAGCCCTCGCCCGGCTCGACCTCGGCGCCAAGGCCCGACTGCTCGCCGGCCAGGACATGTGGACGCTGCCCGCCCTGCCGGAGATCGGCCTGAAGTCGCTGGTGATGTCCGACGGCCCGATCGGCGTCCGGGGTGTGCGCTGGACCGCCGACGACCCCTCCGTCGCGCTGCCCTCCCCGACCGCGCTCGCCGCCACCTGGGACCCGGAGCTGGCCCGCCGGGCCGGCGTGCTCCTCGCCCAGGAGGCCCGCCGCAAGGGCGTCCACGTCCTGCTGGCGCCCACCGTCAATCTGCACCGCTCGCCGCTGGGCGGCCGGCACTTCGAGGCGTACAGCGAGGACCCGTACCTCACCGGGCTGATCGGCGCGGGCTATGTCAGCGGCGTCCAGTCCGGCGGCGTCGGCACCACCGTCAAGCACTTCGTCGCCAACGACGCCGAGACCGACCGCTTCACGGTGAACAACCTGGTGAGCGAACGCACCCTGCGCGAGCTGTACCTCGCGCCCTTCGAGACCATCGTGGCGAACGCCCACCCGTGGGGCATCATGACCGCCTACAACACGGTCAACGGCACCACGATGACCGAGCACCACCACCTGGTGAACAAGGTGCTGCGCGGCGAGTGGGGCTTCGACGGGTTCAACGTCTCCGACTGGACGGCCGCCCGCTCCACCACCGGCGCCATCGAGGGCGGCCTCGACGTCGCCATGCCGGGCCCCGACACGGTGTACGGCGACGCCCTGGCGGCGGCCGTACGCGCGGGGGAGGTCAGGGAGGCCGCCGTCGACACCGCCGTACGCCATGTGCTGCGGCTCGCCGCCCGGGTCGGTGCCCTGGAAGGGGCCGAACCGGCGGTGACCGAACCGCCCGCGCCGGTCGACGGCGCGGCGCTGGCCCGCGAGATCGCCCACCGCTCCTTCGTCCTGGTCCGCAACCAGGGGGCGCTGCCGCTGAAGCCCGGCACGGTCGCGCTGATCGGCGCCGCCGCCCGCGACGCCCGGATCCTCGGCGGCGGCTCCGCCACCGTCTTCCCCGCCCGGACCGTCTCCCCGCTCGACGGCCTCACCGCCGCCCTCCCCGAGGGCAGCCTGCGCTACGCCGTCGGCGCCGACCCCACCACCGAACTCGCCGTCGCCGACCGGGGATTCGCGCTGCGGGCCATCTGCCGCGACGCCGCGGGACAGGTCATCGGCACCGCCTCCGCGCCCAACGGCCAGATCCAGTGGATGGGTTCCGACCTCCCCGACGGCGTCACCCACGACACCCTGCACAGCGTCGAACTGACCGGCACCTACACCCCGCGCGAGACCGGCCGGCACACCTTCGGCATCAAGGGCCTCGGCGCCTTCACCCTCACCGTCGCCGGCACCACCTGCTACGACGACGTCCAGGGCACCGAGCGCGACGACCCCTTCATCAGCTTCTTCGGCGCCCCCGAACCCCGCGCCGAGGCCGAACTGACCGCCGGGCAGCGCGTCGACGTCTCCCTCACCCACGTCGTGCGCTTCCCCGAGGGCGCCCCGGTCAGGGCCGTCGGCTTCGCCCTCGCCCACCAGGAGCCGCAGCGCGACCCCGACGAACTGATCGCCGAGGCCGTCGACGCCGCGCGCGCCGCCGACACGGCCGTGGTCGTCGTCGCCACCACCGACCGGGTGGAGTCCGAGGGCTTCGACCGCGCCGACCTGAACCTCCCCGGCCGCCAGGACGACCTGGTGCGCGCCGTCGCCGCCGCCAACCCGAACACCGTCGTGGTCGTCAACTCCGGCTCCCCGGTGGAACTCCCCTGGCGCGAGGACGTCGCCGCCGTCCTGCTCAGCTGGTTCCCCGGCCAGGAGGGCGGCGCGGCCCTGGCCGACGTCCTGACCGGGGCGCGGGAGCCCGGCGGCCGGCTGCCCACCACCTGGGGCTCCCTGACCGACGCCCCGGTCACCCAGGTCGCGCCCACGGGCGGCGAACTCCCGTACACCGAGGGCGTCTTCATCGGCTACCGGGCCTGGGACAAGGCGGGCCGCACGCCCTCGTACCCCTTCGGGCACGGCCTCGGCTACACCGAGTGGGCCTACCAGTCGCTGGAGCTCGACGGCCGGACCGCGAGGATCCGCGTCCGCAACACCGGCGCCCGGGCCGGGCGCGAGGTCGTGCAGCTGTATCTGGCCCCGGGGGAGCGCGACGCCGAGCGTCCGGCGCGGGTGCTGGCCGGATTCGCGCAGGTGACGGCGGAGCCGGGGGAGACGGTCGAGGCCGTGGTGGAGATTCCGCGCCGCGCTTTCGAGATCTGGGACGAGAAGACCACCTCATGGTCATGTGTGAAGGGTTCGTACGAGATCCAGGCCGGTCGCTCGATCACGGACCGCAGGCTCACCGGGACGATTAACGTCTGAGTCGGGACACGTTCCCCATGGACAGCCCCGGTCCGGGACCTGACGCCCGGACCGGGGCTCGACCATGCCTACCTGCGGGAGAAGGTGTACACCGTCGCCGAGCGGAACACCTCGCCGGGCCGCAGCACCGTGCTCGGGAACTCCGGCCGGTTCGGGGAGTCGGGGAAGTGCTGGGTCTCCAGGGCGATGCCGTCGCCGGGCGCGAAGGGCGCGCCGAGGTGGTCGGCGGTGTAGAGCTGCAGTCCCGGCTCGGTCGTCGACACCGTCAGGACCCGGCCGGACCCCGGGTCGTGCAGCTCGGCCACCTCCACCGGGGCCTCGGTCACGCCCTTGTCGAGCACGAAGTTGTGGTCGTAGCCCGCGCCCACCTTGCGCGCCGCGCGGAAGTCGAACCGGGTGCCCTCGACCGGCTCCAGGCCGACCGGGATCAGATCCGCGTCCACGGACGTGATCCGGGAGGCGGCGATCCGCAGTTCGTGCCCGCCCGCGTTGCCCGCCTCGGGACCGGCGAGGTTGAAGTAGCTGTGGTTCGTCAGGTTCACCACGGTCGGCGCGTCCGTCACCGCCTCGTACGCGATCCGCAGCGCCCCGCCGTCGTCCAGCGTGTACGTCGCCGACACCTCCAGCCGGCCCGGGAAGCCCTCCTCGCCGTGCCCGGCGACCCGGCTCAGCCGCACCCCGTGCTCGACCGGCTCCGCCTCCCACACCCGCTCGTCGAAGCCCCGCTCCCCGCCGTGCAGACAGTTCGGGCCGTCATTGCGCGGCAGCGTGTACGTCCGCCCGTCCAGCGTGAAGCGGCCGCCCGCGATCCGGTTGGCGTACCGCCCCACCAGGGCGCCGAAGTACGGCCCCCGGTGCGCCCGGTAGCCGTCCAGGTCGGCGAACCCCAGCACCACGTCCCCGGCGGTCCCGTCCCGGTCCGGCACCTCCAGCGACTGCACGATCCCGCCGTACGTCAGCACCCGCACCCGCACCCCGGCCCGCTCCAGCGTCCAGCGGTGCACGGCCGTTCCGTCGGAAAGTGCGCCGAAGAGTTCGTTCATGTGCGGAACCTTAAATCACGAGGTTCTCGCCGTGACGGTCCGGTAGGCGATCTCGGCCAGCCTCGCCTGGCCGTTCACGCTCGGATGGAACCAGTCCCAGCGGCTCAGCTGCTCCGTCCCGAACCGGTAGGCGTACACCGCGCCCCCGTCGGACCGGCACCGCCGGTCCTTCGCGCAGACCTCCCTCAGCACCGCGTTGTAATCCTGCACCCGCTTCTGCACCGTCTCCCGGCGCAGGGTCGCCGCCGCGTCCAGCGAGTCCGCGTCCCCGAGCATCGACGGGCAGATGCCCAGCTTCCACACCTGCTTGCCCAGCGCACTGGTCCGCCCCTGTGACCACAGCCGCTTCAGATCCGGCACGCTCGCGACATACACCTGCGCCTTCGGCAGCGCCCCGCGCAGCGTGCGCATCGCCTCCTCGAACTGCGCCCGGAAGTCGGCCACCGACGTCATCGCCGCGGTGGTGTTCCGGCAGGCGTCGTTCGCCCCGGCCAGCACCGTCACCAGCTCCGGCTTGCGGGTCGCCGCCTGCGCCATCTGCCCGGGGAGGTCCGCCATCCGGGCCCCCGTCACCGCGTAGTTCCAGCTCCGCCCGGCCGCCCGCGTCTCGCCCAGCAGCCGTACGGCGAGACTGTCCACCTGCTCGCTGCTGCCCGTCGCCCACGACACCTCGGGGCAGTCCGAGAGCACCGAACAGGCGTCGAAACCGGTGGTGATGGAGTCCCCGACGGCCGCGACCGACTCGGGGCTGCGGTCCCACACCGGCGTCGGCTTCGGCTTCACGCGCTGCGCGTCCGTCCCCGACGGCCCCGGCGAACTGCCCCCCACGGCGTCACAGCCGGTGAGGCCCAGGACGGCCGCGGACAGCACGGCGAGCACGGCTCGTGCGCGGTGACCGGTCTTCCGCATCCGCTGCTGCTCCCCTCGCTCGACGGCTACTGCCCCCTCCCCATACAACGCGCGGGAGTTCCCGAGCGCGCGCGAGGCGGCGGATCCACCCCGCACAGGGGTCCTGCCGGGTGAATGGCGGGCGTTTCACGGCACCGGGACCGACGGTACGTCACACTCCTTGCGCCGCCGCACGGTAGCCTCGCCATCAGCGTGGCTGCCCGGCCACCGCCGTCCGTCGGTTCGCAAGATGTCCCGCTCTGCCCGGAGGTCCCGGTGACGACACGTGGAGTTCTGTACGTGCACTCCGCGCCGCGCGCGCTGTGCCCGCACGTCGAGTGGGCCGTCGCCGGGGTGCTCGGCACACGCGTCAGCCTCGACTGGATCCGGCAGCCCGCCGCGCCCGGCACCTGGCGCTCGGAGTTCTCCTGGAAGGGCGAGGTGGGCACGGCCTCCAAGCTGGCGTCGGCCCTCAGAGGCTGGCACCTGCTGCGCTTCGAGGTCACCGCCGAGCCCTGCCCCACCGCCGAGGGCGAGCGCTACAGCTGCACCCCCGACCTCGGCATCTTCCACGCCGTCACCGGCATGCACGGCGACATCCTGATCCCCGAGGACCGGCTGCGCGCCGCGCTGCTGCGCAGCCAGCGCGGGGAGACGGACCTGGAGGGCGAACTGCTCAAGCTCCTCGGCAAGCCCTGGGACGACGAACTGGAGCCCTTCCGGTACGCGGGAGAGGGAGCCCCGGTGCGCTGGCTTCACCAGGTGGTCTGAGACCCGGACACCCGAAGGGCCCCCACCTCGCGAGGTGGGGGCCCTTCACGTTCGTACCAGCGCTGGTCAGACCGTACGGAACGCCAGCACCACGTTGTGCCCGCCGAAGCCGAACGAGTCGTTCAGCGCGGCGATGCGGCCCTCGACCGGCAGCTTGCGGGCCTCGCCGCGGACCACGTCCGCGTGCGCCTCGGCCTCGGGGTCGAGGTTCTCGACGTTGATGGTCGGCGGCGCCACCCGGTGGTACAGGGCGAGCACGGTCGCGACGGTCTCGACACCGCCCGCGCCACCGAGCAGATGCCCGGTCATCGACTTGGTCGCGGACACCGCGATGTGGTCGGCGTCGTCGCCGAACACCTTCCGCAGCGCCTTCAGCTCGGCGATGTCACCGGCCGGCGTCGAGGTGGCGTGCGCGTTGACGTGCACGACCTCCGACGGCGCGAGGTCGGTGCGGTCCAGCAGGTTCTGCAGGGCGTGCGCGATGCCGCGGCCCTCCGGCTCCGGCTGCACGATGTCGTGGCTGTCGGCGGAGACGCCCTGGCCGACCGCCTCGGCGTACACCCGCGCCCCGCGCTTGGCGGCGTGCTCGGCGGACTCCAGGACGATCACGCCGGCGCCCTCGCCGAGGACGAAGCCGTCGCGGGCGACGTCGTAGGGACGCGACGCGCCCTGCGGGTTCTCGTTGTTCTTGGACATCGCCATCATGTTGCCGAACGCGGCGATGGGCAGCGGGTGGATCGCCGCCTCGGTGCCGCCGGCGACGACCACGTCGGCACGGCCGGAACGGATCATCTCGATGGCGTAGCCGATGGCCTCGGCGCCCGAGGCGCACGCGGAGACCGGCGTATGTACGCCCGCGCGGGCGCCCACCGCCAGGCCCACGTTCGCGGAGGGGCCGTTCGGCATCAGCATGGGGACGGTGTGCGGGGAGACGCGGCGGACGCCCTTCTCCTTGAGCACGTCGTACTGCTCCAGCAGGGTCGTCACGCCACCGATGCCGGAGGCGATGACGGCACCGAGCCGGTCGGGGTCGACATTGCCGTCCTCCCCCGCCTTGTCGGTGAAACCGGCGTCGGCCCAGGCCTCCTTCGCCGCGATCAGCGCGAACTGCGCCGAGCGGTCCAGCCGGCGCGCCTGCGGGCGCGCGATCACCTCGGTCGGCTCCACGGCGACCGGTGCGGCGATCCGGACCGCCTGGTCGGCGGCCCACTCCTGCTCCAGGGACTTGACACCGGAACGTCCGGCGACGAGGCCCTCCCAGGTAGAGGCCGCGTCGCCACCCAGCGGTGTGGTTGCGCCGATACCGGTGACGACCACGGTGCGATTGGTCGAGCTCACGGGAATTCTTTCTCCAACGGGATACGAGGATTCAGCGGCGCCACCGCCGGGTGGCGGGGCCGGGCACGTCCGGCCTAAGCGGAAACTCAGGCCTGGTGCTTGAGGATGTAGTTGGTCGCGTCGCCGACCGTCTTGAGGTCCTTCACGTCCTCGTCCGGGATCTTGACGTCGAAGCGCTCTTCGGCGGCGACGACGACCTCGACCATGGACAGGGAGTCGACGTCCAGGTCGTCGGTGAAGGACTTGTCCAGCTGGACGTCCTCGACCGGGATGCCGGCGATCTCGTTCACGATGTCGGCGAGACCGGCGACGATCTCTTCCTGAGTGGCGGCCATGTCAGGCGCTCCTTCTTAGTGATCCAGAGGGTTTGGCAGGCCCGCCGCGGAAGCGGCGGGTAAGTACAGCCGGGCCGGACCTGATGATGATCCGGCACGGAGTGCCTAGGGGAGGGTAACGACAGTGGCGGCGTAGACGAGACCCGCCCCGAAGCCGATGACGAGCGCGGTGTCGCCGCTCTTCGCCTCGCCGGTCGCCAGGAGCCGCTCCATCGCGAGCGGGATCGAGGCGGCCGAGGTGTTGCCGGTGGTGCGCACATCGCGGGCGACCGTGACGTGCTCCGGCAGTTTCAGCGTCTTCACCATCGAGTCGATGATCCGCTCGTTGGCCTGGTGGGGAATGAAGACGTCCAGGTCGTCCGGGCTGATTCCGGCCGCGTCCAGCGCCTGCTGGGCGACCTTAGCCATCTCGAACACGGCCCAGCGGAACACCGCCTGGCCTTCCTGCGTGATCGCAGGGAACTTGTCGACCCCGCCGGTGCGGTAGTCCGTCCACGGCACGGTCTGCTTGATCGTCTCGGACTTGTCGCCCTCGGAACCCCAGACGGTGGGGCCGATGGCCGGCTCCTTGGCGGGGCCCACGACGACCGCGCCCGCGCCGTCGCCGAACAGGAAGGCCGTCGCGCGGTCCTCCAGGTCGGTCAGGTCGCTGAGCCGCTCCACGCCGATGACGAGGACGTACTCCGCGCTGCCCTCGACGATCATGCCCTTGGCGAGGGTGAGGCCGTAGCCGAAGCCCGCGCAGCCGGCCGAGATGTCGAAGGCGGCGGCCCTGTTCGTGCCGAGCTTGTCGGCGATCTCGGTGGCCACGGCCGGGGTCTGCTTGAAGTGCGAGACGGTCGAGACGATCACGCCGCCGATCTGCTCGGCGGAGATCCCGGCGTCGGCGATCGCCTTGCCGGACGCCTCGATCGACATGGCGGCGACGGTCTCCTCGTCGGAGGCCCAGTGCCGGGTCTCGATGCCGGAGCGGGAGCGGATCCACTCGTCGGACGAGTCGATCTTCTCGAGGATCACCTCGTTCGGCACGACCCGGGTGGGGCGGTAGCCGCCCACACCGAGGATCCGCGCGTACGGGGCGCCCTTGCTGGGCTTGATCTTCGACATGCTCTTCGGGCTCCTTGTCAGCCGCTGTGCTCTGCGATGAGCTCGCGAGCCGCGTCGAGGTCGTCGGGGGTCTTCAGGGCGAGCGTCTTCACACCGGGCAGCGCGCGCTTGGCGAGGCCGGTCAGGGTGCCGCCGGGGCACACCTCCAGCAGCGCGGTGACGCCGAGCTCCTTGAAGGTCTCCATGCACAGGTCCCAGCGGACCGGGTTGGCGACCTGGCCGACCAGCCGGTCCAGCACCTCGGCGCCGGTGGCGACGGTCCGGCCGTCCTTGTTGGAGACGTAGGGGACCGCCGGGTCGGCCGCCGAGAGCGCCTTGGCGGCCTCGGCCAGCGCGTCCACGGCCGGCGCCATGTGGTGGGTGTGGAAGGCGCCGGCGACCTTCAGCGGGACGACCTTGCGCACGCCCTCGGGCTTGTCCTCGGTGAGCGCGGCGAGCTGCTCCATGGTGCCCGCGGCCACGATCTGCCCGGCGCCGTTGATGTTCGCCGGGGTCAGGCCGAGCTTCTCCAGGTGCGCCACGGAGGTGTCCGGGTCGCCGCCGAGCAGCGCCGACATCCCGGTCTCGGTGATCGCGGCGGCCTCGGCCATGGCCAGGCCCCGCTTGCGTACGAGGGTGAGGGCGGCGGTGTCGTCCAGCACGCCCGCGAAGGCGGCGGCGGTGATCTCACCGACACTGTGGCCCGCGACGGCACCCGGGGTCACGGCACCCAGTGCCGCGGCGGAGAGGATCCCGGCGGCGACCAGGAGCGGCTGGGCCACGGAGGTGTCCCGGATCTCGTCCGCGTCGGCCTTGGTGCCGTAGTGGACGAGGTCGAGGCCGACGGCGTCGGACCAGCCGGCGACGCGGTCGGCGGCGCCGGGCAGGTCGAGCCAGGGAGTCAGGAAGCCGGGCGTCTGGGCGCCCTGGCCGGGAGCGACGAGTACGAGCACTCTCACACTCTCTCTTGGGGACGGCCACGGCCGCCCGTGGGGACAAGGACGAAGAACAGGAGGGGGTTTTGTGGAACCCCGACAAAACCCTACGGCTGAAGATCGCCGTCGACCAGACGTCCCAGGATGAGCGCGATCCGCAGCGTGAACGCGGAACGTACATCGGAAGGCGACCAGCCGGTGACGTCAGTCACACGTCGAAGCCGGTAGCGCACGGTGTTGGGATGCACGAACAGCATCCGGGCGGCGCCCTCGAGGCTGCTCGCCTGCTCCAGATAGACGGAGAGGGTCTCCAGAAGCGCCGACCCGGCCTCTTCCAGCGGTCTGTAGATCTCCTCCACCAACTGCTCGCGCGCACCGGGATCCCCGGCGATGGCACGTTCCGGAAGCAGGTCGTCCGCCAGGACCGGGCGCGGGGCGTCCTGCCAGGCGGAACAGGCCTTGAGCCCGGCCGCGGCGGCCTGCGCGGAGCGGGTGGCGGCCAGCAGATCGGGCACGATCGGCCCGGCGACGACGGGCCCGGCGGCATAGGGGCCGATCAGCGACTTGGCGACGGCGAGCGGATTGTCGCTGCCGCCGGCGATGACGACGAGCCGGTCGCCGAGCACCCCGGTGAGCACCTGGAGCTTGGCGTGCCGGGCGGCACGCCGGATGGCCTCGACGGTCAGCTCGGAGTCCCCGTCGGGGGCGGTCCCGAGGACGACGCACACATGCTCGGGGGAGTTCCAGCCGAGGGCGGCGGCCCGGGACACGGCGCCTTCGTCGGCCTCGCCGCTGAGCACGGCGTTGACCACCAGGGACTCCAGGCGGGCGTCCCAGGCACCGCGTGCCTCGGCGGCCTGGGCGTAGACCTGGGCGGTGGCGAAGGCGATCTCCCGGGCGTAGACGAGCAGGGCCTCACGCAGCACGGACTCGTCGCCCGGGGCCGCCACCTCGTCGATGGCGGACTCCATGACCTCGATCGTCGTCCGCACCATCTCGACGGTCTGCCGCAGGGTGATCGCCCGGGTCAACTCGCGCGGGGCGGTGCCGAACACATCGGTGGAGATGGCCTGCGGGGCGTCGGGACGCCGGAACCACTCGGTGAAGGCGGCGATGCCGGCCTGGGCCACGAGACCGATCCAGGAACGGTTCTCCGGGGGCATGGCCCGGTACCACGGCAGCGTCTCGTCCATGCGCGTGATGGCCTGCGCGGCCAGGCTGCCGGAGGACTGCTCCAGCCGCTTCAGGGTCGCGGGGTGCGGGTGGGCGGCGTGCGCAGCGGCTTCGGGCTCGTGGGCTTCGGGTTCGGGCACGGGGACAAGAGTGCCTTATCCGGACGGGAGCGTGCGCCGGTGGGGTCTACGGTGGGATTCGTGATGGACGTACGGCGCGCCGACGAGCGCTACCCAGGCGGCGACCCGGCGGCAGGAATCGACTCCCGGCACGCCTTCTCCTTCGGCCCGCACTACGACCCCGGCAACCTCCGCTTCGGCACGATGATCGCCTGCAACGAGGAGCGGCTGGCCCCGGGAGCGGGCTTCGACGAGCATCCCCACAGCCACACCGAGATCGTGACGTGGGTGGTGGAGGGCGAACTGACCCACCGCGACTCCACCGGCCACGAGACGGTCGTCCGCCCCGGGGACGTCCAGCGGCTGAGCGCGGCGGCGGGCGTGCGCCACGTGGAACGCAACGACGGCACCGCCCCCCTCGTCTTCGTCCAGACCTGGCTGGCCCCGCTGACCCCGGGCGGCGACCCGGCCTACGAGATCGTCCCCGGCATCGCGGACTCCACGCCGTACGCCGTCCCCGAGGCCGGAGCGCTGCTCCACGTCCGCCGCCTGGCCCCCGGCGAGCGCACCGCGGTCCCGGACGGGGCGCACGTCTACGTCCATGTGGTCCGCGGTGAGGTGCGGCTGGCCGGGGAGACACTGGGGGCGGGGGACGCGGCGCGGATCGGCGGGGCGAAGGACGTCGAGGCGGTCGGCGTGACGGGCGTGGAGCTGCTGATGTGGGAAATGGCCGGTTAGCGCAGCTCGGCCAGGACCGCGTCGGTGAGTTCCGGCCACACCTCCACCGCCCACGGGCCGAACGCCCGGTCCGTGAGCGCCACGCACGCCGCGCCCGCCGCCGGGTCGATCCACAGGAACGTGCCGGACTGGCCGAAGTGGCCGAAGGTGCGCGGCGAGGAGGAGGAGCCGGTCCAGTGCGGGGACTTGCCGTCGCGGATCTCGAAGCCGAGGCCCCAGTCGTTCGGGTTCTGGTGGCCGTACCCCGGAAGCACCCCCTTCGTGCCCGGGTACTGCACCGTCATCGCCTCCGCCACCGTCCGCGGGTCCAGCAGCCGCGGCGCCTGCACCTCCGCCGCGAAGCGGACCAGGTCGTCCACCGTGGAGACGCCGTCCTTCGCCGGAGAACCCTCCAGGGACGTCGACGTCATCCCCAGCGGCTCCAGCACCGCCTGCCGCAGGTACTCCGCGAACGGGATGTCCGTGGCCTTGGCGAGGTGGTCCCCGAGCTGCTCGAAACCGGCGTTGGAGTACAGCCGCCGCTCCCCGGGCGGAGCCGTCACCCGGTGCTCGTCGAAGGCCAGGCCCGAGGTGTGGGCGAGGAGATGACGGACCGTCGAGCCGGCCGGCCCCGCCGCCTCGTCGAGCTCGACCGCCCCCTCCTCGTACGCCACCAGCGCGGCGTACGCGGCCAGCGGCTTGGTGACCGAGGCGAGCGGGAAGCGGTGCCCGCCGGGACCGTACGCTCCGAGGACCGTCCCGTCGGCCCGTACGACGGCCGCGGCGGCGGTGGTGACCGGCCAGTTCTCGATCAACGCGAGGCTCTTCATGGCACCGAGCCTAAAGGGGCTCGGACACCGGGCCGAAAGGGGCACCGGGCCCGAGGGTGCTCAGAGCATCAGCCGCATGAAGGGGTCCGGCGTGCGCCCGAAGCCCAGCGAGGCGTACAGCGGCTCGGCGGCGGTGGAGGCCGTGAGGTCGACCTGGCCGACGCCCCGCTCGCGGAACCACTCCAGCAGCGACTCCATGCAGGCACGGGCGTGGCCGCGGCGGCGGGCGTCCGGGTCGGTGGCCACGCTGAAGACGTACCCGGACAGTCCGCGCGGGTTGGCCGGCTTGCCGATCCGGTACTCCACCGTCCCCACCACCAGCGCGGCGAGGGCGCCCGGCCGGTCCGGATGATCGACGACGAAGGCCGCGAAGTCGCCGTCCGGCTCGGCCAGCCGCGCCCGCAGGCCCGCCAGCCCGGCCGGGTGCCAGTCGGTGGAGGTGTCGGCTCCGGGCATCGAATCGATCATCACCTGGCGCAGCCGGAGCACCTCGGCGGCGTCCTCGGCGGTGGCACGGCGTACGAGACTCATGACCGGCACGCTAGCCACGGCGATCACGTCATGTCCCGTGGTTTTCTGCCCTGTTCCGCTTGCTTGGAGTGCACTCGAAGGCCATAGCGTTGAGGGCATGACGGTGATGGAGACCACGGGCACCGGGACCGACACCTGCGCGGGACCGCCGCAGTCCGACCGGCGCCCCGACGGGCAGGACAGCTACACGATCAGCGAGGTCGCCGCGCTCACCGGCCTGACCGCGCACACCCTGCGCTGGTACGAGCGCATCGGCCTGATGCCGCACATCGACCGCTCGCACACCGGCCAGCGCCGCTACAGCAACCGCGACCTCGACTGGCTCGACCTCGTCGGCAAGCTCCGGCTGACCGGGATGCCGGTCGCCGACATGGTCCGGTACGCCGAGCTGGTGCGCGAGGGCGACCACACCTACGGCGCGCGCTACGAACTGCTGGAGGAGACCCGCCGGGACGTCCTGGCCCGGATCGCGGAACTCCAGGACACGCTCGCCGTGCTCGACCGCAAGATCGCTTTCTATGGCGACGCCGGGCTCGCCCTGGCGTCGGAGAGGCCCCGATGACCGAGAACAGCACGATCGCGACCGCACGCCTGGGCGACACCGGCCCCGAGACCGGGATCCAGGGTCTCGGCTGCATGGGCATGAGCTTCGCCTACGGCCCCTCGGACGCGAAGGAGTCCAGGGCCACCCTGGAGCGGGCCCTGGAACTGGGCGTCACCCTGTACGACACGGCGGACGCCTACGGCGCCGGAGAGAACGAACGCTTCCTGTCCCCCTTCTTCAACGCCCACCGCGACGAGGTCGTCATCGCGACCAAGTTCGCCCTGGCGATCCCGCCGGACGACCCGACGCGCCGGATCATCCGCAACGACGCGCCCTACGTCCGCCAGGCCGTCGAGGCGAGCCTGAAGCGCCTGGACGTCGAGACGATCGACCTCTACTACATGCACCGCCGGGACGTGAACGTCCCCATCGAGGAGACCGTCGCCGTCATGGCCGAGCTGGTGCGCGAGGGCAAGGTCAAGCACCTGGGTCTGAGCGAGGTCACCGCCGCCGAACTGCGGGCCGCGCACGCCGTGCACCCGATCGCCGCCGTGCAGTCGGAGTGGTCGCTGTTCAGCCGGGACATCGAGGCGCGGGTGGTGCCGGCGGCCCGGGAGCTGGGCGTGGCGCTGGTGCCGTACTCCCCGCTCGGCCGGGGCTTCCTCGCGGGCTCCTTCGGCTCCGCCGACAAGGACCTCACGCCCGACGACTTCCGCCGCCGGCAGCCCCGCTTCACCGGCGAGAACGCCACGGCGAACGCGGCCCTCCTGGCACCGATCCGCAAGATCGCCGACGCGCACGGCGCCTCCCTGGGCCAGATCGCCCTGGCCTGGGTCCAGCAGCAGGCGACGGTCCACGCGCTCCCGGTCGTCCCGATCCCGGGCACCCGCAAGCCGGCCCGGGTGGAGGAGAACACCGCGGCCACCCGGATCGTCCTGACGGAGGAGGAACTGGGCCTGCTGGAACCGATCGCGGAGCAGGTGGCGGGCGACCGGTACCCGGACATGACGTTCACGTCGGCGGGACGGGAGTAGTTGTTCACAACTCCGCCAGCAACTCCGCCTTCTTGGAGGAGAACTCCTCATCGGTGACCAGCCCGGCCTGGTGCAGCTCCCCGAGATGGCGGATCCGCTCGGCGATGTCGGCGGGATCCCGGCGCGGCACGGCCGCAGCCGGGACGGCCGGCGCCGCCGAGCGCACCGCCGCCAGCACGGCCGCGGCGAACGGCAGCGACTCGTGCACCGGCCCGTACCCCAGCCCGAACACCACCGCGGCCGGATCCTGGTCGACCTGCGCGGGCGGCGCGGCCACCTCGCGCCGCAGCAGCCGCAGATGCCCCTCGAAGACCTCGGGGGAGCGCCACTCGACCCCGCTCAGGTCACCGATCGCGAAGGACTGGTCCCCGGCCTTCCACTTCGCGGAGGAGGCCCCCGTCCAGAACCAGCGGAACGCCACCGTCCGCCCGTCGAAGGACGCCTTGGCGTCGTACGCCTTGAAGGACCGCGGGACCTCCGGCGCCGCCACCAGGAAACGGTCCGCCGGGCCGGAGTCCTTCACCTGCGCCCGCAGTTCGTCGGCGTAGTACTCGGCGAGCGTCTCCCGCTCGGCCGGCAGCACCAGACGATACGGATCGCACCCTTCCTTCAGCTGCCCGTCGGCCGCCTCCATCAGCGGATCGGCCCCCACTCGCGGCTCGGCGCGCAGCACCACGGTGCCGCGTCTGCCCGGCGTCAGCGTCACCGCCGAGATCGCCGCCAGCGGCACCCGCCGCTCCCCGAGCGCCTGCAACAGCTTGGGTGTTCGAATCCCCCGTTCGTAACGGATGAGCACGGAGTCGGACTCGAACTCCCAGGCGGCATGAAATCCGGCCAGTACGTCACCCATGCGGCTCATCGTATGCGGCACGCGCCCCTCCGTCGCCTCCCCGCGCAGACCGTAGTTTCTGCGCCCTCTACGCGCGTCCGACCGGCGTGGTGCCGGACAAACCCTCCCGGCAGACCGCGTCATCGCCCGCGCAGGCCACCGCGTCGTACGCGCCAACCCCGATCTCCGCGAGGTTGCGCACGCTGTCGGTGCCGGGCTCGAAGTACCCGCTGTGCCCCTGGGCGTCCCGCGCCGACAGCACCCGCGCCCCGAACGCCGAGGACATCGGATCCGCCCCGTGTCCCAGCCCGCCGAGCTCCAGGTACGGCACGTCCTGCACCCAGTCGTCCGTGTCCCGCATCGCCCACACCCGGGCCGAGGTGCCCAGGTGGGTCACCTTCGCCGCCCGCATGCCGGGGCTGCCCGCCACCGCGATGTCCGCGACCCGGCCGGGCAGCGTCCGCGCGGCGACCCCGCACACCACCGAGCCGTAGCTGTGGCAGAACAGGGAGACCGGCGAACCGCCGGGCAGCGCCCGCACCAGCGCGTTCAGCCGTGCCGCACCGCCCACGGCGTGCCCCGCCGTGGCCGAGTCGAGGCCGAGGCCGCCGGGCGCGCTGTAGTCGGCCCAGGCGATCACGGCCGTACGCGTCGACGGGTCGGCGGTGCGCTCGGCCGCGTACAGCGACTGCGCCATGCCGACCGGCGCCGAGTACTTGCGGTAGGTGCGCTGGAAGGTGAGCACATCGGTGTTGACGCCGGGCACCACCACGGAGATCCGCTCGGCCCGGTCCAGGTCGCCGAAGACCTCGGCGACCCGGCCGGAGCCCGCCGGGTCGAAGGCGAGGATGTGCCGGCCGGGGTTCATCAGCGCCGCGTAGCGGTTCATTCGGCGGCCGGCCTCCCGCTGTCCCCCGGGCGTGAGCCGGCTGTCCTGCATGCGTTTGCGCTCGACCTTGCGGGCCTGCGCCAGCGCGAGGTGGTTGGCGCGGTAACGCAGCCGGACCGGGGCGCCGTTCATGTTGCCGACCGCGAGCGGATAGCGGCGCGCCAGGGCGGTGCGCTGGTCAGCGGTGAGCGAGGCGAAGAAGCGGGTCAGCCGGGCCGGGGCGGAGTCGGTGTCCGGCAGTGCGCGGCCGCCGATCCGGGCGTGCTCCCAGGCGGCACGCGAGGCCTCGAGGGCGGGCGTGGGGCGCTGATCGCGCAGCGCGGTCCAGCCGGTGGTCGCCAGCATGACGAACACCACGGCCAGCGCCAGCAGGACGCGCCAGACGTTCAGTTGCGGGGACGTGTCGAAGGAAGTCACTGGGAGGACACACTAGGAGAACGAACGGGTCTCGCGTCAACCGAGTGACGGGGATCACGTTTCGCGCCAGCTTTCCGTGAGAGCGGGCCCCACCTGCTCCAAATAGGCGACGGTCAGGGCCCGGATGCCCGCCAGGCTGACGTCCTCGCTCCGGCTCCACTGCCGCCCCGTCACCCGCATCACCCCGCCGAACACCGCGACCGCGAGCCGGGGCCGCGGATCGGCGTCCACGTCCAGGCCCTCCCGCTCGGCGAGCACCCGCGCGATCCGCTCCTCGGTCTCCGCCGAGCGCCGCAGATGCGCGGCGAGCAGCGCGGGCGTCGACTCCATCACCCGGTACATCCGCAGATACAGCTCCACCGGCACCACGGACTCGATGACCTCGTGCAGCCCGTCCCAGCCCTCCACCACGGCCTGCCGCAGCGCCCGCATCGGCGCCTCCCCGGCCGGCCGCAGCCGCACGGCCTCGACGTAGTGCGCCTCCGCCATCTCCTGTACGGCGAAGGCGGCGTCCTCCTTGCTGGCGAAGTAGCGGAAGAAGGTGCGCTGGGAGACCTCGACGGCGTCGGTGATGTCGTCGACCGTCGTCTCGTCGTATCCCCGGGTGGTGAACAGCTCCAGGGCCGAGCGCAGCAGCGCGTCCCGGGTGCGCTGCTTCTTGCGGTCACGCAGTGTTTGCATATTCGTCAGTTACTGACTTTTGAATATGTTTGTCAATTGTCAGAGGCTGTCATTAACCTCGCGGCATGACTAGTCAGACCGTCGTCGACAAGGCGCCCCAGGACGCCGTCCCGCCCTCCGGGCTGCGTGGGCACCCCTGGTTCACGCTCATAACCGTCGCCGTGGGCGTCATGATGGTGGCCCTGGACGGCACCATCGTGGCCATCGCCAACCCGGCCATCCAGAAGGACCTCGGCGCCACCTTCGCCGAGGTGCAGTGGATCACCAACGGTTACTTCCTGGCCCTCGCGGTCGCCCTGATCACCGCCGGCAAGCTCGGCGACCGCTTCGGGCACCGGCAGACCTTCCTCATCGGTGTGATCGGCTTCGCGGCCGCCTCCGGCGCGATCGGCATGTCCAGCAGCATCGGACTGGTGGTCGCCTTCCGGGTGCTCCAGGGTCTGTTCGGCGCGCTGCTGATGCCGGCCGCGCTCGGCCTGCTGCGGGCGACCTTCCCGGCCGAGAAGCTCAACATGGCGATCGGCATCTGGGGCATGGTCATCGGTGCCTCCACCGCGGGCGGCCCGATCCTCGGCGGTGTCCTCGTCGAGCACGTCAACTGGCAGTCGGTGTTCTTCATCAACGTGCCGGTCGGCATCCTCGCCGTCGTCCTCGGTGTGCTGATCCTGCTGGACCACCGCGCCGTGAACGCCCCTCGCTCCTTCGACCTCCTCGGCATCGGCCTGCTGTCGGGCGCGATGTTCTGCCTGGTGTGGGCGCTCATCAAGGCGCCGGAGTGGGGCTGGGGCGACGGCCGGACGTGGACGTTCCTCGTCGCGTCGGTGGTGCTCTTCGGGCTCTTCGCGTTCTGGGAGACCAGGGTCCGCGAGCCGCTGATCCCGCTCGGGCTGTTTCGCTCGGTCCCGCTGTCGGCGGGTGTGGTGCTGATGGTCCTGATGGCCATCGCCTTCATGGGCGGCCTGTTCTTCGTGACGTTCTACCTCCAGAACGTGCACGGCATGAGCCCGATCGACGCGGGCCTGCACCTGCTCCCGCTCACCGGCATGATGATCGTCGGCTCGCCGCTGGCGGGCGCGATGATCACCAAGCTCGGCCCGCGGGTACCGCTGGCGGGCGGCATGGCCCTCACCGCCATCGCCATGTACGGCATGTCCACGCTGGAGACGGACACCAGCAGCGGGCTGATGTCGATCTGGTTCGCCCTGCTGGGCCTCGGCCTCGCGCCGGTCATGGTCGGCGCCACCGAGGTCATCGTCGGCAACGCCCCCATGGAGCTCTCCGGTGTCGCCGGCGGTCTCCAGCAGGCCGCGATGCAGATCGGCGGCAGCCTCGGTACGGCCGTGCTGGGCGCCGTGATGGCCTCCAAGGTCGACAGCGACCTCGCCGGGAACTGGACGGACGCGGGCCTTCCGGAGCTGACGGCGGCTCAGGAGGCGCAGGCCGCCGAGGCGGTGCAGGTAGGTGTGGCACCGGTGGCCCCGGGCACGCCGGACGCGATCGCCGCCAAGATCACGGACGTCGCGCACGACACCTTCATCTCCGGGATGAGCCTCGCGTCACTGGTCGCGGCCGGTGTGGCGGCGGTGGCCGTCGCCGTCGCGTTCCTGACCAAGCGGGGCGAGAACGCGGAGGCGGGAGCGGGGGCCGCGCACATCTGACGCGGCAAGGGGTTTGCCCCCGCTTTCCCCTATCAGGGTGACAAAGCTAAAGATTCCTCGTCCTCGGCACGCGCCGCGGGTCACAGTGGGTCAAGCCCTCCGTACGGCATGTTCCTCGGGCACGTTCGTACGGCAAGGAGGGCGGCCGGTGCTGCGGCGCGCTGCCGGAGGGGGACAGCGCGCCGGCAGCCCGGTGGAATGAATCCGGAGGAATAGACCCGCGGGACGGGGTACCCGACCGGGGAACCGAATCCAACAGATCGACGGTTCCCGGGAGTTGAGTGCACCATGGCGGGCTTCGGACAGGGAACGCGCAGGCACCCCCGCACGCGTGGCCGGACGTGGTCACGGTCCGGGCCGGACCGCGCGACACTCGGCATCATCGGAACCATCTGCGCGGTGGCCGGTTTCTTCGTCCTGGGCATCATCCTGGGCCCGGTGGCCATCGTCTTGCGGCTGGCTCGCGATGAACCCGATCCTGGTCCGGCGCCCGCCCGGTCCCGGCACTGACAGCCGTGGTACTGGGTGCGATCGACACCCTTCTGGCCCTGGTCCGGCTGGCGGGCACGGGCGCTCCGGGCGGCGGTCTGTTCTGACCCGTCACGGCGCCCGTTCCGACAGCGCCGCGACCTGAGCCCGCAGCTGACGGACCTCCTCCGTCAGCTGGTGGATCGCCTCCGTCTGGCGCCGCTCCTCCACGTCGTCCATCTCGAAGCGGGCGATGAACCAGGCGGCGATGTTCGCCGTCACGACACCGAGCAGCGCGATGCCGGACAGCATCAGGCCCACCGCTAGGACACGGCCCAGGCCGGTCGTCGGGGCATGGTCCCCGTACCCCACCGTGGTCATCGTGGTGAAGGACCACCACACCGCGTCACCCAGCGTCTTGATGTTCCCCTCCGGGGAGTCCCGCTCCACGGACAGCACCGCCAGCGAGCCGAACATCAGCAGACCGACGACCGTGCCGACCACATAGGTCGTCAGCCGGACCTGCGAGGCCATGCGGGCCCGCCGGCCGACCAGCATCAGCGTCGACACCAGCCGCAGCAGCCGCAGCGGCTGGATCAGCGGCAGCGCCACCGCGCACAGGTCCAGCCAGTGCCGCCGGACGAACTGCCGCCGGTGCTCGGCCAGTTTGAGCCGGACCAGGTAGTCGGCGGCGAAGGCGGCCCACACCACCCACTCGATCACCGTGCAGGCGCGCGTCAGCCCCTCGCCCGCCGAGCTGTCCACGATCGGCACGGCGTAGGCGACGGCGAACAGCACCGCCAGCGCCAGCAGCGGCCGTTGCGTGTGCTGTTCCCAACGGACCTGCGCGGATCTCTCCTTCATGAGCGCATCGTAGGAAACGCCGGAGGACCGGGGGGCAGTCGCCCCTCGGCCCTCCACGCGTCCCCGAGCGGGGCGCTACGCGTCGCCGCCCGCGGCGCCGGGATCCGCCGCCGACACGTCCAGCAGCTGGTACCGGTCGATCGCCTGCTTCAGCGCCGAGCGGTCCACCTTCCCCTCCTTCGCCAGCTCCGTGAGCACGGCCACCACGATCGACTGGGCGTCGATGTGGAAGTACCGCCGGGCCGCGCCCCGGGTGTCGGCGAAGCCGAAGCCGTCCGCGCCCAGCGACTGGTACGTCCCCGGCACCCACCGCGCGATCTGGTCCGGAACCGACCGCATCCAGTCGGACACCGCCACGAACGGGCCCTCGGCCCCGGCGAGTTTCCGGGTCACGTACGGCACCCGCTGCTCCTCCTCGGGATGCAGCAGGTTGTGCTCCTCGCACGCCACGGCATCGCGCCGCAGCTCGTTCCAGGAGGTCGCCGACCAGACGTCGGCCTTCACGTTCCACTCCTCGGCGAGGATCCGCTGCGCCTCCAGGGCCCACGGCACCGCGACACCGGACGCCATGATCTGCGCCGGGACCGAGCCCGAGCTGCCCTCGCTGAAGCGGTAGATGCCCTTGAGGATGCCCTCGGCGTCCACGTTCTCCGGCTCGGCCGGGTGCTGGATCGGCTCGTTGTAGACGGTGAGGTAGTAGAAGACGTCCTCGCCGGGCCTGCCGTCCGCGGTCGGGCCGTACATCCGCCGCAGGCCGTCCTGCACGATGTGCGCGATCTCGAACCCGAAGGCCGGGTCGTACGCCACGCAGCCCGGGTTCGTCGACGCCAGCAGCTGCGAGTGGCCGTCGGCGTGCTGCAGCCCCTCACCGGTCAGGGTCGTGCGGCCGGCGGTCGCGCCGAGCACGAAGCCGCGCGAGAGCTGGTCCGCCATCTGCCAGAACTGGTCGCCGGTCCTCTGGAAACCGAACATCGAGTAGAAGACGTACACCGGGATCAGCGGCTCGCCGTGCGTGGCGTACGCCGAACCCGCCGCGATCAGCGAGGCCGTGCAGCCCGCCTCAGAGATGCCGTCGTGCAGCATCTGCCCGTTCGGCGCCTCCTTGTAGGCCAGCAGCAGCTCACGGTCGACCGCCTCGTACTGCTGCCCGAGCGGGTTGTAGATCTTCGCGCTCGGGAAGAAGGAGTCCATGCCGAACGTGCGGTACTCGTCCGGCGCGATCAGCACGAACCGCCTGCCGATCTCCTTGTCCCGCATGAGGTCCTTGAGGAGCCGGACAAAGGCCATGGTCGTCGCGATCGACTGCTGCCCCGAGCCCTTCTTCACGGTCGCGTACGTCTTGTCCTCGGGCAGCGGAAGCGGCTTCGCGCGCACCACACGGGTCGGGACGTACCCGCCGAGCGCCTGGCGGCGGTCGTGCATGTACTGGATCTCCTCCGTGTCCCGGCCGGGGTGGTAGTACGGCGGCGCGCCGGACTCCAGCTCCTTGTCGGAGATCGGCAGGTGGAGGCGGTCCCGGAAGCGCTTGAGGTCGTCGACCGTCAGCTTCTTCATCTGGTGCGTGGCGTTGCGGCCCTCGAAGTTCGGGCCCAGTGTCCAGCCCTTGATCGTCTTGGCCAGGATCACGGTCGGCTGGCCCTTGTGCGCCTTGGCCGCCGCGAAGGCCGCGTAGATCTTCTTGTGGTCGTGACCGCCACGGCCCAGGTGCAGGATCTGGTCGTCGGTCATGTTCTCGACCATCGCGCGCAGCCGGTGGTCGTCGCCGAAGAAGTGGTCGCGGATGTACGCACCGGTCTCGGTGGCGTACGTCTGGAACTGCCCGTCCGGGGTGGTGTTCATCCGGTTGACCAGCACACCGTCCCGGTCCTGGGCCAGCAGCGGGTCCCAGGTGCGGTCCCAGACCAGCTTGATCACGTTCCAGCCGGCGCCCCGGAAGATCGACTCCAGCTCCTGGATGATCTTGCCGTTGCCACGCACCGGGCCGTCGAGCCGCTGCAGGTTGCAGTTGACGACGAAGGTCAGGTTGTCCAGGCCCTCCCGGGCCGCGATGGACAGCTGGCCGAGCGACTCCGGCTCGTCCATCTCGCCGTCCCCGAGGAACGCCCACACCTGCGACTTGGAGGTGTCCGCGATCCCGCGCGCCTCCATGTAGCGGTTCATCCGCGCCTGGTAGATCGCGCCGATCGGGCCGAGGCCCATCGACACGGTCGGGAACTCCCAGAAGTCCGGCATCAGCCGCGGATGCGGGTACGACGACAGCCCGTGCGGCGCCCTGGACTTCTCCTGGCGGAACGCGTCCAGGTTCTCCTCGCTGAGCCGGTCCAGCAGGAAGGCGCGGGCGTAGATGCCCGGCGAGGCGTGCCCCTGGAAGAAGACCTGGTCCCCGCCGTCGCCCTCGTCCTTGCCCCGGAAGAAGTGGTTGAAGCCCACGTCGTACAGGGAGGCGGAGGAGGCGAAGGTGGCGATGTGGCCGCCCACGCCGATGCCGGGGCGCTGGGCCCGGGACACCATGACCGCGGCGTTCCAGCGGGTCGCGTTGAGGATCTTGCGCTCGATCTCCTCGTTGCCGGGGAAGAACGGCTCGTCCTTGGTCGCGATCGTGTTGACGTAGTCCGTGCTGCGCATCTCGGGCACGGCCACGCGCTTCTCGCGGGCCCGCTCGATCAGCCGGAGCATCAGATAGCGGGCCCGCTCACGGCCGCGCTCGTCCACGGCGGCGTCGAGGGAGTCGAGCCACTCCTGGGTTTCCTCGGGATCGAAGTCAGGAACCTGACTCGGAAGGCCGCCAATGATGATCGGGTTGCGATCGGATCCGGAAGCCACGCTGGTCCTTACCTGTCAGAGGGCTGGTATTCGGGGCTTGCTTCGGGGCATGTTTCTGGGGTTTTGCACTGCCTGCGCCGTTCCCCATCGTGTACCTCGGGACGGCAAACGTCATCTCTACTGCGAGGTAATCCAAGCCTGGTCCCCCCGGAGGGTTCCCAAAAGCGCAAAGAGGGCAGAACGGTGTGGCGTGTGTCACCTTGGAGTGTGACGCCACGGCGGGAATCGCGGTGACACAGCCCGGAACGTCACCGTTTCGGCGGTCTCGGCGGCCGGGTACTTGCGCGATCCGCCCCGCCCGTGTGGACTACGGCCAGGCTTCGCGCACGCGCGTGGCTGAGTTATTCCCGAAGACATGATCAGGAGGCAACCCGTGAGCGCGACCGCGGACCACGCGGAGGAGCGGACGAACCCTGCCGTCAGGCTGGGGTTCCAGCCCGAGCAGGTGGTCCAGGAGATCGGCTACGACGAGGACGTAGACCAAGAACTCCGCGAGGCCATTGAGGAAGTCATCGGCAGCGATCTCGTGGACGAGGACTACGACGACGTCGCCGATGCCGTGGTGCTGTGGTTCCGCGACGAGGACGGCGACCTGACAGATGCGCTGGTGGACGCCACCACGTACATCGAGGAGGGCGGCTCGATCCTGCTGCTGACACCCAAGACCGGACGCGACGGCTACGTAGAGCCGAGCGACATCTCCGAAGCCGCGACGACGGCCGGACTGTCCGCGTCCAAGAGCGTCAGTGTCGGCAAGGACTGGAGCGGCAGCCGACTGGTGACGCCGAAGGCGGCGAAGTCCACGAAGAAGTAATCCTCCGCCAGGCACCGGACGGGCCGCCGGCTTCGGTCGGCCCCGTCCGGGGGCCCTTCGGGATCCCTGCGTAGGGTGGCTGCGACCACCCGAACAGCCCCATCGAAGGGACAAGCCGGACATGGCCCTCCAGGTCGGCGAAAAGGCCCCCGACTTCGAACTCAAGGACAACCACGGCCGCGCCGTGCGGCTGTCCGACTTCCGCGGTCACCAGAACGTGGTGCTGCTCTTCTACCCGTTCGCCTTCACCGGCGTGTGCACCGGCGAGCTGTGCGAGCTGCGGGACAACCTGCCGAAGTTCGCCGACCGCGACACCCAGCTGCTCGCCGTCTCCAACGACTCGGTCCCCACCCTGCGGGTCTTCGCCGAGCAGGAGGGCTTCGAGTACCCCCTGCTCAGCGACTTCTGGCCGCACGGCGAGGTGTCCCGTGCCTACGGCGTCTTCGCGGAGGACAAGGGCTGCGCGGTGCGCGGCACCTTCGTCATCGACAAGGAGGGCGTGGTCCGCTGGACCGTCGTCAACGGCCTGCCGGACGCCCGTGACCTGAACGACTACGTCAAGGCGCTCGACACCCTGTGATTCTTGGGCCCCAGGGCCTGCGGCCCACGGGAACCCCTTACTAGGATCGACTCGTTGATCCGGTACCAAACGCATGGCGGGGCTCCCCGCCCCTGGACACCAATGGAGGACTCGTGGGAGTCAGCCTCAGCAAGGGCGGCAACGTATCGCTGACCAAGGAGGCCCCCGGCCTCACCGCGGTCATCGTCGGTCTGGGGTGGGACATCCGCACCACGACCGGCACCGACTTCGACCTGGACGCCAGCGCGCTGCTGCTGAACTCGTCCGGCAAGGTCGCGAGCGACGCGCACTTCATCTTCTTCAACAACCTCAAGAGCCCCGACGGCTCGGTCGAGCACACCGGTGACAACCTCACCGGTGAGGGCGAGGGCGACGACGAGCAGATCAAGGTCGACCTGGCGAACGTCCCGGCCGACGTCGAGAAGATCGTCTTCCCGGTGTCGATCTACGACGCCGAGAACCGCCAGCAGTCCTTCGGCCAGGTGCGCAACGCGTTCATCCGCGTCGCCAACCAGGCCGGCGGCGCCGAGATCGCCCGCTACGACCTCAGCGAGGACGCCTCCACCGAGACCGCCATGGTCTTCGGTGAGCTCTACCGCCACGGCGCGGAGTGGAAGTTCCGTGCCATCGGCCAGGGCTACGCCTCGGGCCTGCGCGGCATCGCGCAGGACTTCGGCGTGAACGTCTGAGCCGAGCACCGATCGCGCTCCAACCGCCCGGCGCCGCACGGTTTGCGTGCGGCGCCGGACGCGCAGGGAAACAACCAAAGAAGCTTGACCTGGGGAGGAAGCATCATGGGCGTCACGCTTGCCAAGGGGGGCAATGTCTCCCTGTCCAAGGCCGCACCGAACCTCACCCAGGTGAAGATCGGGCTCGGCTGGGACGCGCGCTCCACCACCGGAGCCCCCTTCGACCTGGACGCCAGCGCGCTGATGTGCACCGGCGGACGGGTGATGGGCGACGAGTGGTTCGTGTTCTACAACCAGCTCAAGAGCCCGGACGGGTCCGTGGAGCACACCGGTGACAACCTCACCGGTGAGGGTGACGGCGACGACGAGTCGCTGGTGATCGACCTCTCCAAGGTGCCCGCCCAGTGTGACAAGATCGTCTTTCCGGTCTCCATCCACATGGCGGACGAGCGGGGCCAGACCTTCGGGCAGGTGAGCAACGCCTTCATCCGGGTGGTGAACCAGGCCGACGGTCAGGAGCTCGCCCGGTACGACCTCAGCGAGGACGCCTCCACCGAGACGGCGATGATCTTCGGCGAGGTCTACCGCTACCAGGGCGAATGGAAGTTCCGAGCGGTGGGCCAGGGATACGCCTCGGGTCTGCGGGGCATCGCCCTGGACTTCGGGGTCAACGTCTCGTAACGCGATATGAGCAAAAGCCGGGGCCGCGTGGGGTACCAGGGGGCGCCGACTAGACTGCGGCTTCAAAAGTTCGTAAAGCCGAGTACGGCAGCGGGGGAGACCCGTACATACAGGATTGGGTAGCCAGTGGTTCTGAAAACCTTCGGCTGGTCGTTCGCGGTCACCGCGCTCGGCCTCGTCGCAGCGGTCCTCTTCGGGGGGTGGACCGCCTTCGGCATCGTGGCGATCCTCTCCGTGCTAGAGATCTCGCTGTCCTTCGACAACGCGGTGGTCAACGCCGGAATCCTGAAGAAGATGAATGCCTTCTGGCAGAAGATCTTCCTCACCATCGGCATCCTGATCGCCGTCTTCGGTATGCGACTGGTCTTCCCTGTCGTCATCGTCGCCATCAGCGCGTCGATGGGTCCGATCGAGGCCGTCGACCTCGCTCTGACCGACAAGGACCGTTACGAGCAGCTCGTCACCGACGCCCACCCGGCGATCGCGGCCTTCGGTGGCATGTTCCTGCTGATGATCTTCCTCGACTTCATCTTCGAGGACCGTGACATCAAGTGGCTGGGCTGGCTGGAGCGCCCGCTGTCCAAGCTCGGCAAGGTCGACATGCTGTCGGTCTGCGTCGCGCTTGCGGTGCTGCTGGGCACCGCCATGACCTTCGCCACCCACGCCCATCTGCACGCGGGCCCCGAGAACAAGGCAGAGACGGTTCTCCTCTCCGGCATCGGCGGCCTGATCACGTACATGGTCGTCGGCGGTCTCTCCGGCTACTTCGAGAACAAGCTGGAGGAAGAGGAGGAGCGCGAGCACGAGGCGGAGGAGGCGGCCGCCCGCGAGGGCAAGCCCCGCTCGGCGGTGGCCATGGCCGGCAAGGCCGCGTTCTTCATGTTCCTCTACCTCGAGGTCCTGGACGCGTCCTTCTCCTTCGACGGCGTGATCGGCGCCTTCGCCATCACCAACGACATCGTGCTGATGGCGCTGGGTCTGGGCATCGGCGCGATGTACGTCCGGTCGCTCACGGTCTACCTGGTCCGCCAGGGCACCCTCGACGACTACGTCTACCTGGAGCACGGCGCGCACTACGCCATCGGCGCCCTCGCCGTGATCCTGCTGATCACCATCCAGTACGAGATCAGCGAGCTCATCACCGGCGGTATCGGTGTCGTCCTGATCGGCTGGTCCTTCATCTCCTCGGTGCGCCGGAACCGCGCGCTGGCGGCCGAGGGAAAAGCCTCCGACCCGGACAAGACTGAGGTCTCGTCCGGGGTGTGACCGACCTCCTCGTGAGGGAACGCTTCTGAGCGGGGCGGCCGGGTCTCCGGCCGCCCCGTCGGATTGTCCACAGCACTATGGGGGCGGGAATGGGCTTGTTCGACGGGTGGCTCCGGAGCGGAGGCTCTGCCCAGTTCGACTCGGGCAGTGCGTCGTCCAACGCGATCGAGCTGACCAAGCGGCACAGTCAGGTCTCCCTCACCAAGCAGGACGCGGCCAACGGTCATCTGCGCATCAACCTGGCCTGGCGGATGCGCAGCTCCGACATAGGCGGGCCGCAGCGGGAGAGCCTGCTGCGGCATCCGTTCAAGGCGCTCAAGCCGCCGGAGGTCGTGGGGCACAGCCAGAGCATGGTCAACGTCGACCTGGACCTCGGGTGCCTGTACGAGCTGACCGACGGGACCAAGGGCGTGGTCCAGCCGCTGGGCGGGTTCCTGGGAGACGTCAACGCGCCGCCGTACGTCAAGCTCAGCGGGGACGACCGGTTCGGGTCGGGGTCCGGGGAGACGATGTACGTCAACCTCGATCAGCGCGAGAGCATCAAGCGCCTGCTGGTCTTCGTCTACATCTACGACCAGACGCCGGCGTTCGACCGGACCCAGGCCATGGTCACGCTCTACCCGAGCAACGGGCCCCGGATCGAGATCGGCCTCGACGAGCGGCAGCCGCAGGCCCGGTCCTGCGCGGTGGTGATGATCGAGAACGTGAAGGGCGAGATCCTCGTCCGCCGCGAGGTCAAGTTCGTCTACGGATTCCAGGGCGAGCTGGACCGGCTGTACGGGTGGGGATTGCAGTGGGGGCGGGGCTACAAGGCGAAGTCGGGGCGGTGAACGTCCGGCCGCGGGTCGTCCGTGCCTGGTCGCGCGGTTCCCCGCGCCCCTGACGGGGTGCTTCCCTACCGTCCGACGAACTGCGGGCCCTGCGGCGGGAGGCGGAACTCTCCCGCCGGGACCGGGGCCGGGGTCACCGGCGGCGGATAGCCGTACTGGGGATAGCCGTACGCCGACCGGGCGGGGGGCGGGGACTGGGGGTAGCCGTACGACGGCTGCGGGGGGACGGCCGTGGTCGGCTGCTCGGGGGGCAGCGGCTGGGACCTCGGCTCCTCCGGCGGCTCCTGCGCGGCCGCCTGCTCCGCCTCCTCCACCGAGATGCCGAAGTCCGTGGCCAGGCCCTCCAGGCCGTTGGAGTACCCCTCGCCCAGGGCGCGGAACTTCCAGCCCTCGCCGCGGCGGTACAGCTCACCGCAGATCAGGGCCGTCTCCTCGCCCGTCTCCGGCTTAATGTCGAAGTGCAGCAGCGGCTCGCCGTCGGCCACCGAAGCGTCGTACAGCAGGATGCGCAGCGACCGTACGCGGTCGAACGTGGCACCGTCGGCCGAAGCGACCAGGTAAATCTGGCTGACGCCGGGCTCGACACCGGACAGATCTGTCTGGATCGTGTCGGTGAGGCCCTCGGCGACCCGCTTCTTGCCGAGCCGCCAGACCTTGCCGGAAGGGTGGCGGGGCTGGTTGTAGAAGACGAAATCCTCGTCGGACCGCACCCTGCCGTCGGGGCCGAGGAGCAGTGCCGAGGCATCGACATCCGGGACCCCCTGCCCGGGCGTCCAGCGGAGCACGGCACGTACGGTCGTGGCTTCGAGCGGGACGTTCGACCCCTTCAGCATCGCGTGCGTCATGCGGTCATCCTGCCCTCTCGGTAGTGATCACGACAACGCGGGGTACATGATCAGCTGGTGGGTGTGCGCACTCGCGTTACCAGGAGTTCATGCCCACCGGGAACCCCTGACACAGGAATCTACGTACTATTACCGGCCACCTGCGAACATCACAGGGGCACAGCCACCACGGGGGAGTTATATGCGTCATTTCGGGCACATCGCCCCTGCGGTGCGGAAGCGTCTCTTCCACCGGGAGCCGTGCGAGTTCGACTCCGACTCCTCCGCCCGGCTGCTCGCCACGGCCCTGGGCGCCACGCTGTACAGCCCGGCCACCCGGCCCCGCCTCGCCGACGACATCCGCAAGCAGGCGGCGCGCGGCGTGGTCTCGATGGTGCTGTGCCTGGAGGACTCGATCGGCGACGAGGACGTCGCGGCGGGCGAGGAGAACCTCGTCCGGCAGTTCACCGGCCTCGCGGCCCACGAGCAGGCCGGCCTGCCGCTGCTGTTCATCCGGGTCCGGGCCCCCGAACAGATCCCCGACCTGGTACGACGCCTCGGCCCCGCCGTACGGCTGCTGTCCGGGTTCGTCCTGCCGAAATTCACCGAGGAACGCGGCATCCCCTTCCTGGAGGCGCTGGCGAGCGCCGAGGCGGCGAGCGGGCGGCGGCTGTTCGCCATGCCCGTGCTGGAGTCCCCCGAGCTGCTCTTCCGCGAGTCCCGGGGGGAGACGCTGGAGGGGATCTCCCGAGCGGTCGACAAGTATCGTGAGAGGGTGCTCGCGCTGCGCCTCGGCGTGACCGACTTCTGCTCCTCCTACGGTCTGCGCCGGGCTCCCGACATGACGGCGTACGACGTCCAGATCGTCGCCTCCGTCATCTCCGACGTGGTCAACATGCTCGGCCGCGCCGACGGCACCGGCTTCACCGTGACCGGCCCGGTGTGGGAGTACTTCCGCGTGCAGGAACGTATGTTCAAGCCCCAGCTGCGGCGCAGCCCCTTCCTGGACGGCCAGGCCGAGGAACTGCGCGCCGCCCTCATCGAGCACGCCATGGACGGCCTGCTCCGCGAGATCGCCCTCGACCAGGCCAACGGCCTCACCGGCAAGACCTGCATCCACCCCTCCCACGTCCTGCCCGTGCACGCGCTGTCCGTGGTCAGCCACGAGGAGTACAGCGACGCGCAGGACATCCTGCGGCCCGAGCGCGGCGGCGGGGGCGTGCTGCGCTCGGCGTACACGAACAAGATGAACGAGGTGAAGCCGCACCGCGCCTGGGCCGAGCGGACCCTGCTGCGCGCCGAGGTCTTCGGGGTCGCCAACGAGGACGTCGGCTTCGTCGAGCTGCTCGCCGCCGGAATCCCCGGCTGACACCTGACAAACCAAGGGACGCATGAACAAGGCAGTGAACAACGGGGTCTGGTCCGGCACCTGGGTCGCCCAGCGGCTCGGGGTCGAACTGGAGGGCGACGACGCGCTGAAGGAGCTGCTGGGACTCGCGCTGCGCCGCAACCCCAAGCGGGCGCATCTGCTCGTCTCCCAGGTGCTCGGCAAGCACGTACCGCAGTCACCGGCCGTGGTCCACGGCCACGGCGTCGCCCTCGGACGCCGGGTGCGGGACCTGCTGGGCGACGAGGAGGCGGCCGCCGCGGTCGTCCTCGGCTACGCGGAGACCGCGACCGGCCTGGGGCACTCGGTGGCCGACGGTATCGGCCTCGCGCCGTACCTCCACTCCACCCGCCGCCCGGTCCCGGGGATCACCCCGGCGGGCGGCTTCGAGGAGTCCCACTCGCACGCCACCTCGCACCTGCTCCTGCCCGAGAACCCGGTCCTGCTGGCCGGCGACGGCCCGCTGGTCCTGGTCGACGACGAGTTCTCCACGGGGAACACGGTGCTGAACACCGTGCGGGATCTTCATGCGCGGTACCCGCGGCGGCGGTACGTGGTGGTGGCGCTGGTCGACATGCGGTCGGCGGCGGATGCCGGGCGGCTGGAGGAGTTCGCGCGCGAGATCGGTGCGCGGGTGGACCTGGTGGCGGCGGCATCGGGGACGGTGCGGCTGCCGGAGGGAGTGCTGGAGAAGGGCCAGGAGCTCGTCACCCGGTACGAGGAGGGGGCGCGGCCGGCCCCCACCGCCCCGCGGCCGGCAGTCGAGCGAGTCGATCTGCACTGGCCCCCCGGCCTCCCCGACGGCGGACGGCACGGCTTCACCCCCGCCCACCGAATACGCCTGGAAAACGCGCTGCCGGAGATGGCCGCCAGGCTCGCCGAAGCACTGCCCGACAACGCGCACCGCGTGCACATCCTCGGCTTCGAAGAGCTGATGTACGCCCCCCTCCGCCTCGCCGGCGAACTGGAGCGGATCACCGACGCCGACGTCAGCTACTCCACCACCACCCGCTCACCCGTCCTCGCCGTCGACGACCCCGGCTACGCCATCCGCAGCCGCCTCGCCTTCCCCGCCCACGACAACCCGGCCGACGGCCCCGGCGAGCGCTACGCCTACAACGTCGCCGGCGCCGGCTTCGACGCCGTCATCGCCGTGGTGGACTCGACCGCCGACACCCCGCACCTGCACGCCCCCGACGGCCTGCTCGCGCAGCTCACCGCGCACACCCCGCAGGTCCTCCTCGCGGTCGTCCCCTCGTACGCACCCGAAAGGCCCTCGATGCTGCCCGAGCCCCTCCGCGGCCCCGTCTTCTCCTCGTACGCCCCCGAGGAGGTCGGCTGGCTGCTCCAGGACCTGTCCGACGTGACCCTGGAGGCACCGACCGAGGAACGCGAGGAGGCCATCCAGAGCGGCGGCGCCCACTACGCGGAGTCCCTCCCGGTCGAGTACCAGCCGAGCGAGCAGTACCAGGAGCTGTTCCGGACGGCACTCGAGGAGTCCGCGGCCCGGCTCGCCCAGGCGGTCGGCGCGGTCACCGAGGTCGTGCTCGCCGAACGCTCCCCGCGCCCGGTGCTGGTCTCGCTGGCCCGCGCCGGCACCCCCGTCGGCGTCCTGATGCGCCGCTGGGCCCAGCACCGCCACGGCCTGGACCTGCCGCACTACGCCGTCTCCATCGTCCGCGGACGCGGCATCGACGCCAACGCGCTGCGCTGGCTCGCCGCCCACCACGACCCCCGCGACGTCGTCTTCGTCGACGGCTGGACCGGCAAGGGCGCGATCACCCGCGAACTGGCCGCCGCCATCGAGGAGTTCGAGGCGACCGAGGGCATCACCGGCTTCGACCCGGAGATCGCGGTACTGGCCGACCCGGGCTCCTGCGTACGGACGTACGGCACCCGCGAGGACTACCTCATCCCCTCCGCCTGCCTCAACTCCACCGTGTCCGGCCTGATCTCCCGCACCGTGCTGCGCGCGGACCTGGTGGGCCCCGACGACTTCCACGGCGCGAAGTTCTACCGCGAACTCGCCGGCGCCGACGTCTCGGTGCACTTCCTGGACGCCGTCTCCGCCCGCTTCCCCGAGGTCGCCGACGCGGTGAACGCCCAGGCCAAGGAACTGCTGTCGGCCGACCGGACGCCCACCTGGGAAGGCTGGGCGGCGGTCGAGCGCATCAGCGAGGAGTACGGCATCCACGACGTGAACCTCGTCAAGCCCGGCGTCGGCGAGACCACCCGCGTGCTGCTGCGCCGGGTGCCGTGGAAGATCCTGGCGCGAGCGGGGGCCGGCGCCGACCTGGACCACGTCCGCCTGCTCGCCGAACACAGAGGGGTACCGGTGGAAGAGGTCGCCGAACTGCCGTACACCTGCGTAGGGTTGATCCACCCCAAGTACACGCGCGGCGCGACCGGCGCCGACGGCAAGGCGGTGACCCTCTGATGCCGGTGCTGGTGGCGAGCGATCTGGACCGTACCCTCATCTACTCCTCGGCGGCCCTCGCCCTGACCATGCCGGACGCGCGGGCACCCCGGCTGCTGTGCGTGGAGGTGCACGAGAGCAAGCCGCTGTCCTACATGACCGAAACCGCCTCGCAGCTGCTGGCGGAACTCGGCGACGCGGCCCTCTTCGTCCCCACCACCACCCGCACCCGCAAGCAGTACCAGCGCATCAACCTCCCCGGCCC
Source organism: Streptomyces sp. NPDC002779 (assembly GCF_042888685.1). Taxonomy (NCBI): domain Bacteria; kingdom Bacillati; phylum Actinomycetota; class Actinomycetes; order Kitasatosporales; family Streptomycetaceae; genus Streptomyces; species Streptomyces sp. NPDC002779. The sequence goes on from NZ_JBIAQC010000002.1 coordinate 767,691, forward strand.
GCCCTCCAAGTACGCGATCTGTGCCAACGGCGGCCACCTCCTGGTGGACGGCGTCTCCGACCCCGAGTGGCAGGCACGGGTCAACGCCCGGCTCGCGGACGAGTGCGCCACTCTCGACGAGGTCCGCGACCACCTGATGGCGACGGCCGACCCGCTGTGGGTACGCAAGCACCGGGTCGCCGAGGACCTCTTCGCCTACCTGGTCGTGGAACGGGAACTGCTGCCCGACGACTGGGTCAAGGAACTCGCCGTCTGGGCCGAGAACCGCGGCTGGACCGTCTCGCTCCAGGGCCGCAAGCTCTACGCCGTACCCAAACCGCTGACCAAGAGCGCGGCCATGAACGAACTGGCGCGACGCACCGGCGCGGACCTCACCCTCGCGGCCGGTGACTCCCTCCTCGACGCGGACCTGCTCCTCGCCGCGGACAAGGGCTGGCGCCCCGGGCACGGCGAACTCGCCGACGCGGGCTGGACGGCACCCACGATCTCCGCCCTGCCGGAGCGGGGAGTGCTGGCCGGGGAGCGGATCCTCAGGGAGCTCCTGCGGGAGTCACAGACGCCGAGGTAGCCCGGCCATCGGCTCATGTCAGCTGCAGCAGCCTCCGCCGCAGCAGCCCCCGCCTCCGCCCCCGCTTGCCCGGGGTGCGGGGGCGCTCGTCGTCCCGCCGACCGCCACCGTCGACAGCAGCTTCACCGTGTCCCCATGCCCCGCGGGACACTCCGCGGGATCGGAGGACTCGGCCATCGGCCGGCTCAGCTCGAAGGTGTCACCGCAGGACCGGCACCGATACTCATAGCGAGGCATACGAACAGGCTAACCGGCCGGGCGCATGGCGAGGCATACGGAGGGCGGACCGGGCCGAAGTCACAGCGAGGCGTACGAACGCAGGACCGGGCTGAAGTCATAGCGAGGCATACGGACAGAGGACCGGGCTGAGGTCACAGCGAGGCGTACGACCGCACGGCTAACCGGCCGAGCCGCCCCGCTCCTCACGGATCTGCGCCACCACCCGGGCCACCGTCTGCCGCACCCCCTCCAGCTCCGTCAGGAAGTGCCAGTAGTCGGGGTGCCGCCCCTCCAGCGTGCCGATGGCCCGCTCCAGCCGGGCCACCGAGTCGTCCAGCGGCCGGGCATGCCGCGGATCCGGCGTATGGCGACCGGCCATCGCCAGCCGCTGCGCGTCCCGGATCGCGAACCGCGTGCGCTCGATCTCCGCCCGCGGATCCTTCTGCACGGCGTTCAGCCGCCGCAGCCGGTCACCCGCGGCCGACACGGACTCGTCCGTCGAGTTCAGCAGCGCCCGGGCCGTGGACAGCAGCGCCGTCGCATCCGGCCACCGCTGCTCGTCCCGCGCGGCCTGCGCCTCCTTCAGCTTCAGCTCGGCCTGCCGGACATTCTCCACGGCCTGGTCCGGCACGCCCTGGAGGTCCTGCCAGCAGGCGACCGTGAACCGCCGCCGCAGCTCGCTCAGCACCGGCTCCACCTGCCCGGAACGGGTCGTCAGCGCCTGCGCCCGCGTCCGCAGCGACACCAGCCGGTGATCGATCTCGGCCGCCCGCTCCGGCAGCCGGTCGGCCTCCACCCGCACCGCCTCGGCCTCCCGGGCCACCCGCTCGGCCCGCTCCAGCGTCTGCGGCACGCCATGCTGCCCGGCACCCTGGTTCAGCTTGGTCAGCTCAGGCGCCAGCGCCGCCAGCCGGGCCGCGAGGTCGTCCGCCGCCAGCCCGGACGACCGTACGGCGTCCAGCGCGTTGGACGCGGCCAGCAGCCCCTGCCGGGCCCGCTCCACCGCGGGCACCAGCCGGGCCAGCTGCGTCTCCGCCTTCCCCAGCAGCGGCCCCAGCCCGTCTTCAAAACGGTCCAGCTCCCCCTTGACCCGGACCAGCTCCTCCTTGGCCCGGGTCAGCGCGTTGCGCGCCTGCCCGGCGACCGAGGACTCCAGATCGTCCCGGTCCAGGTCATGGGCGTCGACGGCCTCGATGTACTGCTGGCTGGCCGCGTCGATACGTCCGCTGATCGCCTCGAAGTCGGTGACCGCGCGACGCGCGGCGGGGGAGTCGTCGACAGCCGTGATGGTCTCGATGGAGATCCGCAGATCACGCTGAGCCGTGTCGAGTTCGTAGAAGGCCGCCGCGGCGGCGTCCTTCGCGGCCTGCGCCTCGGCCCGCTGATTCTCCGCGCGCCCGCCGAACCAGCGCCGGGTGCCGCCGCCGGCGAACGCGGCGGGCAGCACGAGCGCCGCGGCCAGCGGCAGGGCGAGCAGGGCGACGGTGTCCACGAGCGCCTGCCGCACGGGACGGGGTGCACGCGGCACCAACGGCGAGTACGGCTGCGAAGGTGTCGCCGTCACATCCCTCTCCCGTGCTGTGGTCCGCCCTGCCCGGAGCTGTCATTCTCCCACCGGTTAAGGACGAACACACGGGCCGGTTAGTTCGCGGTTCGCACCGTGACTTTCCCGTCCCCGGTCCGCGCGCTCACCACATGCGCGCTGCGCTCGTCCCGCGGTACGTCGACATCCACCCCGCCGTCACCGGTCTCGGCCGTCACCCGGTACGTGGCCCGGGGCACCTCGATCGTCACGGAACCGTCCCCGCTGCGGGACTCCACCAGGTCGGGCACGGCCCCCAGTTCGAGCTTCACCGACCCGTCCCCGGTCTGCGTGTGCACCTCACGCGAATCGACCTCGGCCCGCACGGAGCCGTCCCCGGTGCGCAGCCGCAGCGGCCCGCTGGAGTCGGTGACGTGCACGGACCCGTCACCCGTACGGATGCTCAGCGCCTCCTCGAACCCCCGCGCCCGCACACTGCCGTCCCCGTCCTCGACCTCGACGGCGACGCCCCGCGGCACCTCGATCCGGTGCTTGGCCGAACAGTCCGCGATCACCCCGGAACACTTCAACCGCAGAGTGAGCCGGTCCCCCTCCATCGCCCACGTCACCTTGGGCTCGCCGCCCACCACGACGGACCCCTCGAACCACCGGGTCACCTTGATCTTCCCGGCCGGATGCGCGTCCGAGGCGACGATCTCCAACGCGGAATCATCGGAGTCGACGACCAGCGAACTCCCCTCCAGCCCAAAACTCCGCTGCTCGGGCTCCTTGTCGTCCCCCGCGGAAGCCCCACACCCCGCGAGCCCCCCGACGACCAGCGCCACGACCCCACCCACAACAGCAACCCGACGACCCACGACGATCTCCCCCACCACTGGAAACGGACCTTCCCCAAGCCCTCCCGACGGTATGCACCCCCGTCCCCCAGGGGGATCCGGACCACTCCCGGGTTTCGGGTGGGGTTAACCCCCGGGTTTGCGGGGCAGTGCCCCGGGCGAGGTACGCTGTCGACTCATCCAGGGTGCGTAGCTCAGGGGTAGAGCGTCTGCCTTACAAGCAGAATGTCGGCGGTTCGAAACCGTCCGCGCCCACCTTGATGAGTGAGAGGTCCCGGTCCTTGTGGCCGGGGCCTTTTGCGTATTTCAGGCCGGCTTGCGGGTCGGGTGGCCGCGGACTTCCAGGTCTGCCAGGAGGGCCGCTGTGGCTTCAGCGATGGCGTCCACCGCTCGGTCGAAGACCTCCCTGTTGTGGGCGGCCGGGGTTCTGAAGCCGGAGACCTTGCGGACGTACTGGAGGGCGGCGGCTCTGATGTCTTCCTCGGTGGCCTCTTCGGGGAGGACCGGAGGGCGGAGGGTCTTGATGCTGCGGCACATGTGTCCAGTCTGACTCCCGGCACTGACAATGCGCCTCCGCGCGTGGGCGGGGTCTGCCATGATCGCGAAGAGGCGGCCACCGACCGATGGGGCCGACCGACGCAGGGATGTACTCCCATGACCGACTTCACCGTCGCGATACTCGGGCCCGGCGGAATCGGGGGCCTGCTCGGTGCGCTGCTGTCCCGGGCCGGGCACCGGGTCATTTGTCTGGCCGGCGATGAGACCGTCGGCACGCTGCGGGAAACCGGGATTCAGGTGCGCAGCGGGCTGTACGGGGACTTCCGGGCCCCCGTCGAGGCGGACACCGTGCTGCGCGAGCCCGTGGACGCCTGTGTCGTCGCCGTCAAGCACACCTCCCTCGACGCGGCCCTGGAGCGGGTCCCGGCCAAGGCTCTGGGCGACGCGCTCCTCGTACCGTTTCTCAATGGGGTGGAGCATCCCGCCGTGCTGCGGGCCCACCATCGGCCGGAGCTGGTCGCTCCCGGTGTCATCCGGGTGGAGTCGACGCGGGTCGCTCCGGGCGTCATCGAGCACGGCAGTCCGTTCGCCGAGATCGATCTCAGTGGGGATCTCGTGTCGCGGGAGCGGCTGGACGGGTTGGCCGGCGTGCTGGGGGCTGCCGGGCCCACAACCCGGGTGCTCGAGGACGAGTCCGCCGCGCTGTGGGCGAAGATGGCCTTCCTCGCGCCGCTCGCCCTGCTCACCACCCGATACCGGCTTCCGCTGGGTGAGGTGCGTACGCGGTACCGGGAAGAGCTGATCGCGCTCGTCGAGGAGGCCGGGGCCGTGAGCCGGGCGTGCGGGGGGCCCGCCGATCCCGCGCAGGCCCTCGCGCGGTACGACGCCTTTCCGGCCGCCACCAAGTCGTCCATGCAGCGGGACGCCGAGTCCGGTCGTCCGCTGGAACTGGACGCCATCGGCGGGGCGCTGCTCCGGGCGGCGGACCGGCACGGGGTCGCCGTGCCCGTAACGGCCCGCCTCGTGGCGGAGCTGCGGGCGGCCGGGCACTGATACGACGGGGAGGGGCCGTCAGCAGATCCTTCTCGGCCCTTTTGCCGTGGCCCGCAGCGGGCCTCGTACGACGTCGAAGTCGAAGTCGACGTGTGCGTTGGCGACAGAAGAGAGCCCGACCAGCAGCCGCTTCTCCTTCTACGCCTCGGTCAAAGGGCACTCAAAGCTGGTCAGTTGCGCGATCTGCCGCAGAATCTCCCGGTATTGCTCTCGGTGTCCCACGGCGGTGGTACTGATCATCAGGACTGCCATGCGCGTGGAGTCCGGGTGAGGGAGATAAGCGTAGATCTGGAGCAGCGGGGTCGGTGCAAGACCCGACTCCGGAGTTGGTGTGCGAACCGTCTCGCCCATCGATGCGGGGCCACTGGGCAGGTCCAGGTATTCGACGTGGGAGAGTTGATCTCCCGTCGCGACTGCCCTTGCCGCGCTCACTGATCGTGGGGACCAGGCGATGTCACGCCAGGAGACGGTGAAGAGTGAGTGCAGAATGCCTCCACTGCTTCCCTCTGTGTCGTCGCGATGTACCCCCAGCGAGCAGTGCACGGTTCCCACTTCGCGTAGCGCACTGAGAAGTTGCTGCCCCGCAGCCAATTGGGCAATGAACTGTTGACGAGTCACTCCGTCCGGAAAGGCCTCGGCCAACGGAGCGATTGCTTCCCGAAGCCGGTTCGCTTCGGGAGAGGACGGAGGGGCCAGGAGAGCATCGATCGGGACCTCGGTGAAGCCGCCCGGCACGGCGAACCAGATACCGGCGTCGGGGTCACTGACGGATTCATCAAGGAGGACGCGAGAGGTCATGTCGCTGAGTCTCCGGGCGCTGGGCGGAGCAAGGGATCAGGGCTGTGCAGGACGGACTCCCGCACGGCGCCCGCGTTCGATGTCTTCGTCGGTGGCTCCCCAGGAGGCGACCGAATGACGGCCTCCGTCCGCCCCGGTCTGCTGACTGAGAAAGCGGAAGCGGCGAGGCTTCGTTCCGTCGGGGGTCGGCGCAGCGATCACGCCGATGAAGCGCGGGTCACCCGCGAGCCACACCACACCGATCTGAGCCTTCAACGCAGGTGCGGCGCGGGGAGCCATGCGGCGGTGCCACCAGCCAACCCCCCAATGCCGGGGGAACACCATGGGCAGGGGCTCCCCAGGGCGTGCCGGGTTCGGGAACTCGAACCATCCGTACTGCCTGCCGACGACGTCGGTCCGCTCGCCGAGGCCATGCACGGCATCGCTATGCAGATTCCATGAGTACTCCTGGAGGACACGCCTCATTCGGAAGAGTGTGGGGAAGACGAAGATCTGAATGAAAGCCCGGTAAAAGCTGTAGATCAGAAACGGTACGAACAGAATCGCGTACCCAGGCGACAGGAATACCGCGAGGAGCGACAGCAGAGCCACCCACAGAGCAACCCAACCGACAAAAGCGATTGCATTCACCGCCAACTGTTTTGACCAGGCGGTTCGCGTCGGGGGGTGTTCCCATGCAACGGTACAGGCCGTGGGATTCATATGAGATCTCTCTTGTCCTCTGCTTAGAACGCGTACCGGGCCAGGTCGACGAGGGCGCCGCCGTCCAGGATGCCCCGTACGCCGTCCACGCCGGTGCCACTGTCCTTCGCTCCGTCGTTGTCCAGGGAGTCCACCGCACTGGAGACGAGACCGTACCCAGCGGTCACCACACCGAGTGAAGCTGAGGTGATCTCGACGACCTGCCCGGCCTTGGCGGAGTCCCGGGCCCCGCGCACGACGAGGTCCAGGGCCGAATTGCCGAGGCCGGTGATGGCCTTGGCTTCGTCCATGGTTTTACTGCCCAGTGTGGTCAGCACCCGTCCGAGGGCGACCGCTTCCTCGCCGGCGCGCAGGGCGCTCATCGTCCCCCGTACGCCCATTCCCACGGCAGCCACGCCAGGAACCGCTCCCAGGAGGTCCCCGCCGACGCTGACGAGGTTCCCCCAGAAGTCGGAGTCGAACTCACCCTTCATGAAGCCATCCTTGAGGGATGTGAGTACCTCCGAGTCGGATAGCCGTATGGCGAGTGCGGAAGCGCTCAGTGCAGCTGCTGCGAGCAGGAGGACGGCGCCAGCCATACCACCCGTAGCCACGAACAGGGCCACCAGCCCGATGACGCCCGCGGTGAAGCTGAGGATGTCGGGCAGATTCTCGGTGATCCATTCACCGAGTTCATCGAGCCACCCTGGTTCGTGGGGCGCCAGTTTGTCCGTGGCGTCGCGGATCTTGCCAGCGCGGTGTCGAGCCTGTTGCTCATGCTCTTCGGCGAGCCTCTTCGCCTTGCCGATAATTTTGTCGAGTTCGGCCTGGGCCTCCTCCGCCGCCGTGTTCGCGTGGGTCAGATCCTTCCGGGCCTCGTCGTGGGACTTGCCTTTGCTGTCGAGGTCGGGGTTGTTCCTTGCTTTGTCGGCATGGCCCTTTGCCTTGTCCACGGCATCATGTGCGTCTCTGGCGTCGTGGTCCAGCTTCTTGGCTCGGCGCTGAAATTCGTCGAGTTCGCCTTCCCAGCGGTCGAGTTGTCGCGCGGCCTTGCGGAGGGAACGGGCGGCGTTCTTCAGGTTGAGCGGGAGAGGTCCGCCCTCAAGCTGCTCGCGGTAGGCGACGGCAGCGTCCCCCTCCCAGTAGCTGCCGTCCATGAGCTTGGTCACGAGCCCATGTGTCTCTTCAAGGACTTTTGCGCAGTCGACCAGCTTTTTGTGCAGTTCGCGGACAGTCCCGATATCGCCTGGGGTCGGATTGAACCCGAGATGGGGGTAGTTGGGGTTCGGAATGGTCGGCGAGGACTTGAGCCCTTGTGGCAGGTTCCCCTCGCGGGCCGCGGGTGAGCTGACGAAGGGGGGTTGTTCGAGACCGGGCGTTACCGTCACTTCTTACCCCCCGACTTCCCGTCTCTGGCCTTTTTCAAGGCTTCTTCCAGCGCCTTGTCCACTTCTTCATAGATCTGCTTGCTCTGACCAATGATCTTGGCGAGATCCTCGGTCTGCTTGCCGATCTCCTCCGTGCCGTACTTCCAGTCTCCTTGGAAGTCCTCGCACGCCGAGTCCAAGTCGTCGGTGCCCAGCCCGGTGACGGTCGCGTCGCTCAAGGCTTTGCGTAACCCTTTCAAAGAACTGCTCGAATCCTTCAAGAGCTGCATGAATCGTGCGAGTTCGCCGCCATCTACAGCTAGCCGGTCAGCCATACACTGCTTTCCCGTTTCGTGTTACTGCGCTTCAGCGGTTGATGGCCTGGATTTCCTGGACCGTGACGGCCTGGTTGTTGCCGAAGGTGCCGTTCGGGAGGTTGCCGCCGGTGCCTCCTGTGCCTGTCCAGGTGATTTGCCAAGTGATGGTGGCCTGGAGGTTGTAGGTGCCGTTGCCGGAGGAGCGGAGGTATTTCAGGCCGCAGGGCGGGTTTTCATCCGCCTTGACCTTGGCGTACGGCTCGCCGATGGAGCCGTCGGTGTTGATGGCGCACTCGCCCGACGCCGGGTAGGTCTCGGCGTCTGCCGTGCCCGGCTGCAGCTTCAGGGCCACCGGCTTTGCCGTGGTCGTGGCTTGGAGGTTGACACCGGGGGCGTTGATGGCGGCCGTGGCCTGGATCTCGTTGAAGACGGTCTTGTCGAGCCAGGCCCAGGTCGGCAGGTTCACCTTGGTGACCGCCTTGGGGGCGAGGGCGACTTCGGTGTCGGGCAGTTGCATGTGCTGGTAGGCGAGGGCTGCGAGGATCTGCGGGGTGATCGCCTGTTCGTACTGGGGTGGCGGGGTCTCGCCGGTCTCGACCCAGAAGGGGAGGTCGTTGCATGAGCTGCGCTTGAGCAGGTCCGGTTCGTTCGGGTTCTCCACGGCGGCCCAGAACATGCCCTTGCCGTCGTTCTCGACGTTGTAGTCCTTGTAGCCCGGGGTGTTGGTCCAGCCGTATTCGTCCTCGTAGTGGCGCTGCAATTCGCTGAGCGCGGCGCCTGCGTGGCCGCCCATGCCGGGGGCGTTCATCTGGCCCTCGATGTCCTTGGACATCCTTTTCTTGAAGTCCTTGGCGCCGAGGTAGGGGGCGTACCAGCACGGCGGTGGCGTCCAGTTGACGTCGGTGGCCGTCACGTTCCCGGTGCCGCCGTTCTTGGCCACGGAGCCGGAGTACTGGATGCGGGCGGCGGCGTAGATGCTGTTGCCGTCGCTGCCGCCCTTTTCCTCCGAGCCGTCTCCCTTGCCGAAGTCCACCGGTTCTGCCGCGGAGTTGGGGGCGGTGAGAAGAACGGTCGCGATGGCCAGGGCAGTAGCGCTGGTGCCGAGGGCCGCGCGCAGCGATCCGTTCACTGGCACTGCTCCGCTTCGGTCTCCACGAACACCTTGGATGCCTGCCACAGGCCGTCGCTCGTGGGGACCTTGACCATGATGATCTTGTAGTGTCCGAAGTCCTTGAGGCTGGGCTCGGTCTTCAGGGCCTTTCCCGTTGTGACTTCCTTGCCGTAGAACTTGCTGGCATCCGAGCAGAATGCGACTTCCACCGAGCTGCCGTTGGAGGCGGACCGGGTGGTTGCCTCGTAGTGGCGGCGGGTGCCGGTGGCGGTCCAGCCGCCCTTGATCCACTCGTTGATCTGCACCTCCCCGTAGTGGAGTCCGTCGCCGGTGGCGTAAGCAGTCAGGGCAGCGTCCTTGGTGGTCTGCTTGTCGACGCCTCGGTAGAGGGCACGGAGGAAGTTCGCCGCGTCCTCCATCGCCGCCGCCTCGTTCTCGTCCTCCGGCTCGGCCCAGTCGAAGACCAGGTTCATGTCCTTCGGCAGGGAGACGTCCACGCCGTCCGGCTTGTTCTCCGCCGGTGCCCCGGAGGGCTGCGCCGACTTCGTCGGCTTTTCCGTCCCCTGCTCGGCTCCAGCGATCTTGTCGTTACCGCTGGAGTTGTCGTCCTCGCTGCCGCACGCTGTCAGCAGCAGGGCCGCCGTCGCGGCGAACGCGGCAGCAACGGGCAAAGAGCGGCGCTTCACAGTGGACTCCCCGTGAGATACAGATGCAGGTGAGAGCACTGACGGTATCGGTGGGGCTGGTGGGTTCGCCAGGCGGAACCTGCCCGCTGGGGTGGGTATTTGGGGGAGCAGTGGGGTAAAACGTGCGCCGTCTGTGTCCTGATCGTTTCCGCTGGGGAGTGACGTCGGTCTCGGGGATCGGGGGCGTTTCGGGTCGGGTCCGGCCCAGCCGCTTCGCGGAAGCTATTGGCCGGCACGGTGCCCGACCTCACCTGCCGGTGCGGGGGGACGCGGTCGTCAGATTCCGAACGGCTTGGCGTAGCGGATCGTGCCGGTCGGCAGCGGATCGGTGGTCAGGGCGAGGGTCATCAGGGCCTCGTCCGGGACGTCGAAGGTGACGCCGATGCCGTGGGCGGAGGCTCGGTCGAAGCCGAAGCGCGGGTAGTAGTCGGGGTGGCCGAGCACGGTGACGAAGCGTTCGCCCCGCTCCCGCGCCGCGTCCAGGACCGCCCGGATCGCCGCGCCGCCCGCGCCGGTTCGCTGGTGGGCGGGGTGTACGGCGACGGGGGCCAGGCACAGGGCCGGTACGTCGTCGATGTGGCAGCGGGTCAGCAGGGCGTAGCCGACGGGGGTGTCGGCGGTGTCTGTGCTGACGTACGAGAGGCCCTCGATCCACGCGTCGTCGGTCCGCAGGGCGTCCACCAGGTCGGCCTCCAGTGGCGTCTCGAACGCGCCGAGGACGATCTCGCGGACGGCGGCGATGTCGGAGCCGGTCTCCGGGCGTGTGGTCCAGGGTGAAGTCATGGGTCCATTCTCGGCGCGCTGCTTCGGGTCCGTCGACGCCCAGTGCCTCCGGTGATCAGGCACCCGTTCGAATGAACCCCGGGAAGCAACTCGCCACCCAAAATCGAACAGGCGTACCATTGCGGCCGTGGCTACGACCTATGACTTTCCGAGTGACCTCCTCGCCGGTCAGGAGGAGCTGCATCAGGTCCGGGCCGAGCTGTCGGCCCTGCTCAAGCGGCTGCCCTGGTCGGTCGAGCCGCTGGACGGATTCAGCGACGACCACGGCTGGCGGAAGATCGAGCGCCCGGCCTCTCCCGGCTGGACCGCGGATGAGCAGGCAGCCGTGGAGAAGCTCCGGCAGCGCGAGCACGAACTCGCGGTGTTCGTCAGTACGCACCGGTTCTGGGCCGAGGTCGCCGCGGAGGACCGGGTGGACGCGCGGATGAAGGCCAAGCACGCCCACGACACCTCATGAGCTCCTGTCCACGCGGGTGCGGGCCGGCCCGTTCGGAACACCGGCCGGCCCGCCCGCCGCACCTCATGAGCTCGTGAGGACTACCAGCTTCTGCGTCGCCCTCGTCATCGCCACGTAGCGGTCCACCGCTCCCTCGATGCCCTCGCCGAAGCGCTCCGGGTCCACCAGGACCACCAGGTCGAACTCCAGCCCCTTCGACAGCGACGGGGTCAGCGACCGGACCCGGGGCGTCGCCTCGAACGACGGGTCGCCGATCACGCAGGCGATCCCGTCGTCGTTCGCGTCCAGCCATTCGGCGAGGATCCGGTCCCGGTCCGCTACCGGGCCGTGGACCACCGGGATGCCCGAACTGCGGATGGAGGTCGGCACGTTGGCGTCCGGCAGCGCCGCGCGGATCACCGGCTCGGCCTCGGTCATCACCTCTTCCGGCGTGCGGTAGTTGACGCTGAGGGACGCCACCTCGACCCGGTCCAGGCCGATCCGTTGCAGCCGTTCCTGCCAGGTCTCGGTGAAGCCGTGCCGGGCCTGGGCGCGGTCGCCGACGATCGTGAAGCTGCGGGAGGGGCAGCGCAGCAGCAGCATCTGCCACTCCGCGTCGGTCAGCTCCTGCGCCTCGTCCACGACGACGTGCGCGAACGGGCCCGCGAGCAGGTCCGGGTCGGCGGTGGTCAGTTCGGACTCGTCGACGAGGTTGCGCCGGAAGTCCTCGCGGCGCAGCTGGGTCATCAGGCCGTCGCCGTCGTGATCGGCCGCGATCAGGTTCTCGACGACCTGGGTCATCCGGTCCCGCTGGACGTCGAGGGCGGCCTGCGCCCGGCGCTTGCGGCGCGCCGCCTTCGGGTCGCCGAGCCGCTGCCGGGCCGCGTCCAGGATCGGCAGGTCGGAGAGCGTCCAGGCGTGCGGGGCCGCCTTGCGTTGCAGCAGCCGGACCTCGTCCGGGGTGAGCCAGGGCGCGCACAGCCGCAGATAGGCGGGGACCGACCACAGGTCGCCGACGAGGTCCCTGGCAGCCACCAGCGGCCAGGCCCGGTCCAGGGCCTCGACCAGCTCCCTGTCGTGCTGCAGCGCCCTGCGGAACTGCTCGGGCGGGATGTCGGCGTCGTGCTTGTCGAGCAGGATGGTGACCAGTTCGGCCCAGACCAGCTCGCGTCCCTCGTTGTGCGGGGTGCCCGGCCCCGGGGCCTGGAAGGCCTCGGCCCAGTCGGTGGCGGTGAGCCGGACGTCCGCCCAGGGGGTGCTGACCGTCATGCCCTCGGTGGGCGGGTCCTCGTAGAAGCGGACGGCCTTCTCGACGGCGCGCACCATGTCCGCGGACGACTTCAGGCGCGCGACCTCCGGGTCGCTCTCCTCCGGCGCCTCGGCGCCCTCGGCGACGAGATCGCGCACGGTGCAGGTCTGCACGCCCTCCTCGCCGAGGCTGGGCAGCACATCGGAGACGTACGACAGATAGGGCTGGTGCGGGCCCACGAAGAGCAGGCCGCCGCGCCGGTGGCCGAGGCGGGGGTCGGAGTAGAGGAGGTAGGCGGAGCGGTGCAGGGCGACGACGGTCTTGCCGGTGCCGGGTCCGCCGTCGACGACGAGAGCGCCGCGCGATCCGGCGCGGACGATGGCGTCCTGGTCGGACTGGATGGTGGCGAGCACGTCGCGCATCCGGTCCGAGCGGTTGGCGCCGAGGCTGGCGATGAAGGCGGACTGGTCGTCGAGGGCGGCGTGGCCCTCGCGGGCGTCGGCGGTGAACACCTCGTCCCAGTAGTCGCTGATCCGGCCGCTCTTCCAGCGGTACCGGCGGCGGCTGGCCAGGCCCATCGGGTTGCCGTGGGTGGCCGCGAAGAAGGGTTCGGCCGCGGGGGAGCGCCAGTCGAGCAGCAGTCGGCGGCCGGTGCTGTCGGTGAGGCCGAAGCGGCCGATGTAGACCGGCTCCGGGTCGTCCGCGGTGACGATGTGGCCGAGGACGAGGTCGAGCCCGAAGCGGCGCAGGGCGCGCAGCCGGGCGGTGAGCCGGTGGACCTCCGCGTCCCGGTCCATGGCGGCGCGGCCCGCGCCGCCAGGTGCCTTGAGCTCGGTGGCGAGCTGGTCGGACAGCTCGGCGATCGTCTGCTCCAGGCTCTCCGCGATGGCCGCGAAGTGCCGCTCGTCGGCGGCGATCAGCGCGGGGTCGGCCTTGGCGGCCAGCCGCTCGGGAAGGTCGAACGCACTCTCACTGGACAGGTCGATCGACAGAGAAGCACTCACTTCGTGAATCACTCATTTCCGCAGCTACCGGCGTTGAGGGAGCGATTCTGCGGCATGAGGGGGGCCTTGCCGCAAGGCCCCCCGTGCGCTATAAGTTGAGAGTGGCAAGGGACGCGATCCCTTGCCTTTCCTTGTGTCCAGGGTACGCGGATCAGGCAGGACGGCGCCGCATCAGGTACGTCGCCCCCGCGCCCGCCGCCGTCAGCGCCCCCAGGGACACCCCCGCCGCCAGCCAGCCCGCGCCCATCCACTGCGCGCCCAGGTAACCCAGCGCCACGCTGTAGGTGGCCCAGGACAGGCCGGCCAGCGCCGACCAGGGCAGGAAGTCGCGGGCGCGGCGGTGTGCGGCGCCGGCGCAGAAGGAGACGACCGAGCGGCCGGCCGGGGCGAAGCGGGCCAGGACGACCAGGGTGCCGCCGCCGCGGGACAGGGTCGCGCCGAGACGTTCCTGCGCGGTCCGCAGCCGACGGGAGCGGGCGATCGCGCGGTCCAGGCGGGCGCCGCCGTGCCAGGCGAGGCGGTAGGCCACCAGGTCGCCGAGGACGGACGCGGTCGCCGCGCAGAGGGTGAGCGCCAGGATGTCCGGGAACTGGGCCGCGGTACCGGCTGCCGCGGCGGTGGCGGCCATGATCACCAGTACGCCGCTCGGCAGGACCGGCACGAACACGTCCAGCAGGACCGACAGGGCTACTGCCCCGTAGATCCATGGACTGGCGGCCAATGATCCAACACTTTCGAAACTCTCCAGCACCCCGACTCCCCGTTTCCCCCGTGGTCGTACAGCGTACGCGGCAGGGAGTGACGGGTGGTTCACAGGGGCTCGTGTGTTCAACACGTGATGTTCACCCGGCTGCCGGTCCCCGGCGGGCGGGGGGCCGGGGTGTCCCGTAGCAACGGAGAGGGGTCCTGAATCCAGCGACGTTAGGAAGATCATGGTGGCAGGCATATGTGCGGGCGCCCTCGCGGCGGTCGTGCTCGCCGTCGGCGGCGGTGACGGCGCCGGTGGTTACTCGATGCGGACGGACGCGCGGTTCGCGCCGCCCGGCGCCTTCGTCGGCTCGGCGGCGCTGACGTACGACGCGGAGCTGGTCCCGGCCGCCTCGTGGATCGAGGTGGAGCAGCGGATGACGACCGGCGGCGCGACGAGCGTGCGGCTGCGGGTCACGGGCATGAAGGCCGGTCACCGGTACGGCGTCCATGTGCACCAGAAGCCGTGCGGCGCCGATCCGGCCGCCGCCGGCGGGCACTACCAGCACGAGGTCTCCTCCGCGCCGCACCATGTGACCGCCGAGAACGAGGTCTGGCTGGACTTCACGGCCGACGAGCGCGGGGCGGGCGAGGCGCGGGCCCGGCACAACTGGGGCTTCCGGCAGGGCGAGGCCTCCTCCGTCGTCCTGCACCAGGAGCCGGGCAGCAAGGGCGGCCGGGTCGGCTGCTTCACGGTGCCTTTCGGCTGGGCCGCCTGAGCCCACGCTGATTGGGGCGTCACGTGTGCCCCATGTTGCTCGCGAGTGCAGCATGGGGCCGGGCTGCGGGCGCGCCACCGCCTCCCTACGGAACGCGGCCCGCGGACGACAGCGCCGGCCCCGGCCGGGGTGGGGCCATGCGGGCCCCGTGGTGTCGGCGGGTGCCGGATTCGGCTGGGTTGCGGGGGCTGTTTCGTTCGCGGCGCTATGGTGCGCGGTCCATGGATGACGGTGGCCGTCCCGGCTGGGGCGGGGCTGTGCAGGCGCCTCGGTGCCGGGGGGTGCTGGATCGGCCGGGCTGCGGGGGCCGTCTCCTTAGTGGCTCTATGGCAGCGCCGTCCCGGCTGGGGCCATGCGGGCCCCGTGGTGTCGGCGGGTGCCGGATTCGGTCGGGCTGCGGGGCCGTTTTCTTCGCGGCTTCATGGTGCGCGGAGCGGCCGTCCCCGCTGGGGCCGGGGTGCGCCGGGGTGTCGGCGAGTGGCGCATTCGGATCCGCCGTCGTGGCGGCAGTGCGGGCCAATGTCGCCGCGCTCGGACGGCGGCGTCTGTTCCCGGCGGGGCGGGATTGCGCGGGCCCGCGCCGAGCGCCACCCGGGCCGCCGTCTCACGCGCACCCTCTGGTTGTGGCGAGTGCCGTATGAGGAGTGGCTGGGGGTGCTGCTTCCGTCGCGGCGGTACGCAGTGCGGCCCTTGCCACCGCGTCCGCGTCCGAGAGGGTGACCGAGTCCACGCCCGGTCTGGCACCGGCCGCGGTGACCCAGTGGACTCCCTCGGTCGGTACCCCGAAGGCGAACCGGCGCGCGTGTGCGTGGCCTTGACGGTCTATCAGGTGGTAGGGGCGGGCGGTCACGTCCAGGCCGCCGGTCTCGTAACCGTCGACCGTGTGCGGACGGCACTGTCCGGTCTTCAGCAGCCGGGCGAGGAGGTCGTCGGCCGTGCGGCGCAGGTCCGGTTCCGGGAGCCGGGCCTCGACCAGCGTGGTGACCCGGACCGCCGATCCCGGCACGGCCGGGGAGTGCGCGACCCATGCCCCGTCCTCCTCCCGGACCTCCAGGCGCGGCCCGAGGACCTGGACCACGCCCGCCTCCATCAGGGCCGCCAGTTCCTCGATGCGACGCCGGGGCGGGCCGATGGAGAGGAAGGCGTTGAGCGGGGTGTACCAGCGGTCCAGGTGGTCCCGGCGGGAGGCGCCGGCCAGTCCGCCGTGGTCCACGATCTGCCGCAGCTCGTTGCGCAGATCGCGCAGCACGTCCAGGGCCGCCTTGAGCGGGCCCGCCGTATTGCCGAGGGCGGCCTGCGCGGCGTCCTCGCGCAGGTAGGCCAGCAGCCAGGCGCGCCACGCGTGGGGGTCGGCGAAGTCCAGTCCCTCGTACGGCCGGGAGATCCGGTCCCAGGACCAGCGCTTCTCCTCGGGAACCCCGAACTCGTCCAGCACATCCCGCTCTTGAGGACTCCGGTGCGGGGCGGCGAGGAAGCGGTCGGTGAAGTCCGGGGCGGGGGAGAGCAGCGCCCCGTAGTAGACCGTCTCCACCTCCTTCGCCACCAGCGGCCATATCTCCGCGAGGAAGTCCGGGGCCTCGCCGGAGTCCGCGCGCTTGCGGAAGGCGGCGATGACCTCGGGGGTGAGGACCAGGGGGAGATGGCGGCCGTAGGGGCCCTTGGCGTTGTCGCCGCGCGCCTGGTAGGGCAGGCCGCGCCGGGAACCGGCGTACAGGCGGGGCTCGTTGCCGGAGGGCAGGTACCGCAACACCTGCCCGGCGCGGACGAAGCGGCCGCCCCGGCCGGTGGTCAACAGGGCCATGTGGTCGAAGAAGTTGAGACCCAGACCGCGCAACAGCACCGGCTCGTGCGGGAGTGCGGCCGACAGGTCGACGTCGGCCGGGTTGGCGGGCGGGATGTGGCGCAGGCCGTGCTGCTCGGCGTACGCGGTCGTCGCGCGCTCGGCGGCGTCCGGTGCCGTCGGGAGGTGGCCCTGGGCGAGGACGACCGCCGACAGGCCGGTCAGGGTGCGGCCGTTGTCGAGGGTGAGGGTCTGGCGGCCGTCCGGGGCGTCGTCGAGGCGGGTCGCCCGTGCCGGGTGGGTCTCGACGCGGACCGTGGGCGGTGCCTCGCGGACCGTGCGGGCGAACACCCACTCCAGGTAGCGGCCGTAGTGGGCGCGGGTCGGGTACTCGTCGGGGCCGAGGGCGCCGGCCGCCCACTCGTGCAGGCTGGGGCCCGGGCGCAGGGGGCCCGAGCAGTCGACGCTGTCGTCGGTGAACAGGGTGACCTGGCTCGCCACGGTGTTCATCAGCAGCTCGGGCGACTGGGCGGTGCGCCAGACGCGTCCGGGTCCCGGCGGGGCGGGGTCGACGACGTGGACTGTCAGCCGGGCGCCCGGGGGGAGGAGTTCGGGGGCGGAGGCGCACAGGCGTTCCAGGACGCTGGTGCCGCGCGGGCCGGCGCCGACCACGGCGACGGAGAGCGGCAGGGGGTCCGTGGTCGGTGCAGACAAGAGGGTGACTCCCGGGCGGTGGGGCGCATGGGCGGACGGCCGCCGCCTCCACTGGAAGCGGACGGTCCGCCTCATCATGCCGTCGGGAGGGGGTGGATCCGGGCCCGGGGTGGGGCGACTGTGGGATGCCTCACTGGCAACTGGGATATCGGGTGCCACGCCCGCGACAACCGCCCGAAAAGGGACGATCAGGGGCTGAGTTCGGACTCCGCGACCGTTTGCAGCCGGGCCCCGCCGCCCTTCTGCGGGCGTGCCTGCTCCAGCCGCAGGGAGGCCGAGCGCCCGCGCATGGTCAGGGTCATCAGCTGGTTGCCGAACCAGGGCCCGCCCGTGCGCCGCCACTCGATCCGTGGCCGCGGCACCCCGCCGTGCCCCGCGAGTCGCCGCCCCAGCGCCCGCGCCACCGCGCTCCAGCCGAACCGGAACCCGAGCCGAATGTGCAGCGGGATGGAGTTGTGGACGGGGGAGCAGGTCAGCTGGACGACCCGTGCGCCGGGTCCCTCGTCGCCCGGCCAGGACGGCTCGGCGACGTACGCGTGATGGACGTCCCCCGACAGCACGCACACCGTCGCCGGCGCCTGGGGCCCCGAACCGGCCTCCCGGATCGCCTCCGCCAGTGCGTCGAAGGACGCCGGGAAGGCCGCCCAGTGCTCCAGGTCCGCGGCCCGCCTGAGCCGCTCCCCGAACCGGGCCCAGCGCTCGCCCCGTTCACCCCGGCACAGCGCGGCGTCCCAGGCCTCGGCGTAGTGCACCAGATGCGGCAGCAGCCAGGGCAGTGAGGTGCCGATGAGGAGATGGTCGTAGCTCCCGGGCCCGTCGTGGACCTGCGCGCGCAGCCAGTCGGCCTCGCCCGGGTCGAGCATCGCGCGATGCTGCTCGTCGAGGACGCGGGCCGCGCGGGTGTCGACCATCAGCAGGCGTACGCGGCCGAAGTCGCGCCGGTAGCTCCAGCGCACCGAGGCGGGGTCGGCGTCGGCCGCGATGGCGAAGTCGCGCAACGCGTCGGTGCCGTCGGAGCTCTCGCGTACGGCGGCGTAGAGCGGGTCGGCGGCCAGCTCGGCCGGGGTGAGGTTGCCCAGGTGCTGGTGGACCCAGTACGACATCAGGCCGCTCAGCAGGCGTTCGCGCCACCAGGGGGTGGCCCGCATGTCGGCGAGCCAGGAGGCGGAGGTGTTCCAGTCGTCGATGACGTCGTGGTCGTCGAAGATCATGCAACTGGGGACGGTGGAGAGCAGCCAGCGCACCTCGGGGTCGAGCCAGGACTCGTAGTAGAGGTGGGTGTACTCCTCGTAGTCCGCGACCTCGGCGCCCGGGGGTTCGCTCAGGTCGCGGCGGCCGGCGAGCCAGCGGCGGGTGTCCTCGGAGACCTCGTCGGCGTACACCTGGTCGCCGAGCAGGACCAGGACGTCCGGGCGCTCGCCCTCGGGGTCCGCCGCGATCCGGGCCGCGAGGGTGTCCAGGGCGTCCGGGCCGACCGGGTCGTCCCCGCCGTCCGGAGGCGACGCCCAGCGGCAGGAGCCGAAGGCGACGCGGACCGTGTCGTCCGCGGCCGGGGTGCGGATCACCGAGGGCGGGAAGCGGGAGTCCGGCAGCGGCCACACCCGGGCGCCGTCCAGGAACACCTCGTACGACTGTGTCGTGCCCGGTGCGAGGCCGGCCACCTCCACCAGGGCGTAGTGGTGCCCGGCGATCCGGAAGGTGCGGGACGCGCCGTGCGCGCCGTCCGCGCCGCGCACCTCGGCGGTGCACGGACGGCTCGTCTCGACCCAGACGGTCGCGGACGAACCACCGGCATGTCTCAGCAGCGGTCCCAGCCGCAGTTCGGCCACGCGATCACACTCCTCCGTCGCCCCGTACGGTACGGAACGACGGAGGCCGGTGGGTAGGTTCCGGGGTCTTCCGGCTCAGCAGGCGCTCAGATGGCTGGTCAGGGCGCTCTTCTCGGCGGAGTCCACGGACAGGCCGTAGTAGTACTTCGTCTGCACCCAGGCGCGGACGTAGGTGCAGCGGTAGGCCGTGCGGGACGGCATCCAGGTGGCCGGGTCCTGGTCGCCCTTGGCCTGGTTGACGTTGTCGGTGACGGCGATGAGCTGCGGGCGGGTCAGGTCGTTGGCGAACGCCTGGCGGCGGGAGGTGGTCCAGCTGTCGGCGCCGGAGTCCCATGCCTCGGCCAGCGGGACGAGGTGGTCGATGTCGACGTCGGAGGCGGCGCTCCAGGTGGCGCCGTCGTAGGGGGAGTACCAGCTGCCGCTGGTGGCGGCGCAGGCGGAGTCCTGGACGACGTTCGTGCCGTCGCGCTTGAGGACGACCTCGCGGGTGTTGCAGGCGCCGGACTGGGTGATCCAGTGCGGGAAGAGGTCGCGGTTGTAGCCGGTGCGGTCCTCGGCCGTCACGGTGAGCGAGGCGAGGTAGCTGCGGGCGGTGGCGGCGCTGACCGGGGTGGGGAGGGCGGCGGAGGCGGTCGGCCCGTTGACGAGGCCGACGGAGGCTATGAGACCGGTGAACGCGGCGAGTATGCTCAGGCGTCGACGCGCGTAGAACTTCGGCATGCGAACTCCCTTGGAAAGTGGGGGCGTTGGGCGTGCGGGCGAGGGAATGCTCGCGACGCCGTGTTGCCGGGAGGTGTGCGTTGCGTGAGAAGTTAATGACGCGTGCATGACATGACAAGGTTCACGGTCGAACAATCACGTAAGATGGACGGCGCAGAAGGGGAGTAGCTCTTCGCCGGACCGTCGACATACTGCTCAGCTCGTCTGAGCCGGCGCCCGGAGGCGGACCTCGTCACAGGGGTCCCGCCAGCGAGACCTTCGGCAACGCAGTGCATCTTCCGTGTGCTGCCGTGCCGAGGTGTCTTTGTGCAAGAGGTACTGCACTCTCGGTGGGGCGGCCCCGACCGATTGAGGAACCTTGATCAGCTTCAGTGTGATGGCGCTCGTCTTCGGCGTCGTCTTTCTCGCGGAACTGCCGGACAAGACGGCGTTGGCGGGGCTCGTGCTCGGTACCCGGTACCGGGCGTCGTACGTCTTCGTGGGGGTCGCCGCCGCGTTCGCGCTGCATGTCGCCCTGGCCGTGGCTGCGGGGAGCGTGCTGACGCTGCTGCCGCAGCAGATCCTGCACGCGCTGACCGGTGTGCTGTTCCTGGGCGGCGCGGCGGTGCTGCTGCTGAAGAAGGACGAGGACGAGGCGGAGGTCCGCCGGCCCGAGAATCAGTCCTTCTGGAAGGTCTCCGGGGCGGGGTTCATGCTGATCCTCGTCGCCGAGTTCGGGGATCTGACGCAGATCATGACGGCGAATCTCGCCGCGCGGTACGACGATCCGCTGTCGGTGGGCCTCGGTGCGGTGCTGGCGCTGTGGGCCGTGGCGGGGCTGGGGATCGTGGGGGGCAAGGCGCTGATGAAGCGGGTGCCGCTGAAGCTGATCACTCAGATTGCGGCGCTGTTGATGCTGGGGCTCGGGGTGTGGAGTCTGTACGAGGCCGTCGCCGGGTGATCTTCGGGGGATCGTCCGGGGGCGCGGACGGTCTTCGGCTGAGCTGAACGGTCGGTGAACCTTTGCCGGGGTGGTGGCGGGATCATGGAAAGGTTTTGTACCGTAGAGAAACAAAGTGGCTCCCGCCCGTTTTCCCTGACCGGCGGGCGGGACCACCTTGTTTCCCGCCTCGTGCTTTGGAGCTGCCGATGACGTCCACCGCCGTGCTCACCGCCCGCGCCCTCCTGCTGGACATGGACGGCACCCTCGTCGACTCGCATGCCGTCGTGGAGCGGATCTGGCGCCGCTGGGCCGACCGGCACGGGCTGGACGGCGACGAGGTCATGAAGGTCGTCCACGGGCGGCAGGGGTACGCCTCGATGGCGTTGCTGCTGCCCGGGCGGCCCATGGCGCAGAACCACGCGGAGAACACGCGCATGCTCGCCGAGGAGACGGCGGACATGGACGGTGTCGTCGCGATACCGGGGGCTGCGGAGTTCCTGACCGCGCTGCGGGGTGGTTCCGTGCCGCATGCGCTCGTGACGTCGGCGGATGTGGCGCTGTCCACGGCGCGGATGCGGGCGGCTGGGCTGGCGCTGCCGGATGTGCGGGTGACCGCGGAGTCGGTGGGCGCGAGCAAGCCGGATCCGGAGGGGTTCTTGAAGGGGGCCGCCGAGTTGGGGGTGGATCCGGGGGAGTGTGTGGTCTTCGAGGACTCGGGGGCCGGGATTCAGGCGGGGCGGGCGGCTGGGATGCGGGTGGTGGGGGTGGGGCCTCGGGCCTCGTTCCATGGGCCTGATGTGGTGGTGCGGGATCTGAACGAGGTGCGGGTGGAGGCGGTGGAGGGCGGGGGCGTGCGGCTGTACGTGGGCTGAGGCCTGGTTGTCCTCGCCCCCGCCGCCCCTACCCGTCCCATCCCTGGGGGCTGCGCCCCCAGACCCCCCTTTCGGCCCTTAAAGGGCCTCATCCTCAAACGCCGGACGGGCTGAGGGTGCCGACCGTGTCACGAAAAGCCCCTACGGCTCCTGCGTCTCCGATTCCAGGCTCGCCCTCGTCTCCACGGTGTAGACGCCCAGGCTCTCCCTGCCCACCCCCCGGCTCCACTGGTAGTTCTTCAGGGCGTTCTCCAGCTGGTGGTTGAAGGTGCCGTCGATGTCGTCGTTGTAGAGCCAGAGCTGGTGCAGGCGGAGCTGGAGTTCTGTCACCTCCGCGCCCTTGTCGCCCCGGCGGAGGACCGGCGGGGCGGGGTCGGCGGCGGTTTCCTGGGGGGCGGCCTCCGAGGCCTTGGCCGGGGTGGGTGTGGGCGTCGGGGACGGTGACGTGGACGGCGTCGCGGACGCGCTCGTCGCGGACGGTGAGGGGGATGCGCTCTCCGTCGCCGATGGGCTCGCGGACGTGGACGAGGGGGACGGGGACGCCGACTTGCCGGTCGGCTCGGGCGCCTCGCTCGCCGTGGGGTCCGGGACGCTCGCCCGTACCGCCTCCGGGAGACTCGTGTCCCGGGTGGGGGACTCGTAGCTGAACAGGCCGCTCGCCATGCCCGCCGCCGCCACCACTGCGACCATCGCCGCCGCGGCTCCCAGCAGCGCCACCGTCCTGCGGCGGCCCCTGGGGCGTCCCGTCCCTTGCTGCGCGGGTGCCGGAGACTCGGGCGGGGCCTCGAACAGGTCGATGTCCGTCGCGTTCGGTTCCGCCGGCGGTGGTGCCAGGGGCGTGTGCAGCGGCATCGTCACCCCCGGGTCCGCCTCCGTGCCGTCCAGCTCGACGTACGGCCGTATCCGCAGCGGATCGAAGTCCTCCGCCGCCGCTGCCTGAGCCTCGCGCGCGTCGCGCAGGGCCTCGGACGCGCGCTGCGTGCAGGCGCAGGACGGCGTGCGGTCGGCCCCCCTGGCCGCCCCGCACTCCGGGCACCCGTGGTCCTCGTGGTCTGTCACCTGTTCGTCCCTTCCCCCTCGCGACTCCCCTCGCGAACTCCAGAGATTATGCAGATTTTCTTCACGGCGTCGTCGACGCGCCCCCGGTTCGGCTGCGCATTCCGGATTCAACAGGCCATACGCGGCCGCACCCAGCACGATGGAAGGTGCATCGAGCCTCGGGAGGCCTGGGGAGGTCCGTATGGCCGGGGATACCCACACGCGGCACGGAACCGCGGTCCAGGAGAACGTGCCGGGCAATGTCCTCGTCCCGATCGGCGCGCTGCTGCTCGGGATGCTGCTCGCCGCGCTCGACCAGACCATCGTCTCCACCGCGCTGCCGACCATCGTCAGCGACCTGGGCGGGATGGACCACCTCTCGTGGGTGGTCACCGCTTATCTGCTGGCCTCGACCGCCGCCACGCCGCTGTGGGGCAAACTCGGCGACCAGTACGGGCGCAAACGGCTCTTCCAGACCGCCATCGTGATCTTCCTCGTCGGGTCCGCGCTGTGCGGCATGGCGCAGGACATGCCGCAGCTCATCGCCTTCCGGGCACTGCAAGGGCTGGGGGGCGGCGGGCTGATGGTGCTGTCCATGGCCATCGTCGGGGACCTCGTCTCACCCCGCGAACGCGGGCGCTACCAGGGGCTGTTCGGGGCCGTTTTCGGCGCCACCAGTGTGCTCGGACCGCTCCTGGGTGGGCTGTTCACGCAGCATCTGAGCTGGCGGTGGGTGTTCTACATCAACCTTCCCGTCGGGGTCGTCGCCCTCGCCGTCATCGCCGCCGCGCTGCACATCCCGCGCCGCACCGAGCGCCATGTCATCGACTATCTCGGCACCTTCCTCATCGCCGCCGTCGCCACCTGCCTGGTGCTCGTCGCCTCGCTCGGCGGCACCACCTGGGGCTGGGGCTCCCCGCAGATCGTCTCGCTCGCCGTGCTCGGGGTCGTCCTCGCCGTCGCCTTCGTGGCCGCCGAGCGCCGGGCCGCCGAACCGGTGCTGCCGCTGAAGCTGTTCCGGATCCGCACCTTCACCCTCGCCGCCGTCATCAGCTTCATCGTCGGGTTCGCCATGTTCGGCGCGATGACCTACCTGCCGACGTTCCTCCAGGTCGTGCAGGGCGTCACCCCGACCATGTCCGGGGTGCACATGCTGCCGATGGTGCTGGGGCTGCTGCTGGCGTCCACCGCCTCCGGGCAGATCGTCAGCCGTACCGGGCGCTGGAAGGTGTTCCCGATCGCCGGTGCCGGCGTGACCGCCCTCGGGCTGCTGCTCCTGCACCAGCTCCACGTGGACAGCTCCACGGCCGTGATGAGCACCTTCTTCTTCGTCTTCGGGCTCGGCCTCGGCCTGGTCATGCAGGTGCTGGTGCTGATCGTGCAGAACGCCGTGGCGTACGAGGATCTCGGCGTCGCCACCTCCGGCGCGACCTTCTTCCGGTCCATCGGGGCGTCCTTCGGCGTCGCCATCTTCGGCACCGTCTTCGCGAGCCGCCTCGACGACAAGCTCGCCGACGTCTTCCGGAGCGCCGAACTGCCCCCCGGCGTCTCGGTGGACGCCCTTGAGGCCGACCCGCGCGGCATCACCGAACTTCCCGCCGCGCTCCAGCCCGGCGCGGTGGAGGCGTACGCCACCTCCATCACCGACGTCTTCCTGTACGCCGCCCCCGTCGCCCTCGTCGGCTTCGTGCTGGCCTGGTTCCTCAAGGAGGACAAACTGCGCGGCTCGGTCACCGCCCCGGACGTCACCGAGACGCTGGCCAGCAACCCGGTGCAGCGGTCGTCGTACGACGAGGTGTGCCGTGCGCTGTCGGTGCTGGGCACCCGGGAGGGGCGGCGCGAGATCTACCGCAGCATCACCGAACGGGCCGGGTACGACCTGCTCCCCGGGGCGAGCTGGCTGCTGCTGCGCATCAGGCGGTACGGGTGGGTGGAGCCCGGGCAGCTCGCCGAGCGCAGCACCGTCCCCCTGGCGGTGATCCTCGCCGCCGCCCGCCAGGTCGAGGAACGGCGGCTGGCCAGGCGTGAGGGCCTGGACCTCGTCCTGACCGACCAGGGGCGCGAGGTCGCCGAGCGGCTTTCGCAGGCCCGGGAGGACTCCCTGGCCGAACTCCTCGGCGACTGGTGGGGCCCGGACCGGCCGACCGATCTGGCGCAGCTGGTGAAGGAACTCAACGCCGAACTGTGCGGCTCGGCCGGCGAACAGCCCCGCAACGGCTCGGCGCCCGGGGTCAGCCGAGGTTCTTCGTGAACCAGTGATCGGCGTAGGGGTCGTCGTTGTGCGGCTCGGTCTCGGTGTACCCGAGGCGCGCGTACAGGGCCCGGGCCTCGGTCAGGTCGCTGCGGGTGTCGAGGATCATGCGGCCCGCCCCCATCGCGCGGGCGGCGCTGCGCAGGGACTGCGTCACGACACCCGCTTCAGTTCGGCGGTTCACCGGGAAGGAGCCCTACTCCTGCCGTCCCGGCCGCCTCCCGGCGAACCGCGCCACCAGCAGCCGCCCCTTCAGCTGTAGCGGTCGCTGACCTCCGTGTAGTTCGCCCGCCAAAGGGCTGTGGCGGTGGGGGAGTCAGGGGGTTCCGGGGTGATGGTCCAGGTCATGGCCGTCATTGTCGGGCGCCGCCGTTTGAGGAGGTAACTCGGGGCAACCCGGAGCGTGTACCGGTTCGCAGGGAGGACCGGTTGGGTCGAGAACCCCGGAAGGCATACATGTCCACAGGTCTGATCATCGCTCTGATCGTGATCGTGGCGGCCGTTCTCATCGTCGCGGCCGTCCTGTTCCTGCGCGCTCGACGAGGCGGGCAGGGGGGTCGGAGCCTCAAGGGGCGTTTCGGCCCCGAGTACGACCGGGCCGTTGCCCGGCACGACGGTGACACCAAGGCCGCGGAGCGCGAGCTCTCCGAGCGGGTGCAGCGGCACGGTTCGCTGCACGAGCGCCCGCTGGAGCCCGCGCAGCGGCAGCAGTACGAGGCGCGCTGGGCGGCTGCCCAGGAACACTTCGTCGACTCCCCGCAGCAGGCGGTGAGCGAGGCCGACCAGCTGCTCGCCGAGCTGGCAGGGGCCAAGGGTTTCCCGGACGGCGGTCGGTACGAGGAGCAGCTCGCCGCGCTCTCCGTCCACCACGCCCGTCACGTCGACGGCTACCGGCGCGTCCACCGCGCCGCGCACGCCGGAGCGGGCGGAGGCGCGGGGATGGCCGCGGTCGGGCAGAGCGGCACCGCCGGCACCGAGGAGATGCGCGAGGCCATGATCGAGGCCCGGCTGCTCTTCGAGGAGCTGGTGGGGCAGTCCGAGAACAAGCGTCACCGGCCGGCTCGGGAGGAGTCGGCCAAGCCCACTGACGGTCACCACGCTCCGTGGGCGATCACCAGGCGTCACGCGAAGGGGAGCTGAGTGACATGACGGATGCGACACGCGGTACAGGAACAGGCGCGGGCATAGGCGCCGGCGCCGGTATGGGCGGCACGGGCACCGGCCGCACGCCGGGCGGAGACCCGGCGGTGGGCGGCCACACGGCCGACCCCACGCGCGCCACGACCGCCACCACCGGCGGGGGCGCGGTGACCGGCCGCACGACCGGCCAGGCAGGCCACACCGGCCAGGCAGGCCAGACGACCCCGCTGCTGCCCCGTGAGGAATACGACAAGCTCGAGACCCGGCTCCAGCACGCCATGACCGGGTTCGTCGACGAGCCCCGGGCCTCCGTCGAGGAAGCCGACCAGGCGCTGGAGGAGCTCACCGGCCGGCTCACCGACGCGCTCACCCAGCGGCGGCGCACCCTGCGCGGCTCCTGGCAGGGCGACGAGCGTTCCGCCGACACCGAGCAGCTCCGCCTCGCGCTGCGCGACTACCGCGAGCTGGCCGACCGGCTGCTGCGCGTCTGACGCCCTCAGGCGTCCGACGGATCCGCGAACCGGGCCTCCCGCCACCGTCGTACCACGTCCTCGACGTCGTACGGCTTCTTCCCGAGCGGGGGGCCCGGCGGCGGTTTGAACATCATCTCGCGGATCTTCGTGTTGATGTCCGTGACGATCTTCCGGACCAGCCGCTCGGTGGGCGCCCTCAGCGCCGCCTCCAGAGCGTCCTCCGCCTCCTTGCGCAGCGCGAGCGTCGGCGGCAGCACCGACAGCCCCTCGCGGGCCATCTTCTGCCTGACCCACCACAGTTCGTCGTACGTCGTGTCCGTGCCCGGCGGCAACGGCCGCCCCGCGCCGGGGAGACGGGCGAAGTCGCCGCGTCTCTCGGCATCCCGGATCTGCTTGTCCACCCAGGACTCGAACGGGACGCCCGGTGGCTTTCGCTCGGTCATGACTCCATTGTGCCGGACAGGGTAGGGCCGGGCGATTTATCATGCGGCCGCTGTGTAAGGACACTTCAGGAGGACGCACGTGCTCGAACTCACCATGGCCGCCGTCACCGCGGCGGAGGAGGGTGCCACGGCCGGCATGCTCATGGCCGACGCGCCCAGCGAGCCGGGCGCCGTGCTCCGGGTGGGCCGCGACAAGTCGGTGTGCCGGCTGGCCACGCCCGACGACTGGCTGTTCGTGTCCCGGGTGCACCTGGAGTTCCTGTGCGGGCCGGAGGGGAACTGGCAGGTGACCTGGCTGCGCGGCTCCCAGCCCGACCCGTCCTCCGACGTCCGGATCGCCATCGGCGCCTACGCCCAGGCCCTCGCCTACGGCGGCACCCTGCCGTTGCCCCGGGGCGGCAGCGGCGAGATCGTCGTACGGGACCGCACCGCGCCGCGCAGCGTCAACGTCGGCTTCTACCACGAGGCTTAGCCCACTGGCCGGAAAGTGCCCTACGCCAGCACCCGCGCCAGCAGGAAACCGTCGTAGCCCTTGCTGCCCACCGTCTGGATCGCCGTACCGCTCAATCGCGGGTGGCCGCCGATCAGTTCGACGGCCGCCCGCGTGCCCTGGACGTCCGCCGCCGGGCTGTCCGCCTCCGCGACCCGGCCGCCGCGCACCACGTTGTCGACGATGATCAGGCTGCCCGCGCTGGTGAGCCGCAGCGCCCACTCCACGTAGTGGGCGTTGTTCGCCTTGTCGGCGTCGATGAAGACCAGGTCGAAGGGGGCCGGGTTCTCGTCGGCCAGCTGGGGCAGGGACTCCAGGGCCGCGCCGACGCGGACGTCGACCACCTTCTCCAGGCCCGCCCGGGCGATGTTGCGGCAGGCCACCTCGGCGTGCTTCGGGCTGTACTCCAGGGAGACCAGGCGCCCGTCGGCGGGCAGCGCGCGGGCCAGCCAGATGGTGCTGTAGCCGCCGAGGGTGCCGATCTCCAGGATGGTCCGGGCGCCCTGGGTCAGGGCCAGCAGGTGGAGGAGCTTGCCCTGCGGGGCGGAGACGGCCACCTGCGGGAGCTCCGCGGCCTCGCTGTCGCGCAGGGCGGCCCGCAGCGCTTCGTCGTCGGGCGAGAGGTGGGCGGTGAAGTAGTCGTCCACGGCGTCCCAGAGCTGCGAATCGCTCATGTACCTGTGCCTTCCTATGGCTAGTTAGAGCGGCTAAGTAGCGCCGCTAAGGAATATAGCCGTCTTGTGCCGTTGGCAGGGGACATGTCCGGCTCGGGACTATCGTCATTCGGACAAAAGCAGAGCGGACGTCAGGTGAATCGACGGTTGCCTGCGTCTCTTCCGGGGGTGATACGGGCCCCATAGGGTTCGTGACGGGATCTCACATGCCACGCGACGCGTGGGACTGACGGGGCGGGAGGCCGACGAGGCGTGGCGAATGCGGAGCACAGCGGGCCACCGGCGGAAGGATTCGGAGCGACGGCCGCCGGCACGGCCCGGGCACGCCTGCGCGCGGCCCGTATCGGCCTGTGGCTGGTCGCCGCCGTCCTCGCGGTACGGCAGGTGGCCGTCGTCCTCAGCACGCCCCGCGGGGAGCGGCTGACGGATCTGGAGACCTGGGTCGGTCCGGACGGCGTCCTGCATGTGAACGGCTCCCTGTACGACTCGACGCGGTTCACCGGCACCCCTTTCGGGGGACTTGTGCTGAAGCCGCTGACCAAGTCCGCCGAGCAGACGCTCGGCTGGGGCTGGACCTTCGGCACCCTGCTCCTGGTGGTCGCCCTCGGCCTGCTGGCGGCACGCGCCCTGCCGCAGCCCGTCAGCCGCCGGACCTCCCTGCTCGCCGCGCCCCTCGCGGTCAGCCTGCTGATGCTGTCGCTGCCGGTGCGCAACAGCTTCTGGCTCGGCCAGACCAGCATCATCCCGGTGCTGCTGGTGCTGGCGGGCTGCTTCGCCGTACGGGGGCAACGGGCCGGCGGCGTGCTGATCGGCGTGGCCGGCGCGCTGCAGCCGACGCTGCTGCTGTTCGCGCCCCTGCTGTGGTTCACCGGCCGCCGACGGGCCGCCGCCGCCACCGGCGCGACCTTCGCCGCGGCGACCCTGCTCGCCTGGGCCGCGATGCCGCACGACTCGTACACCTACTGGGTGCACCACATGGCCGGCACCGGACTCGGCGGACGCGCCGACGACCTGGCCAACCAGTCGCTGCACGGCGCCCTGTTGCGGCTGGGCCTGGACGGGCCGCTGGAGATCGCGCTGTTCCTGGTGCTCGCCGCGACCGTCGCCGCCCTCGGGGTGCGCCGGGCCGTGCGCTACGCCCGGGACGGACAGCTGCTGCTCGCCGTCGCCATCACCGGCTGCGCGGCCATCGTCGCCTCGCCCACCGCCTGGCAGCACCAACTGCTGTGGGTGCTCCTCGCCGTCGTCGGCCGGGTCGGCAAGAAGGCCTCCGACCGGTATGTGTGGCCGGTCGCCGTCGTGCTGGTGATGACCCTCCCGGCGAAGATGATGCTGCCGAACATGGCGGCCCTGTACCCCCTGCGGGACAACGTCGTCCTGCTGGCCGCGCTCGCCGCCGCCACCTTCGTGCCGTTCCTGTCCCGCACCTCGCCCTACTACCAGGCACCGCTGCCCACGCCGTACGCCGATCCCGTCCCCACCCGCTTCAAACACGTGCCGCTGCTGCCGTTCCTGCGCCGGGTGCTGGCCCGTCCGAACCTGCTGCTGGAACTGCTGCTGATCCGGGTCACCTACGCCGCCTACTCCAAGGTCCGCCTCGCCGCGACCGGGGGCAGCAACTCCGCGGGCCGGGAGCGGGCCGAGGAACACGGGCAGCAGATCCTCGACCTCGAACGCTTCCTGCACCTCGACATCGAGCACACGCTCAACCACGCCGTGGTCAAGGTCGACGTGCTGCGCAACTTCTTCGACTTCTACTACACGTCGTTCCACTTCGTGGTCCCGCTGACCGTCCTAGGCCTGCTGTACTGGCGCCGCCCGGTCGACTACCGCTGGGCACGCTCCGCCCTCGGCTTCGCCACCCTGCTCGCCCTGGTCGGCTTCTGGCTCTACCCGCTGGCCCCGCCGCGGCTGATGCCGGGCCTGGGGATCATCGACACCGTGCACGGCGTGCAGGACTTCTCCAAGCCGGACTACGGCACGCTCACCGCGCTCACCAACCAGTACGCGGCGATGCCGTCGCTGCACTTCGGCTGGTCGCTGTGGTGCGGTCTGGTCATCGCGATCGTCGCGCCGAAGGCGTGGATGAAGACCCTCGGGCTCCTGCATCCCCTCTTCACGCTCACCGCGATCGTCGTCACCGGCAACCACTGGGTGCTGGACGCGGTGGGCGGCGCCGCGGTGGTCGGCGCCGGGTTCGGTCTGACGTATCTGCTCCAGGGCCCGCGCGCCCGGCCGGTGACGGCGCAGGAGGTCAGCAGCGAGCCGCTGAAGGACCGTACTCCGAGCTGATCCGGTACACGCCGGGTGAGTTCACCGTCAGCCGGGTGAACTCGCCCTGCCGGGACAGGCATCCGCCCTCCGCGCGCAGCCAGCGCGAGTACGCCACCCGCACGGTCACCGAACCGGCGCGCGGCAGCCGGACGACGAGGTCGGCGCCGGAGGACCGCACGACGGTCGCGGGCGCCGACACCAGGGGTACGGCGTCCCGCACCCGGTAGATCCGCCAGTGCGCGTCCCGCCACACCGGCTCCAGCCAGTCGGGCCGCCGCTCCCTGATGAGCCGCGCCTCGGCCTCGGCGTACCCGTCGGGCTTGCCGAGCGGCAGGACCACCAGACCGACCGCCCACCGGTCGAGCCAGGCACGGTAGTTGGCGGCGTCGAAGGTGCCGTCGTAGAACAGGCGGGCCCGTTCCATGTCGAGCTGGCGGTTCCAGCCGCGGGCCATGGTGATGTGCGGGGCGAGTTCGACGGCCTCGCGGTGGTTGCGGGCCGGGACGACCTCGACCCGGGTGCGGTCGGCGCCGAGGACCTCCAGGGCCCGGACGACCCCGTTGGTCTCTTGCGCCCAGGCGGGCACCGTCGTGGAGACCACCAGGTCGTCGGCGGTCTTCTTGCCGACCCAGCCGACCGAGAAGACCAGCGCCGCCACCAGTAGATTCCGCCGCACCCTGGCCAGGCCGGGCGCGCCGAGCAGGGCGGCCGAGAGCACGGCGGGCGCGAACAGCTCCGCGAACCGCTCGACGTTCGTGCCGACGGGGGAGGGGATCAGATACGTCAGGACGGTCCCGGCCGCGTAGACCGCGCCGCTCCACCGGGCGACCCGCCAGGCGCGCGGTGCCAGCGCGGTGACCGCGAGACCGAGGACGACCGGTGGCCAGACCCGCGCCGGGGGCATCAACTGCTCGCCGCTGAAGGGGAACAGCAGGGTCGTCACGCCGACGACCGCGGCGGGCGGCACCAGCAGGGCGAGCGCCCGCCCCCAGTCCCGTACGAGCAGCATCGCCGCGCCCACGACCACCAGGAACAGGCCCGCCACCGGGCTCGCCATGGTCGCGAGGACCGCGTACGCCACCGCCAGGGTGATGCGGCGCTCCCGGGTGAGCAGGAGGCAGGCGGCGAGGCCGAACGTGACGCCGAGGGCGAAGGTGGTGCGGCCCGAGGCCACGTTGCACCACAGGGCGAGCGAGGCGAGCAGCGCCGGGCCGAGGGGGCGTCGGACGCCGGTGCGGGTGATGAGGACGGCCGCCAGCCAGGACGCGGCGAGCCCGGAGACGACGGTGACCGTGCGCACGCCGAGGGCCGCCATCAAGTACGGCGAGAGCAGGCTGTAGTTGGCGGTGTGCATCCCGCCGTACCAGACCAGGCTGTAGGCCGAACCGCCGTGTCGGGAGGCGAAGTCCGCCCAGGCCAGCTGGGCCGCGAGGTCGCCGCCGCCGGTGGCGAGGAGGGACCACCACAGGGCGTAGAGGGGCAGTAGCGGGAGGGTGGCGAGCAGGGGTATTCGGAAGGGATGCTTCCGCAGGGGGGCCGTGCGGGTGCCGGGGCGGGTGGCGAGCTCTGCCGGCGGGTGCATCACGATCGAAGACGCCGTGGGGAGCGGTTTCGTTCATCAGTGCGTCACGGCGGAGTTCATCTGCCGGTTGCGGGGGGACTTCGTCGTGCCGGTCGCGGGGGAGGCAGGGGCGAGGCGGGGGATGGGTGCTCCTGCCTCCCCCGGGTCTGTCAGGCCAGGCTGACCCGGAGGTGCTTCACGCCGTTGATCCAGGCCGAGCGCAGCCGGTCCGGGTCGCCCGCCAGGCGCAGGCCGGGCATCGCGTCGGCGACGGCGTTGAAGATGAGGTCGATCTCCAGGACCGCAAGGGACTTGCCCAGGCAGAAGTGCGGGCCCCCACCGCCGAAGCCGAGGTGCGGGTTCGGGTCGCGGGTGATGTCGAAGGCGTCCGGGTTCTCGAAGACCTCGGGGTCGCGGTTTGCGGCGGCGTAGAAGAGGCCCACCCGGTCGCCCTTCCTGATCAGCTTGCCGCCCAGTTCGGTGTCCTGGGTGGCGGTGCGCTGGAAGGAGTTGACCGGGGTCGCCCAGCGGACGATCTCCTCGGCCGCCGTCCCGGGCCGCTCCCGCCGGTACAGCTCCCACTGCTCGGGGTGGGTGAGGAAGGCGTGCATGCCGTGGGTGATGGCGTTGCGGGTGGTCTCGTTGCCCGCCACGGCCAGCATCAGCACGAAGAAGCCGAACTCGTCCGAGCCCAGGCTGCCTTCGTCCGTCGCCGTCACCATCGTGGTCACGATGTCTTTCGCCGGGCACTGCTTGCGGTCGGCGGCCATGTTCATCGCGTAGGCGATCAGCTCGGTGGCCGACTCCTGGCCGACCGCTTCGGTGATCGCGTACTCCGGATCGTCGTACGAGATCATCTTGTTGGACCAGTCGAAGATCTTGGCCCGGTCGTCCTGCGGGATGCCGATCAACTCGGCGATGGCCTGCAGGGGCAGTTCGCAGGCGACTTCGGTGACGAAGTCGAACGGGCCGGTGTGCGCGCGGGCCTCCTCGGCTATCGCGCGCGCCCGGTCGCGCAGGCGCTGCTCCAGCGCCCGTATCGCGCGCGGGGTGAACACCCGCTGCACGATCCCCCGGACCCGGGTGTGCTCGGGCGGGTCCATGTTCAGCAGGATCAGCCGCTGGGCGTCGATCGCGTCGCGCTCGATGTGCTCGTTGAACCGGATGATCGCGGTGTTGACCCAGGAGGAGAAGAGTTCCGGGTGCGTGGAGACGTACTTGACGTCCGCGTGCCGTGTGACGGCCCAGTACCCCTCGTCCTGGAAGCCGGCGAGATTGCCCGGCTGCGGGATCCAGCGCACCGGCTCGGCCCGGCGCAGCTCGGCGTACTCCGGGAAGGGGACGCGGTGTCGGAGGAGGTCGGGGTCGGTGAAGTCGAACCCGTCGGGAAGCGCTGGACAGGGCATGGCGGCTCCAGCCATTGGCCGACTGAGGACAGCTGTCTGACGGACCATCAGTTGTCGCGCAACGTAACGGCGGGCCCCGAAGACTGCAAGACCCTTGCGGTGATGCGCGTCACGTCAGCAGACTGCACACAGAACTAGAACACGTACTAATTGTGGATCTGGTTGTGCTGGTTCCGGATGAGAGGACCACCCCCCATGGCCGCCGAACCCGTGATCGTCGAAGCCGTCCGCACCCCCATCGGCAAGCGCGGCGGCGCGCTCGCCAATCTGCACCCCGCCTATCTGCTGGGCGAGACCTACCGCGAACTCCTCGGCCGCACCGGCATTCCCGCCGACTGCGTCGAGCAGATCGTCGGCGGTACGGTCACCCACGCCGGCGAGCAGTCCATGAACCCCGCGCGCACGGCCTGGCTCACCATGGGCCTGCCCTACGAGACCGCCGCGACCACCGTGGACTGCCAGTGCGGTTCCTCCCAGCAGGCGTCGCACATGACCGCGAACATGATCGCGGCCGGGGTCATCGACGTCGGTATCTCCTGCGGCGTGGAGGCGATGTCCCGGGTGCCGCTGGGGTCGGGGTCCAAGCACGGGCCCGGCAAACCGTTCCCGGACGAGTGGAACGTGGACCTCCCCAACCAGTTCGAGGCGGCGGAACGGATCGCGCGGCATCGGGGGCTGACGCGCGAGAACGTCGACTCGCTGGGGCTGATCTCGCAGGAGCGGGCCGGTGTCGCCTGGGCCGAGGAGCGGTTCAAGCGGGAGACGTTCGCGGTCCAGGTGCCGACCACCGAGGACGAGCAGCGGGCCGGGCAGGGCATGTGGCGGCTCGTGGACCGGGACGAAGGGCTGCGCGACACGTCCATGGAGGCGCTGGCCCGGTTGAAGCCGGTCATGCCCACCGCGGTGCACACGGCGGGCAACTCGTCCCAGATCAGCGACGGCGCGGCGGCGGTCATGTGGGCGTCCAAGCGGATGGCGCGGGCGCTGAAGCTGCGGCCGAGGGCGCGGATCGTGGCGCAGGCGCTGGTCGGCTCCGACCCGCACTTCCATCTGGACGGACCGATCGACGCGACGAACGCGGTGCTGGGCAAGGCGGGGATGTCCCTGCGGGACATCGACCTCGTCGAGATCAACGAGGCCTTCGCGTCGGTGGTGTTGAGCTGGGCCCAGGTCTTCGAGCAGAGCCTTGAGAAGGTCAACGTGAACGGCGGTGGCATCGCGCTCGGGCATCCGGTGGGGGCCACGGGGGCGCGGCTGATCACCACGGCACTTCATGAACTGGAGCGCACGGACAGGGAGTTCGCACTGGTGACGATGTGCGCGGGGGGTGGCTTGGCCACCGGCACGATCATTCAGCGGCTGTAGTCGACGTCCAGTTCACGAAGGTGGTGAAGGTGGCGGGGTCGATGGTGAGAATCGGTCCCGTCGGGGTCTTGGAGTCGCGGATGGCGACGGAGTCGGTGGCTTCGGCGATCTCGACGCAGTTGCCGCCTTGGTCGCCGCTGTAGCTGGACTTACGCCAGTTGCTCTCCATAGCGGTCCTCCATCACGCGCTGGATCAGCTCCGCCGAATCCCTCAGGGAGAGCGCGGCGGCTTGCAGGTGATCGTAACGGAGCGAGCAGTCCTTGACGGTGTCCGGGTTGGCGGTTGGATGTCCGCTGCCGTAACCCTCGGTGTAGACGATGGTCGGATCGCCTGCGAAGCGGTAGATGTCGAACGAGCCTTGTAGTCCCGCGTGCGCCCCTTCCGTGAACGGCAGCACCTGGATATTGACTCGGGGGTTGTGCTCGAACGACAACAGGTGGGCCAGCTGGTCCCGC
The DNA here is from genome assembly GCF_042888685.1 of Streptomyces sp. NPDC002779. Taxonomy (NCBI): domain Bacteria; kingdom Bacillati; phylum Actinomycetota; class Actinomycetes; order Kitasatosporales; family Streptomycetaceae; genus Streptomyces; species Streptomyces sp. NPDC002779. The sequence goes on from NZ_JBIAQC010000002.1 coordinate 802,714, forward strand.
ATGGTCCCGGGGCCGCCCATTTCCTGATGCAGTGCGCCCTCGCTGAGGATCGCCCAGAACACCGGCGGCTCCTCCTTCTCGAAGATGTTCTGCCGCGCGAGTCGTACGGTTACGCGGTCGTCGAGATTGGTCGGGTCCAGCACGCCGAGCACTGCACGGGCGTAGTCCTTCGTCTGGAGGAGGCCATGCACCATGTGCGTCTCGAAGGAGCAGATCTCGATGGCCCTCGCTTGCAGCTCCGCGACCTGCTGAAACCACGCCGGAAGTTGACTGCGCATCACCAGCGCGACGAGGCGGGACAGTAACCCGCCCGTGTTCAGGGCCGCGTCGGCGCGTTGGCTGAACTCCAGCGTCGGGAGTTTCCGGGCCGTCTCGATCTGACCGACGAGCGACCCGGTGTAGTTGAGGATCTCGCCCAACTGGCGCTGGGTGAGACCGGCGGCCTCGCGGTACCGGCGTAGCTCGAAGCCGTAGTAGTCGAGAGGCGAGGCGCCCGGATCCAGAACGTTGACGTGCGTCACGAAGTGCCCCCACTCCAGAGCATGTTGTGTTCGACCTGTAGCCCAGAGTAGTTCCGCGAGGTCAGGCTCGTACCGTGAACGAACACATTCCCCCTGGGTACTCCATGCACCTCACGGTCGGTGAGCACTCGGCGCGGCACATTCGCCGGATCGTCCGCTCGCTGCTGGCCGACTGGGAGATGCCGGAGCTGTACGACGCCGTCGCGCTGGGAGTGACCGAGCTGGTCGCCAATGTCGTACGCCATGTCCCGGACCGGAGATGCCGGTTGCTGGTGCTGCGGCGGGAGGCGGGGGTGCGGGTGGAGGTGGCGGACGGGTGTCCCGAAGTCCCGTGCATGGAGAGTCGGTTGCCGCTGGACTCGGAGGGCGGGCGGGGGCTGGTGCTGCTCAGTGAGGTGGCGGAGAAGTGGGGGGTCGACCGGCGGGACGGGGGTGGGAAGACGGTGTGGTTCGAGGCCTGACCCCGCATCCGCCTGGCGGAATCAAGCTCCGCCGCACGAACGAAACCGCACCCGTGCGGACACGGGTGCGGTTTCGTTGCGTCGGGGGGTCGGCTCGGCTTAGTACCAGCCGTTGGCCTGCCAGAAGTTCCAGGCGCCGCAGGCGCTGCCGTAGCGGTCCTTCATGTAGTCGACGCCCCACTCGATCTGGGTGGCGGGGTTGGTCTTCCAGTCGGAGCCGGCGGAGGCCATCTTCGAGGCGGGCAGGGCCTGGACGAGGCCGTACGCGCCGGACGAGGCGTTGGTGGCGTTCGCGTCCCAGCCGCTCTCGTGCTCGACGATGTTGGAGAAGCACTGGTACTGGGCCGAGTTGCCGATCATCTTCTTCGCGGTCGCCTGGGCCGACGCCTCGGAGACGGCGGCCTGCGCGGGCGCCGCGGTGAAGATCGCACCGGCGGCGGCAGCGGCCACGGCGGTACCGGCGAGGGCCTTCTTCGGGGTGGCGATGGTGCGGAGGAAAGAAGCGGCGGACAAGGCGGTGACCTTTCGTCGGGGACGGTGTGGCCGCGGCATGCCGTGACCACGCGGTGCGTGGGGGACATGCGTCGGCGCCGAGGCCCGTGGGGCTCGTCGGCGCCGTGCGACGTCATTCAGATAAGCAGGCCGGGAGGGAGGTCCGCAATGCCCCTATTTGCTAGTTGTGGCCGTATGTGGGGTACATGCTTCTCGTGTGACGTGGCTCTCAAAGGGCAGGTCAGGGGTCCTTTTGGTGTGGACACGGCTTCCGAAATGCCCACTAAGTCGGGTCGTAGGTGATGTGGGTCATGTGGGGTGGTTCACCGTGGTGCTGACCGTGTGCGTACGAGGGCTTACGCGCCGGGTTTGTCGAATGTGACCGGCGCCTCGAAAGCCGCCCTGCGCGTCGCCCGGCGCAGCGCCTTGAGGATCGCCGGGCCGAGGGTCAGGGTCAGCACGACCGTCACCAGGGCCCGGCCCAGGTCCCAGCCGAGGGAGGTGGCCAGGCAGTACACGACGAACCGGGCCAGGTTGGCGGGGACGCCCGCGTCGGGGTCGAAGGCGATGTTCGAGGCCTGTTCCTTCAGGAACGGCCAGCCCGCGAGGTTCGTCATCGCGCCGTAGGCGAAGGCGGCGACGAAGCCGTACGCGGCGATCAGCAGCAGCTCCGCCCGCCCGCGGATCCGGTCAGGGCCCGGGAGCAGCCCCGCGCCCATGGTGAACCAGCCCATCGCCAGCATCTGGAACGGCATCCACGGTCCCACCCCGCCCGTGAGCAGCGCGGACGCGAACATGCTCAGCGCGCCGAGAACGAACCCGAAGCCGGGGCCGAGGACCCGCCCGCTGAGCAGCATCAGGAAGAACATGGGCTCCAGGCCGGCCGTCCCCGCGCCGATCGGGCGCAGTGCCGCTCCGGTGGCCGCGAGTACGCCCAGCATGGCGACCGCCTTCGGGCCCAGGCCGGACTCGGAGATCGTCGCCGCGACGACCGCGACCAGGAGGATCAGCAGTCCCGCGAACAGCCACGGGGCGTCCTCGGAGTGGGCGCTGGTCCGGGAGCCGGGCGGGGCGAAGAGGGGCCAGCCGATGGCGGCCAGGCCGACCGCGCTGACCAGGGTGAGGGCGGCGATCGAGCGGGGGCCGAGGCGGATGGGGCGGGCCTGGGGGGTGGGGGGCTGCGGGGTGCGGTTCGGGGTCATGAGAGGGCCCGCTCGACCTGGGCGACCGTGAGCCACTGCTGCGGGGCGAGGATCTTGGTGACCTGCGGGGCGAAGGAGGGGGACGACACCACCACCTCAGCCGTGGGGCCGTCGGCGATCACCTCTCCCTCCGCCAGCAGCAGCACGCGGTGGGCCAGCTCGGCGGCCAGCTCCACGTCGTGCGTGGCCAGGACGATCGCGTGGCCCTCGGCCGCGAGCCCGCGCAGGACCCCGACCAGGCGGGCCTTCGCCGCGTAGTCCAGGCCCCGGGTCGGTTCGTCGAGCAGGAGCAGGGGCGGGCGGGCGGTCAGTACGACGGCGAGCGCGAGCGCCAGGCGCTGGCCCTCGGAGAGGTCCCGGGGGTGGGTGTCGTCGCTCACGCCGGGCAGCAGCTCGGTGACCAGGGCGCGGCAGGTGCCGGGGGTGGCGTCCGCGTCGGCGTCGGCCGCGGCGCATTCGGCGGCGACCGTGTCGGCGTAGAGGAGGTCGAGGGGTTCCTGCGGGACGAGGCCCACGTGGCGGATCAGGTCGGGGGGTGCAGTGCGGTGGGGGGTGACTCCGCCGACGCGGACCTCGCCGGAGGAGGGTTCCACCAGGCCGACGAGGGTGTTGAGCAGGGTGGACTTTCCGGCGCCGTTGCGGCCCATGAGGGCGATGGTCTCGCCGGGGGTGACGGTGAGGTCGACCTTGCGGAGGCTGCGGATGCGGGCCGCGCCGCGGGTGACGGTCAGGGCCCGTACTTCGGCTGTGAGAGGGGACGGCGGGGTGCTGGGGGTGCGGCGGAACCAGCGGCGGGTGGGGGCGCCCAGTGGGGTGGGGGTTGTGGTTTGGGGGCGGCTGCGGGTGGGGTGTGGCTGGTCGCGCAGTTCCCCGCGCCCCTTTGGGGAGTTGGTGTCCCGTTCCTTCAGCTGGTGCCGTAGGTCTGCTGCCCTTCTGCGGGCGTCCCTGACCGTCAGGGGCAAGGGGGTCCAGCCCGCCAGGCGGCCCAGGGCCACGACCGGTGGGGTGACCGGGGAGATCGCCATGACCTCCGCCGGGGGGCCGAGGACGGGGGCCGCTCCCGGGGACGGGAGCAGGACGACGTTGTCGGCGTACTGGATGACCCGTTCCAGGCGGTGCTCGGCCATCAGGACCGTCGTGCCCAGGTCGTGGACCAGGCGCTGGAGGACCGCCAGGACCTCCTCCGCCGCCGCCGGGTCCAGGGCGGAGGTCGGTTCGTCGAGGACCAGGACCTGGGGGTGGGGGGTGAGGACCGAGCCGATCGCCACGCGCTGCTGCTGGCCGCCGGAGAGGGTCGCGATCGGGCGGTTGCGCAGATCGGCCAGGCCCAGCAGGTCCAGGGTCTCCTCGACCCGGCGGCGCATGACGTCCGGGGCCAGACCCAACGACTCCATGCCGTAAGCCAGTTCGTCCTCCACCGTGTCCGTCACGAAGTGGGCGCGGGGGTCCTGGCCCACCGTGCCGACCACGTCGGCGAGTTCGCGCGGCTTGTGGGTGCGGGTGTCGCGGCCGGCGACGGTCACCCGGCCGCGCAGGGTGCCGCCGGTGAAGTGCGGGACCAGGCCGCTCACGGCGCCCAGGACCGTGGACTTGCCCACGCCCGACGGGCCCACGAGCAGGACGAGTTCGCCTTCCGGTACCTCGAAGTCGATGTGCCGCACCGTGGGTTCGCGCTGTCCGTCGTACGTCACGGAGACGTTCTCGAAGCGGATCACGACGGCTCCTTCGGGGTGGGGGCGAGGACGGCGGGGAGCAGGCCGAGGAGGATCGCCGCGGCGGGCCAGAGGGGCAGGGTGGGGGCGGTCAGGGGGATCACGCCGGGCTCCAGCGCCGCGGGGTCCCGGGCCTCGGCCAGGAACATGAGCGCGGCGACCGCCGTCCCGGACGCCGTCACCAGCCAGGCCCGCGCGCCCCAGGGGTCGGGGCGGTAGCGGGTGCGGGTGACTCGGCGGCCGCCCAGGCGCAGGCCGACGAGGGCGGTGGTGAGCCCGGCGAGGAGGACGGGGAGGCCGTAGGTGCCGCCCTCCGGCGTCAGGACGCCGTAGGTCCCGGCGCAGACGCCGAGCAGGCCGCCGAGTGTGAGGGCGGTGGTGGTACGGCGTACGGCGGGCGGGACGTCGGCGGTACGGCCGTATCCGCGGGCGTCCATCGCGGCGGCGAGGGCGACCGAGCGTTCCAGGGCGCCCTCCAGGACGGGCAGGCCCACTTGGAGCAGGCCCCTGATTCCCTTGTCCTGGCGGCCTCTCAGGCGGCGGGCGGCCCGTAGGCGCTGGACGTCCGCGATGAGGTTCGGGGCGAAGGTGAGCGCCACGACCACCGCGACGCCCATCTCGTACAGGGCACCCGGGAGGCATTTGAGGAGGCGGGTGGGGTTGGCGAGGGCGTTCGCCGCGCCCACGCAGATGAGGAGGGTGGCCAGCCGCAGGGCGTCGTAGAGGGCGAAGACGATGCCCTCCGCGTGGACCCGGCCGCCCAGGCGGATGCCCTGCGCCCAGTCGGGGAGGGGGATCTCGGGGAGGGTGACCAGGGTGTGGGTGCCGGGGATGGGGGAGCCGAGGACGACGGCGAAGGCGAGGCGGATGAGGATGACGGCGAGGGCGAGCTTGACGAAGGCGTTGTAGGAGCGGGACCAGGGGGTGTTCTGGCGGCAGGTCACGACGACGTAGGCGGACGTGGCTATGAGGAGGGTGAGGAGGAGGGGGTTGGTGGTACGGGTCGCGGCGGTGCCGAGGGCTAGGGACCAGAGCCACCAGGCACCGGGGTGGAGGGGGACGCGGGGCGTGGGCCTGGGCGGGGTGGGTTCGCCCACCGGCGCATGCTGGGTGCCGCTGCGCCCCGAACGGCTGGGCGCCTTACCCATGCCCGCGTCGGCGTGCCTGCCAGATTGCCGCCGCTCCCAGGGTCGCCACGCCCGCTACGCCCGCCCACAGGCCCACGGACGGGCCGTCCGTCTGCTCCGTGCTCTCGGGCGCCGACTTCGCCACCTTCTCGCCGCAACCCGCGCTCGGGTAGCCCGCGATGGCGCACAGCAGGGCGTTGGAGTCGTAGCGGAGCGGCTTGGCGACCGAGGCCAGCGCATCCGCCGTGGTGGCGTCCTCGCCGACCCGCGCGCAGGCCGTGCGGAGCTTCGGCGGGGTATCTCCCGAGGGGGACTCCGTCTTGGTGCCGAAGTCGATCACCAGGGCCACCCGCTTCTCGCCGTCCCGGGCCGGTGTCCGCGCGCAGATCGCCCCGAAGGACGCCGTGCCGCGCGGGGTCGCCGCGTCCGACGAGTCCTCGCTCAGGGTGAAGCGGAACCCCTGGACGTCGCCGTCCGAGGGGACCGTCGTGGACGGGCCCAGGGTGGCGTACGTCCAGGACGAACCGTCGCGGTCCCAGAAGGACCAGTAGCGGTACCCGGCGGCCTGCGCCGAGGGGGCCGCGGCCCACAGGGCGAGCACGGCCAGCAGCAGTGCGCAGGCCCGGCGTGTCACAGCTGCTGCCCCTTGTTGCGGCCGGTGAACAGGAAGCCGACGCCGATGCCCGCGACCAGGCCCACGCCGATGATCCACCAGACGCTGACGCCGTCCTCGTCGTCCTCCGCCTTCTCGGCGGCCTTCGCGGTGGCCTGCGTCCTCGGCTCGGGGCCGGTGGCGTTGAGCTGCTTCACCAGGTCCGTGCCGCCGAAGGCACGCGGGTCCGCCCCGGCCGCCTCGGCCGCGAGGATCAGCTGAGCGTAGGCGGCGGGGCCGTTCTGCTTCGCCCAGTCCGCGGAGTTCTTCTCCAGCCAGGTCAGCGGCTTCTCCGCCGCCTTCGGGCCGGCCGTCACGGCGAGCGCGACGACCGCGTCGGCCGTGTTGCCGTAGTCGGGCTGGTCCTCGGCACCGGCGAGGGCGGACATCAGGTGGCTGTCCTTCTTCATCGCCTCGGCGAGGTAGGAGGCGCCGTTGGCGGCGACCCGGTCGGGCTCGGTGGCGTCGGCGCAGCGCAGGTCGGTGTCGTCGGCCGCCTTCGCCGACTCCATGCTCATGCCCTTCAGGCCGAGCACGGCCGCCGCGGTCGCGTCCGCGTTGGCGGTGAGCTTGCCCTTCTTGTCGGGCTGGTAGGCGAACGCGCCGCCGTCCTCGCAGGGCAGCGCCAGCTCGCGCAGGGCGTCGTAGGGGGACTTGCCGCCCTTGACCGTGGTGTCGGGTTCCTGGCCCACGGCGTTGAGGGCGCCGATGACGACGGACGTGGAGTTGGCGTCGCTCGGGCCGCCGGGGGTGTAGCCCCAGCCGCCGTCCTTGTTCTGCACGCTCTTGAGCCAGGTGACCGCCTTGAGGGCGACGTCCATGTGGTCGCCGTCACCGGCCAGGGCAAGGGCCTGGGCCGCGGCGGCCGTGCTGTTGGTGTCGACCATGACCTTGGCGTCGCAGGCCTTGGCGGGCTCGGCGCGGAAGGGGGCGAAGGCGCCGTTCGCGCACTGCTGGCCGAGCAGCCAGTCGACGGCCTTGGCGGCGGGCCGCACATCCGACTTGTGCTGGGCGATCAGGGCCAGCGACTGGCGCCAGACGCCGTCGTACGTCGGATCGGCGGTGCCGTACAGACCGGAGGGGATCGCCACGGACGGCGACGGTGACGGGGACGCGGCCATGACGGGCGTGGCCGTGCCGATCACGGCGGTGGCGGCCAGGACCGCGGCGCTGCGGCGGACGTTCATGATCGGCGGGTGCCTCTCCCTGGGGGGAGCCGGGCAGCACGGGACGACCCCGGGCGGCTCGGCTCCGCAGACCTCGACGGTGCCGTGCGGCGGCGGGCTGCCGACGCACGTGAGCCGTTTCACGTACCCGTGCGGGGCAGTCCGGCTCGCAGCTTCTTCGGCTTCTTCGTCTTCTGAAGGCTTCTTCGGCTGCTCACGGTTGCGGGTCAGCGCCGGAATTGCACCGGCTTCCCCCCGTACGGGTGTGATGACGACGCGGCCACTCTACCGGCCCGTACATCCGGCTCTTACGGAACCCTCACACGGCCCGGTACGTCACCGGCTCGCTCCCCGTCACCGTCTCCGCCCTGCCCAGCTTCACCAGTCGGCGCAGGTGGGACTCGGCCTCCGAGACCGCGATGGTGCGTGAGCCGTAGGGGATCTGCTCCCAGGGGCGGTTCCATTCCATGCGCTCGGCGAGCTGCCAGGCGGTGAGGGGTTCCCGGAGGAGGGTGAGGAGGCCGGTGAGGCGCGTCTCGTGGTGGGTGAGCAGCTCCCGCACGCGGGCCTCCGCGCCGGTGAAGGGGTGCTGGTGGGCCGGGAGGATCTCGGCGGGGGCCAGTCGGGCGACGCGTTCCAGGGAGTCCAGGTAGTCGCCGAGGGGGTCGGTGACGGTGGTGTCGTCGGGGTCCTCGTACAGGCCGATGTGCGGGGTGATCTCCGGCAGGACGTGGTCGCCGGAGAACAGGCGCCCGTGGCCGGGGAGTTGCTCGGGGTGCTCCTCCTCCAGGTGCAGGCAGACGTGGCCCGGGGTGTGGCCCGGGGTCCAGATCGCGCGCAGCCGGCGGCCGGGGAGGTCGAGGAGTTCGCCCGGGACGATCTCGCGGTCCGGGAGGGCGGGGGAGAGGCCGGGCAGGGCACGGCGGCGGGCGCAGCGCAGCGGGGCCACATGCTCCTCGGGGGCGCCTGCCGCGGTGAGCTTCGCCGCCATGTACGCGAACCAGCGCTCGGGTTCGGCCGAGCGGGCGCGGCGCACGATCGCCGTGTCCGCCTCGTGCATCGCGATCCAGGCGCCGGAGGCCTCGCGCACGGCGCCGGACAGGCCGTGGTGGTCGGGGTGGTGGTGGGTGACGACCACGCCGTGGACCTCACCGACGGACGTACCGCAGGCCGTCAGGCCCTCGGCGAGGGTGTCCCAGGAGGCCGGGTCGTCCCAGCCCGTGTCGATCAGCACGGGCCCGCGGTCGGTGTCGACGACGTAGACGAGGGTGTGGCCGAGCGGGTTGTCCGGGATGGGGACCTGGAGGGAGCGAACGCCCCCGCCGTGATCGTGGGTTCTCGTCATCTGCCCCTCCGCGTCGCGGTCATTGCCCACTATAACTAGAACTGGTATCAGTTCTGAGGCAGCGTCAGAAACAGTGCAGCGTCAGAAACAGTGCTCAGCTCCGCAGGAGGCGTCGGCCATGACCGAGCTCGTGGAACACGGACAGCTGTTCATCGGCGGGGAGTTGACCGATCCCCTCGGCAAGGACTTCATCGAGGTCGTCTCACCGCACACGGAAGAGGTCATCGGGCGGGTGCCGCACGCGTCCACCGCCGACGTGGACCGGGCCGTCGCCGTCGCCCGCAGGGCCTTCGACGAAGGGCCCTGGCCGCGGATGTCCCTGGAGGAGCGGATCGAGGTCGTCACCCGGATCAAGGACGCCTTCGCCGTGCGGCACGAGGAGATCGCCCGGGTCATCTCCTCGGAGAACGGCTCCCCTTACTCCTGGAGCGTCCTCGCGCAGGCGCTCGGCGCGATGATGGTGTGGGACTCCGCCATCACCGTCGCGCGCAACTTCACCTACGAGGAACACCGCGACGGCGTCCTCGGCAAGATCCTCGTGCGGCGCGAGCCGGTCGGGGTCGTGGCGGCCGTAGTGCCCTGGAACGTCCCGCAGTTCGTCGCCGCCGCCAAGCTCGGCCCCGCCCTGCTCACCGGCTGCACGGTGGTGCTCAAGCCGTCCCCCGAGACGCCGCTCGACGCCTGTCTGCTCGCCGAGATCACCCAGGAGGCCGGGCTGCCGGAGGGGGTCCTGTCCATCCTCCCCGCCGACCGCGAGGTCAGCGAGTACCTCGTCGGGCACCCCGGCGTCGACAAGGTCTCCTTCACCGGCTCGGTCGCCGCGGGCAAGCGCGTGATGGAGGTGGCCGCGCGGAACCTGACGCGGGTGACCCTGGAGTTGGGCGGCAAGTCGGCGGCGGTCGTGCTGCCGGACGCGGACGTCGACACCGCGGTGGCCGGCATCGTCCCGGCGGCCTGGATGAACAACGGCCAGGCCTGCGTCGCCCAGACCCGCATCCTGCTGCCCCGCTCCCGCTACGACGAGTTCGCCGAGGCCCTCGCCGCCGCCGCGAACGCCCTCGTCGTCGGCGACCCCCTCGACCCCGCGACGCAGGTCGGCCCGCTCGTCGCCAAGCGCCAGCAGCGCCGCAACCTCGACTACATCCGCATCGGCCAGGAGGAGGGCGCCAAGATCCTCACCGGCGGCGGGCGCCCGCCGGGCCTGGACCGGGGCTGGTACGTCGAGCCGACGCTCTTCGGCGACGTCGACAACTCCATGCGGATCGCGCGGGAGGAGATCTTCGGGCCGGTGATCTGCCTGCTGCCCTACGGCGACGAGGCCGAGGCGGTGAGAATCGCCAACGACTCCGAGTACGGGCTCAGCGGCAGCGTCTGGACGGCCGACGTCGAGCGCGGCATCGAGGTCGCCCGCCGGGTCCGTACCGGCACCTACTCCGTCAACACCTTCAGCCTCGACATGCTTGGCCCGTTCGGCGGCTACAAGAACTCCGGTCTGGGGCGGGAGTTCGGGCCCGAGGGGTACGGCGAGTACCTGGAGCACAAGATGATCCACCTCCCCGCGGGCTGGGAGGCGTAGGGATGGGGGCACCTCCCGCGCGAGCGGAGCCGGGCGTGGGGGCGGGAGACCGCTGGCATGTCGAGGTCGACCGGTCCGTGTGCATCGGCTCGGCCCAGTGCGTCCACCGCGCCCCCGACGCGTTCCGGCTCGACACCGCCCGCCAGTCCCACCCGTGCGAGCCGGAGACGGACGCCCACGAGGAGGTGCTGGCGGCGGCGGAGATGTGCCCGGTGGAGGCGATCGTGATCACGCTGCTGGGCAGCGGGGAGCCGGTGTTTCCGCCGGAGGACCAGTAGGGCTTGGCCAGGTTCATTCGGACGCCGCACGAACCATGCCGCACACCCTGCGGACGCTCGGGCCGACCGACGAGATCACTGCCGAACTGACCGTGCTGGTGGGCTTCGACCAGGACCTGGCGGCTGCAGCAACCCGCACCGCCGACCGCATATGCGGCCTGCTCACCCGAACGGCCTCGGTGACGTAGCGGTAGGCCGTCGTGGGCCCCAGGCCGCACCTTGCTGCGAGTTGGGCGCCCGACGGGTACACGAACACAGGATGCCTCTGGTGGAGACAGTTCTCTCGGTCGAAAAGCCGTCTACCAGGGGCTTCATCATGCTCTCAGCCCAACGGCCATGCGTCAGCAGCAGGTTGGAAAAGGTGCCCATGCACAGCAGGCCCCGTGACCAGGCCCAACCCGCCGCCGAGACCCGCAGGTTCCTCCACCGCCGCCAACGGCAGCCGCACATCGGCCGCGGCTACTTCGGCGGCCCACACGTCCGCTACACCCTCGATTAGAACCCTTTGGGTTCTAATCAATATCGTTGACTATTTCATCTACTTGACCTTTGACGGGCAACTGCCATCAGGATCCCTATCACCACAAAAAGCGTCAGCTTCTTGGCTGGGCTCATCTGCATACTCCCCGCGTCTATACGTGTGGCCCCCGGTTGGCGAGAACGCGAACCGGGGCCTTAGCCGGAGAGCGTGTTGCGGCTTGCCGCCATGACCGCCTGAGTGCGCAGGTCCGCGTCGGCCTGCGGTGGCTCATGGCCTACTTCGCTTAGCTGCGCTCACGGCCAAGGACACTGCAGCGAGAGCGGTGCCAGCTACTCCCACGTACGTCCACACCGACCCGTCCGCAGAGATAAGCAGTACGATCGGCAACCACCGCACAGAAGGCAGCCGTGATCCATTGCGACTTTTGCAAGTTGGGGCTTCCGCTCGGCCTTGGACTCATCCTTCTTCTCCCTGGACGTGTGTGTCTATTCGATCGTCGGTACCTTTGTGATGCCCCAGGCTGCAGCTGCTGCGATTCCGGAGCCTGCGCACACACCTGCTGCTGCAGCCGCTCCAGTCAGCCAGTCGGACGCCGCGGCCTTCTCTTCCTTAGAGGTCGTCTCAATTGGCGAGGTCGGTAGCCTGGGTTCGTGCTGATCGTGGAACGCTTGGTGCCGGACGAGTTGTACGACCTCTTCCAGCGGGTGGTGCCGCCCGCCCCGATCCGGCCGCAAGGTGGAGGCCGACGACGGCACGGCGACCGTGAGGTCCTTGCAGCCATCATCTTCGTTGCCACGACAGGCTGTACCTGGCGGCAGTTACCGCCGGTCTTCGGCCCGTCGGGGCCAACGGCCCACCGGCGCTTCACCGAGTGGACAGCTGCCCGGGTCTGGGCGAAGCTGCACCGCCTCATCCTCGATGAGCTGGGCTCGCGCGGAGACCTGGACTGGTCGCGCTGCGCGATCGACTCGGTGAACATGCGGGCCCTGAAAGGGGGGAGCTGACAGGCCCGAATCCTGTGGACCGGGGCAAGAATGGGTCGAAGATCCACTTGATCACCGAGCGGACCGGTCTGCCCCTCTCCGTCGGCATCTCCGGCGCCAACCTCCACGACAGCCAGGCCATGGAACCCCTCGTGCGCGGTATCCCGCCGATCCGCTCCCGCCGTGGCCAGCGCCGGCGAAAGCCTGCAAAGCTCCACGCCGACAAGGGCTACGACTACGACCACCTGCGCCGTTGGCTCCGCAAGCGAGGCATCCGCCACCGCATCGCACGCAAGGGCATCGAATCTTCCACACGGCTCGGCCGACACAGGTGGACGATCGAGCGCACCATGGCCTGGCTCGGCGGCTGCCGCCGACTCCACCGCCGCTATGAACGCAAGGCCGAACACTTCCTGGCCTTCACAGGCATCGCCTGCACCCTCATCTGCTTCCGCAGGCTCGCCAATTGAGACGACCTCTTAGAAGCGCACAGGGTTCCGCCCAGGGCTGAGCCGAGAGAGCTGTCACACAAAAGCCCACTGGGGTAGGGGTTGGTTTCCTGGCCGGAGAGGTCGGGTTGGGTGAAGCGGCCGAGTTGGGCGTCGTAGTAGCGGTGGCCCATCTTGCACAGGCCGGTCGGGTCGAGGTAGGTGCCGCTGTAGCGGTACGGCTGGGAGACCGCTTCGGTGGTGGTGCCGAGGGGCAGCCCGGTGGGGCCGTTGGCGTAGGTGTGGGTGCGCTTGCCCGCGTCATCCACGAGGCCGAGGACGTTGCCGGTGGCGTCGGCAGTAAGTAGGACTTCCCCCGGTCGTCATGGAGTTCAGGGTGCCCGCCGGTTCGCGGATACAGTCGTCGTGGTCACACCCGCACCCTGACCAGCCGCCCGCCGTCTCTGCCAGCCCAGACCGTCGCTTGTCCAACAGCAGCCACGACTGCCGACGAACTCCGAAACATCATGTCAAGAGCGAGTTTTCTGATGGGCCAGGAAGGCAAAAACTGCCAGAATCATTCCACCGACTGCTGCGATCACTCCGAGCACAATCGGCACGGTGTCGCCGGTAATGGATCCTGCAATGCAAGCGCATATTCCGCCGATGATCGCAATCGCGGAAAAGGTTGCCAATCCCCTGATCGCATCACTCATCGACGCGTCCCTCCCTCGCATCCAAGCGCTCCTTCCGAATTCGCGGCAACTGTTGGGTCGGGAAATCCGACCCAACAGTCACATGCAGTGGCCGTATACCCCTGTTTAACTGTAGGTGAGGATGTCCGCTCCGTAGTAGCCTGCGGCAGCTCCAATCGCGCAGCTGGTGACTCCGGCGACACCAGCGCCTACGGCGCTGCCGACTCCCGCGCCGATCACGCCGCCCGCCGCGGCGGCGTATGCGATGACTCCGGTGCCTGCCGCAGCCTCAACACCGGCCAGGCAGCCAGCGGCCGCGCTGACAAACGGCTCTGCTTTTTCGACGAGACCGAAGAAGTCGAAGAGGCCCGTGGGGTCGCTGTTGTTGACTGGGTCGCCGCTCACATAGAGGTAGGGGTTGCTCTCCTGCCCTGAAGGGTCGGGTTGGGTGAAGCGGCCGAGTTGGGGGTCGTAGTAGCGGTGGCCCATCTTGTACAGGCCCGTCGGGTCGAGGTAGGTGCCGCTGTAGCGGTACGGCTGGGGGGTTGTTTCGGTGGTGGTGCCGCGGGGCAGGCCGGTGGGGCCGTAGGCGTAGGTGTGGGTGCGCTTGCCTGCGTCGTCCACCAGGCCGAGGACGTTGCCGGTGGCGTCGGTGAGGTAGTAGTAGGACTTGCCCCCGGTCGTCATGGAGTTCAAGGTGCCCGCAGGTTCGCGGATGAATCCGGTGTCCACGCCGTTGGTCGTGGTGGATGCCAGTCCGAGTGCGGTGTGGTGGAACCAGGTCGAACCGAGCTTGGTGCGCTCGGAGTTGTCGGTTCCCGCGTGGACCAGGTCGTTTGCCGATGTGTTGACGGTCAGGCCGGACAGCTGGCTGTAGTCGGTCCACGTCTCGCTCGTGCGGCGGGTGGTGGCGGTGCGTCCGCCCGCGGTCTCGTTGCCGGCCTTGTCGTAGGACCAGCCGGTGGCGGAGCCGTTCTGCGCGGTGAGCTCCAGCGCGTCGTTGTAGGTCCAGATGGGGGTGGTGGGACAGGTGGCGGCGGTGCCGTCCTGGGCGGTGAGGTTGCCGGCCTGGTCCCAGCAGTACAGCCAGGACGCCTTGCGGGCGCCGGTGGAGTCGGCTTCCAGGGCGTAGCGGAGCCGGTCCTGGGTGTCGTAGTCGTAGGTGGTCTTGTACTTGGTGAGGTTGTCGGTGCGGGTGCGGATCTTGGTGGTGTCCTTGCCCGCACTGTTGGTGTAGGTGTAGGCGAGGTCGATCAGCGTGGTGGTCCCGGCGGTTGTCTTGACCGCGTAGGGGCGACCGTTCTTGTCGATGCTGAAGGACTGGGTGGTGCCGCCGGGGTAGACAGTTTTGGTGCGTGTGTCGTTGTTGTTGTAGTCGAAGTCGGTCTTCTTGCCGTCCGGCGCGATGAGGTAGTCCAGCCGACCGGCCGCGTCCCACGTGTAGTCGGTCTTGCCGGTGGGGTCGGTGTAGTGGTCGACGTTGCCGCCGGGGGTGTAGGCCAGGGCGGTCTGTGCACCGTTTTGCAGGGTGCGTACGCGCTCGCGGTTGAGCTCGTCGTAGTCCCAGCCGGTAGTGCCGGAGGCGTCTGTGCGCACCTTGAGGTTGCCGTCGGCGTCGTAGTCGAAGGTGACGGTCGCGTTGGTCGAGGAGACCTTGGTGACGCGGTCGCGGTTGTCGTAGGTGTAGACGGTCTGGATGCCGCGGCCGTCGAGTGCGGTCTTGACGCGGCCGAGCGCGTCGTATGTGTATGTCGTCTCGCCCAGCGGCGCGGGGGGCGTGACCTTGCTCAGGTTGCCCTTGGCGTCGTAGGTGAAGGACGTGGTCGAGGTGCGGGTGCTGGAGATCTTCACTGCGGCTGTGCAGCGCTGGCCCTCGAAACCGCCGCAGGTCGGGGTGGCCTTGTTGTAGGTGTAGGTGCGCTGCCCTCCTGCGGTGCCGGAGGTGGTCACCGACTGGGTGTTGCCGTTGGTGTCGTAGGAGAAGGAGTCCTTGCGGCCGTCGGCGGAGGTGAAGTCGTTGGGCAGGTCGGTGCCTGCAATGGTCTGGTACGCGGTCACCGACGCGGTTGCGCCCATCGGCAGTTTCTGGGAGACGGCGTTGTTGCGGGCGTCCCAGCCGTAGGTGGTGGTGTTGCCTCCCGTTCCGTCCGCTCCCGTACCCATCGCATCGATCGCGGTCTGCAGCAGGCGGTTGGTGTAGGTGGAATGGCGAGAGTGGCCGAGGGGGTCGGTGACCTTGGTGACCTCACCGTCGGCGTTGTGCAGGTACTGGGTGCATCCCCGTCGGGGTCGGTGACCGTCGTGGTCCCCGCAGCCGAGGGGGTGGTCGCGGTGTAGGCGTAGCGCCAGGTCGGGCCGGTGTGGCCGTTGCTCGTCGACTCGGTGACGCGTTGCATGGAGGTGACGCGGTTGTGGGTGTCGTAGGTGAACAGCGTGATGGTGCCCTCGGGGGTGGTCACCTTGGTCAGGCGCCGGGAGGAGTCGTACCCGTAGAGCGTGGCCTTGCCGGCGGTGTCGGTGACCTTGGCCAGGTTGCCGGAGGCGTCCAGGTCGAAGACGGCTGTGCGGCCGGTGTGGTCCTTGGCCTGCCACTGATTGGGGTAGGTCTTGACCAGGTCGATCCAGCGCCCGGAGCGGGTCTCGGTGAGCCTGAAGCCCTTGTGCTCGGCGCCCTCGTCGTGCTGGTCGACATTGATCACACCGTCATTTTTGTCGGTGACCTTGGTCAGCGTGCCGTGGACGTTGAAGGTGTCCTTCGCACCCGACTTGCGGTCGGTCAGGGTGTAGGTGCCGTCCGCGTTCTTCTTCAGGTCCTTGGAGTACCCGGCCGGGGTGGTGTAGCCGCCGGTACTCGCCGACTTGAACCGCACAGCAGCCCCCGTGGCGTCGTAGACCACCACCTCGCCGTCACCGGCCTGGAGGTAACGCTCATAACCCTGCCACCAGCGCTGCGACACCTTTCCCCACGGCGCTTCCAGGGAGTTGTACGTCCGGGTCAGCTGCAGCTTGTGACCGACACCGGCGATGTCGAAGTCGGTCGCGGCGAGCATGAGATTGCCGTTGGAGACGTTCACCCGCGCCACCAGCGCATCATTCAGACGCGTGTCGAGGACACGGTGCCAGGGCACATCGCCCTGCCCCTCCGGAACGAAGGACAAGGCCTCGGCATCCGCCTCGGCATCGGCCGCCGCCGACTGCGCGGCGGTCTCACCGCTTGCGCGGGCCTGCTGCGCCGCCCGCCAGGCGGCCACCTCCGCCGACGGCTTGGCCTCCGCCTCCGACTCCGGCGCCTTGACCGACCCGGCCGGCGTCGCGGGAGCCTCCACCTTCGTCGGCTTCGTCCACGGACTTTCCGGCGCCGGTAACTCCGCCTGCCCCGCCGCGGCTAACCCCGGTGCCACGCCAGCCACCAGAGCGACAGCCGTGATCGCGGATATGAGAACGGTTCTGTGTGTTCGTCGGGCACGTTGCAGCGACGTGCTTCCAGCATGTGAATGCATCAGCTTCCCCCACAGGAAGTCAGAGAGCCAGAACGGGTGACCAGACGGTCACCTCGGCAGCACAACCTGGCACGAGAACCACATGGACCGACAGGCATGCCCCGCACCATCCGTCCCGTTGGCGGCGGAATGAGCCCTGCCTCTTAAAGGGGTGAACGCGGACACCATGAGGCGATCCGTCCGACACAAAAGGGAAAAATCTGCGTTCCGTTACTGTTCGCCGCGGTCACACTGACCGAAAAGACCAGACCCGAGTCCCCCTCGGAACGCATAACACGATCTTGGTGGTGAGACTCTCGGGACGATCGCCCTTGAGAGGACCGACAGCAAAATCGGTGGCGCCTCCCCGGCCAGGAGCCTTCCCGCCAGGACACCGGTCTCGCGGCCGTCCTCCCGGCCGCGATGACCAGAACCTTCATGGTCTGCGCAGGCTCGGGGTACTGCGTTTTCGATGGCCGGCCGGTGCCCACGTACACGGGCTGGACCAGCCGTGCGTCGGCGGCTGGGCGGTGTGGCGGGAAGAAATGCCCACCGCGCAGGGCAGCTTGCGTTCCTCCAGGCCCCCGGCGGAAGGCGGCGGCATCGCCGTATCCGGCGTCCGCGACGACCAGGAGGATGTCGATGCAACTCCGCCGCGAACGCCTCCAGGTCCTCCCGGACCCCGGCCATCTCTTAGGGCGTCACACCACCCCCACGACCCCAAAGCAGCAACAGACACACCGCTCACGAATGAACCCGACCAAGCCCTACAAGGGGTGCTGGGGGAAGGATGGGAAGGAGCAACGCTTACGCCGCTGCCGACGTCGACGGTCCGGGCTGAGAGGCCGGAAAGCAGCAGTCAGGCCGGACGGCGACCCCCAGCACCTGATCCGGGTCATGCCAGCGCAGGGAACCCGTCCCGTAGGTCCCTCATGTGTCCGCGGGCGCCGTCAGGTCGATCAGGCGGCACACCGTCTCGATGTCGATCTTCACCTGGGCGATGGAGGCGCGGCCCGACAGCCACGTGATCAGCGCCGAGTGCCAGGTGTGCTCGATGACCCGGACCGCGGACAACTGCTCCGGCGTCGGGTGCTCCTGGCCCATCGCGTCCAGGATGATCACGGTCGTCTGCCGGGACACCTGGTCCACCTCGGGCGACACACTGCGGTCCGCGAAGGTCAGCGCGCGGACCATGGCGTCGGCCAGATGCGGCTCGCGCTGCAGGGCGCGGAAAGCGCGCATCAGCGTCTCCGCCACCCGCTCCGCCGCCGTGTCCCCGGCGGGCGGCTTCTTGCGGAGGGTGCCGTGCATGTGCTCCAGCTGGTCCTGCATGGTGGCGACCAGCAGATGGATCTTGGAGGGGAAGTAGCGGTAGAGCGTGCCGAGCGCCACCTGCGACGACTCCGCCACCTCCCGCATCTGCACGGCGTCGAAACCGCCCCGGCTGGCCAACTGCGCGCTCGCGTGCAGGATGCGGCGCCGCCGCGCCTCCTGCCGCTCGGTCAGCGGTGGGGTGACGGGTCTCGCGGTACTGGCTGCCACCATGTCCACCTTGTTCCCCTCGCCGTGGCGCGACCGTGGCGTGAATCACCTGATCCACTGCTCGCGCCGCCTCTACCTGCCGGTAGATTCGGAGCTTCTTGAACGATCAAGTCTGTAACTTGTTCTAGATTAGCGTCCCGGCGTAATCTCGCGGGACAGTGCAGGGAGAAGGGGGCCCGGAGTGACCGCTGAGGCCAGTCGGACGGGTTCCCCCACGGAGCCCGCGGCGGGTGGGGGCCCCTCCCGCGCGAGCGGATTCGAGCGTGGGGGAGAGCGACCTCTCGACATCGCGCTTCTCACCTATAAAGGGAACCCGTTCTGCGGCGGCCAGGGCGTCTACGTCCGCCACCTCTCGCGCGAACTGGCCCGCCTCGGCCACCGGGTCGAGGTCATCGGCGCCCAGCCCTACCCGGTCCTCGACGAGGGCGTCCCGCTCACCGAGCTGCCCAGCCTCGACCTGTACCGCCAGCCCGACCCCTTCCGCACCCCGGGACGCGGCGAGTACCGCGACTGGATCGACGCGCTGGAAGTGGCCACCATGTGGACCGGCGGCTTCCCCGAGCCGCTGACCTTCTCGCTGCGCGCCCGCCGCCATCTGCGCGCCCGCCGCGGCGAGTTCGACGTCGTCCACGACAACCAGACGCTCGGCTACGGCCTGCTGGGCGACGTGGGCGCCCCCCTCGTCACCACCATCCACCACCCCATCACCGTGGACCGGCAGTTGGAGCTGGACGCCGCCGAGAACCGCCGCCGCCGGTACGCGGTCCGCCGCTGGTACGCCTTCACCCGGATGCAGAAGCGCGTCGCCCGCCGCCTGCCCTCCGTCCTCACCGTCTCCGGCACCTCCCGCGCCGAGATCGTCGACCACCTCGGGGTGCGCGAGGACCGGATCCACGTCGTGCACATCGGCGCCGACACCGACCTGTTCTCGCCGGATCCGTCCGTCCCGCAGGTCCCCGGCCGGATCGTGACGACCTCCAGCGCGGACGTCCCCCTCAAAGGGCTGGTCTTCCTCGTCGAGGCGCTCGCGAAGGTGCGCACCGAACACCCCGACGCCCACCTCGTCGTCGTCGGCAAGAAGCCCGCCGAGGGCCCGGTCGCGCAGGCCGTCGAGCGCTACGGCCTCGAAGGCGCCGTCGAGTTCGTCAAGGGCATCTCGGACGCCGAACTGGTCGACCTGGTCCGCTCGGCGCAGGTCGCCTGCGTGCCGTCCCTGTACGAAGGCTTCTCCCTGCCGGCCGCCGAGGCCATGGCCACCGGCACGCCCCTGCTCGCCACGACCGGCGGGGCGATCCCGGAGGTGGCCGGCGCGGACGGCGAGACGTGTCTGGCGGTGCCGCCCGGCGAGGCGGGCGCCCTGGCCGCCGGACTGAGCCGGCTCCTCGGAGACCCCGCACTGCGGGCGCGGCTCGGCCGGGCCGGACGCGAGCGGGTGCTGGCGCGGTTCACCTGGGCGCGCGCGGCGGAGGGCACGGTGGCGCACTACCGCGAGGCCATCGCCCGCGCCACGCCCCCGGCCGGCGGCGCGCCCGCGTCCTCGGCCGGTGCCGCCCCCCTGACCTCCGCGAGTACCACCGGCGTCTATCCCGAAAGCAGGGCCACGTGCTGACCGTCGACTTCTCCCGGTTCCCGCTCGCCCCGGGCGACCGTGTCCTGGACCTCGGCTGCGGTGCCGGGCGGCACGCGTTCGAGTGCTACCGGCGCGGCGCCCAGGTCGTCGCGCTGGACCAGAACGGCGAGGAGATCCGCGAGGTCGCGAAGTGGTTCGCGGCGATGAAGGAGGCGGGCGAGGCACCCGAGGGCGCCACCGCCACCGCGATGGAGGGCGACGCTCTGGCGCTGCCGTTCCCCGACGAGTCCTTCGACGTCGTCATCATCTCCGAGGTCATGGAGCACATCCCGGACGACAAGGGCGTCCTCGCCGAGATGGTCCGGGTGCTCAAGCCCGGCGGCCGCATCGCCATCACCGTCCCGCGCTACGGCCCCGAGAAGGTCTGCTGGACGCTGTCCGACGCCTACCACGAGGTCGAGGGCGGCCACATCCGCATCTACAAGGCCGACGAACTCCTCGCCAGGATCCGCGAGGCGGGCCTGAAGCCGTACGGCACCCATCACGCGCACGCGCTGCACTCGCCGTACTGGTGGCTCAAGTGCGCGTTCGGCGTCGACAACGACAAGGCGCTGCCGGTGCGGGCGTACCACAAGCTGCTGGTCTGGGACATCATGAAGAAGCCACTGGCGACGCGGGTCGCCGAGCAGGCCCTCAACCCCCTCATCGGCAAGAGCTTCGTGGCCTACGCGACCAAGCCGCACCTGCCCCGGGTGGACGCCAAGTGACCACTCCCCGGACGGAACACCTCGTCCTGCCCGGGGTCCTCACCGCCGAGCAGGCCGCCGCGACCGTCGCCGGACTGCTCGCCGTGCAGCGGGAGGACGGCGCCATACCGTGGTTCCGGGGACACCATCTCGACCCCTGGGACCACGTCGAGGCGGCCATGGGCCTGGACGCCGCAGGCGAGCACGACGCCGCCGAGCGCGCCTACGAGTGGCTCGCGCGGCACCAGAACGAGGACGGCTCCTGGTACGCGGCCTACCAGGACGGCGCCTTCGACGACGTCACCGACCGCGGACGCGAGACCAACTTCGTCGCCTACATCGCGGTCGGCGTGTGGCACCACCACCTCTCCACCGGCGACGACGCCTTCCTGGACCGCATGTGGCCGACCGTGTACGCGGCGACGGAGTTCGTCCTGCGGCTGCAGCAGCCGGGCGGGCAGATCGGCTGGCGGCGGGACGACGACGGCACGGCGACCGAGGACGCGCTGCTGACCGGCTCGTCCTCGGTCCACCACGCGCTGCGCTGCGCGCTCGCCATCGCCGAGCAGCGCGAAGAGCCCCAACCGGACTGGGAGTTGGCGGCGGGTGCGCTCCGGCACGCGATCCGGCGGCACCCCGAGCGGTTCCTGGACAAGGACCGCTACTCGATGGACTGGTACTACCCCGTGCTGGGCGGCGCGCTCACCGGCGTGGAGGCCAAGGCCCGCATCGAGGAGTCCTGGGACCGCTTCGTGGTACCCGGGCTCGGAGTGCGGTGCGTCGACCCCAACCCGTGGGTGACGGGCGGTGAATCGGCCGAACTCGCCCTGGCCCTGTGGGCGATGGGCGAGTCCGACCGGGCGCTGGACATCCTCCAGTGGATCCAGCACCTGCGCGACGAGCGGACCGGTCTGTACTGGACGGGCTACGTCTTCGACGACGCGGCGATCTGGCCGAGGGAACTGACGACCTGGACGGCGGGCTCGCTGCTGCTCGCCGTCGCGGCCCTGGGCGGCCATGAGGCCACCTGCCGGGTCTTCGGCGGCGAGCAACTGCCCGCCGGCCTGGACCCGGACTGCTGCGGCTGACTCAGTGGCGGACGCGGTTCGCGATGGCGTGCCCGACGAACAGGTACACCACGGCGGCGAGCCCGTACCCCGCCACGACCCTGGCCCATGCCTCGTCGAAGGTGAACAGGTCGTGGGACCAGCCCGCCAGCCAGCGGGCCGCGTCATGGATGAACTGCACGAAGTCGTTCGTGCGGTTCGCGTCCAGCAGGTACATCAGGATCCACAGACCCAGAATGAACGCCATGATGTCGGCGACGATCGCGATGACCCTGCCCGCCGAACTGGCACCGTTGCTATATCGAGGGGACATGCCCCCCGGGTTGCCGCTGAACCGTCGACGAAACCCCCCGGTTCAGCCGTTGAGCTCGGCGAGCACCCGCAGCGACCGCTCGTCCGGCGCCAGCGCCAGCAGGTCCGTCACCGGTCCCTTGCGCCACAACTCCAGCCGCTCGGCGATGCGTTCACGCGGGCCGACCAGGGAGATCTCGTCGGCGAAGGCGTCGGGGACGGCGAGGACCGCCTCTTGGCGGCGCCCTTCGAGGAACAGCCGCTGGATGCGGCGGGCTTGCTCCTCGTACCCCATGCGGGCCATCAGGTCGGCGTGGAAGTTGCGGGCCGCGTGGCCCATGCCGCCGATGTAGAAGCCGAGCATGGTCTTCACCGGCAGCAGGCCCTCGGTCACGTCGTCGCAGACCCGGACCTGGGCCATCGGGGCCACCAGGAAGCCCTCCGGCAGGGCGTACGCCTCGGGGCGGGCCGGGGACCAGTACAGCGGGAGCCAGCCGTCGGCGATCCGCGTGGTCTGGGCGACGTTCTTCGGGCCCTCGGCGCCGAGCAGGACGGGGAGGTCGGGGCGGAGGGGGTGGGTGATGGGCTTGAGGGGTTTGCCGAGGCCGGTGGCGTCCGCGCCCCGGTAGGGGAGGGGGTGGAAGCGGCCGTCGAGCGTGACGGGGGCTTCCCGCCCGAGGACTTGCCGTACGACGTCGACGTACTCCCGGGTCGCGGTGAGCGGCGACCTCGGGAACGGGCGGCCGTACCAGCCCTCCACCACCTGCGGCCCGGACAGTCCGAGGCCGAGCATCATGCGGCCACCGGAGAGATGGTCGAGGGTGAGGGCGTGCATCGCGGTCGTGGTCGGCGACCGGGCGGCCATCTGCGCAACCGCCGTCCCCAGCTTGATCCTTGACGTCCGCGCGGCGATCCAGGTCAGCGGGGTGAAGGCGTCCGAGCCCCAACTCTCCGCGGTCCATACGGAGTCGTAGCCGAGCCGCTCGGCCTCCCGGGCCAGCGGCACATGACCGGGCGAGGGGCCGCGCCCCCAGTAGCCGAGCGCCAGACCGAGCCGCATAGCTGCCTCCTGACGGTGTGTCAGCCGGGGAGGGCGACTGTACGACAACGGCCCCTCACCGGGAAGGGTGAGGGGCCGTGACCGTGAGCGGTGTCAGCCGCGCTGGATGCCGCTGGTGTCCTGGAGGACACCGCGACGACCGTCCTGCGTCTGCGCGATCAGGCTCGGGCCGCGCTGCTCCACGGCCAGGTACCAGGTGCCGGGCGCCAGTTCGGCGATCGGCGTCGGCGAACCGTCCTCCGCGAACAGCGGACGCGGCACCGGAACGGCGAACCAGAACGGGGAGAAGTCCCCGCCGGGCTGCGCCGCGGGCGCCTGCGGCTGCCCCGGCTGCGGCTGACCGCCGAACGGCTGCGCACCCTGCGGCTGACCGCCGAACGGCTGCGCACCCTGCGGCTGACCGCCGAAGGGCTGACCGGGCTGCGGCTGCCCCGGCTGGGGAGCGCCCGGGTAACCGTAACCACCCTGCGGCTGACCGCCGTACGGCTGCGGGGCCGCGGGGCGGGAAGCGGGCATCAGGGGGGCCTGGAGGGCGGGGACGAGCGGGGAGGCGACGGCGGCGCCGGCCAGGAGGAGGGCGGCGATGAGACCGAGGATCAGGCCGACACCGGCATCCACGTCCGCGGCGCCGAAGGTGTCGCTGAACGCGCCCAGCGGATCGAAGATCGTCCAGAGCGCCGTCCACGCGGAGAAGACCGTGAGCGCGACTCCGAGCGGACCGAGCTCAAGGCCGACAACCTTGCGCGGCTGCGGCAGCGCGTGGGCCACGACGATCAGGACCGCGCCGATGATGCCGCCGACGTACACGCTCATCACCAGGCCGAGGTTGTCCCAGGCGTTGGGGATGTCATTGCCGTCGCCGTCGTAGATGGCGAGGAACGACGCGACGAAGAGCAACACCGCTGCTCCGATCACCACGCCGTCGCCTCGAGTGAGGGAGCGGATATTCACTTCAGGTCCTTCGTAGGTCGTCTCGTCATCGGTAGAGGCGTCGCGGGGGTGGCCCCTTATCGTACGGACGACCCTATCGTCCGCACGATCAGGCTGTCCGCCGGGATCAGCGCGCTGATCACTACCCGCGCAGGAAACTCACGATTCCCTCAGAGATCCCCTGCGCCGCCTGCTGCCGCCACGCACCGCTGGTCAGCTGTGCCGCGTCCTTGGTATCGCGCATGTTGCCGCACTCGATGAACACCTTGGGAACCGTTGACAGATTGAGACCGCCGAGATCCTTACGCGTGACGAGACCGGTGCCGTCGCCGACGTAGTTGGAGGGGGCGCTGCCGGTGGCGCGGACGAACTTGCCCGCGATGCGTTCGCCGAGATCGCGGGAGACGCCGACGATCGGACGGGTGTCCGCGGCACCGGAGTTCACCGCGCCGGGGAGGATGACGTGGAAGCCGCGGTTGCCGGAACCGGAGCCGTCGGCGTGGACGGAGACCACCGCGTCGGCCTCGGCCTGGTTGCCGATGCGCGCCCGCTCGTCGATGCAGGGGCCGTACGAACGGTCGCCGTCCTGGGTCAGTTTCACCGTGGCGCCCTGCTTCTCCAGCAGCGTGCGCATGCGGTGGGCGACGTCCAGGGTGAACTCGGCCTCGGTGTAACCGGAGTTCGTGGCCGTGCCGGTGGTGTCGCACTCCTTGTAGCCGGTGCCGATGTTCACCTTGGCGTTGATCTCGGCGGTGTGCTGGAAGTTGGCCGGGTTGTGTCCGGGGTCGATGACGACGACCTTGCCCTTGAGGGGGCCGGAGGCGGCCTCGGGAGCGGAGCTCGCCGGTTGCGTCGGGCTGGGGTGCGGTTCCTTGGCGTCGCCGGTGGCGGACGGCGTCCGTACCGTCGCGGATTCCGGGCCACCGCCGCCGTCGTCACTGGCGCCGCCGAGTCCCTCGTACACCACCCAGCCGAGCAGCGCGCCCGGCACGAGCGCGGCGAGGGCCACGGTCAGAGGGCGGCGCCGGGGGCGGCGGGGCGGTTCGAATTCAGGGCCTGCGTACGACACGTCTGCGACTCTAACCTCGGCCTCAGATCCCCGCCCCCGTTCGCCGCAGCACGCGCAGCGAGTCCGTGACGGAGATCTCCGTGAACGCGCCCGACTCCAACGCCCGCAGGTAGACGCGGTAGGGGGCCTGGCCGGTGAACTCGTCCTCCGGGTCGGGGAAGACGTCGTGGATGGCGAGCAGGCCGCCTTCGGCCACATGGGGGGCCCAGCCCTCGTAGTCCGCGGTGGCGTGCTCGTCGGTGTGGCCGCCGTCGATGAAGACCAGGCCGAGGGGGGTGCCCCAGACACGGGCCACCTGCGGGGAACGCCCCACCAGGGCGATCACGTGCTCCTCCAGCCCCGCCCGGTGCAGCGTGCGCCGGAAGGTGGGCAACGTGTCCATCAGGCCGATCTCGGGGTCGACCGTCTCGGGGTCGTGGTACTCCCAGCCCGGCTGCTGCTCCTCGCTGCCGCGATGGTGGTCGACCGTGAGGGCGCTCACCCCGGCCGCGCGGGCCGCGTCGGCGAGCAGCACGGTGGAGCGCCCGCAGTAGGTGCCGACCTCCAGGAGCGGAAGCCCGAGCCGACCGGCCTCCACGGCCGCCGCGTGGAGGGCCAGCCCTTCTCCCACGGGCATGAACCCCTTCGCCGCCTCGAACGCGGCCAGGATCTCGGGGGCTGGCGCGGGTGCCGGGGCCATGGGGCCGCCTTTCGGTCGTACGAGCGTCTGGGCGCCCCATGCTGCCGTATGCGCTGGTCGGGGGGTGAGCGGGGGTGACCAGGGGTGCCCAGCCCGTTCGCGGGGGGTGCCGAGGTAGGGCCGTCTCCCTGGAGGGCGGGGGCGGACCCTGCGGAGCGTCCAGGGGGCGCCGGTCGTCCGCCCGTCGGACCGGTACGTCCAGGGGCCCACCCGGCGTCCCCATGGCCTACGTCGCCGGTACCGGGCTGCTCGGTAGGGACAGGTCGACGGAGACTGTGCTGTCGTCGCCCGTGTGGGTCGCCGCGGAGGCGTGCGGGGCGTGGCCGTCGGCCTTCGCGGCCAGGACATAGGCGCCCTTCGTCGGGACCGGGAGGGTGTAAGTGCCGTCCGCCGCCGAGAGGGTGGCGCCCGCCTGGCGGCCCCGGGGGTCGATCAGGGTGACCTTGGCGTGGGGGACCGGGGTGCCGGTGGCGTCGAGGACCCGGCCGCGGAAGCCGCGCAGGGCCGCTTCCGCGCGGGCCAGGTTGGTCTCCTCCTCGCTGCTGGCGCGCAACTGGGGCGCGCGGTTCGGCTTGGGCAGGAACAGGGCGAGCAGCAGGCCGATCGCCACCGCTCCGGTCGCGATCAGGAAGGAGAGACGGAAGCCGTGCATGGTGGGGACCTCCACGCCGTTCACGGTGTTCGCCGTGTTGGCCAGCACCATGCCGATGACGGCGCTGGAGACGGACGTACCGATGGAACGCATCAGCGTGTTCAGGCCGTTCGCCGCGCCCGTCTCCGACGCCGGGACCGCACCGACGATCAGCGCGGGCAGCGAGGAGTAGGCGAGGCCGATGCCCGCGCCGAGGAGGACGGCGATGACCAGGGACTGCCAGGCGGCGCTCATCAGGCCGAGGCCGGCGCCGTAGCCGACGGCGATGATCGACAGGCCGAGGATCAGCGTGAACTTGGGGCCGTACCGCGCCGAGAGACGGGCGTAGACGGGGGCCGTGACCATCATCGTCAGGCCCAGCGGCGCGACCAGCAGGCCCGCGACGACCATCGACTGGCCGAGGCCGTAGCCGGTGGAGGCGGGCAGCTGGAGGAGCTGGGGGAGGACCAGGGAGACGACGTAGAAGGAGACGCCGACCATGATCGAGGCGAGGTTGGTGAAGAGCACGGCCGGGCGGGCGGTGGTGCGCAGGTCGACCAGCGGGGCCTTGCTGCGCAGCTCGTAGACGCCCCACAGCAGCAGCGCGACGACGGACGCGGCGAACAGGCCGAGGGTGAGGGCGGAGCTCCAGCCCCAGTCGCTGCCCTTGGTGATCGGCAGCAGGAAGAGGACCAGGCCGGTGGAGAGGCCGAGCGCGCCCGGCAGGTCGAAGGTGCCCTCCGCGCGCATCGGGGACTCCGGTACGACGAGGAAGGTGAGGGCGATGGCGAGGACACCGAGCCCTGCGGCGCCGTAGAAGAGGGCGTGCCAGTCGCTGTGCTGGGCGACCAGCGCGGCGGCGGGCAGCGCGAGTCCGCCGCCGACGCCGATCGAGGAGCTCATCAGGGCCATCGCCGAGCCGAGCCGCTCGCGGGGCAGCATGTCGCGCATCAGGCCGATGCCGAGCGGGATGGCGCCCATCGCGAAGCCCTGGAGGGTACGGCCGACGATCATCGGCAGCAGGGCGCTGGTGACGGCGCTGACCAGGGCGCCGACGACCATCACGGCGAGGCTCAGCACCAGCATGCGCCGCTTGCCGTACAGGTCGCCGAGGCGGCCCATGATCGGGGTGGCGACCGCGCCGGAGAGAAGGGTGGAGGTGAGGACCCAGGTGGCGTTGGACGGGGAGGTGTCCAGCAGCAGCGGCAGGTCCTTGATGACCGGGACGAGCAGGGTCTGCATCACCGCGACCACGATGCCCGCGAAGGCGAGGACGGGGACGACAGCGGGCCGGTCGGTGGTCGTACGTGTCATGTGTAGCTTGAACTCGGTGTGCCGGAGCAACTATTCCGATGCTTTGGCTCACTAACGAAATCTTGACCTTCTCTTGGGGAATCGCCATGAGGACCAGGTCGGACCTAGTCCGAAATGCCGATGCCAGGAGCGTCGGCCGGTTGAGAACATGACAGGCATGCCCGCCCCCGATGCCACCGACGTCTCCCGCCTGTCTCGCCGTACCGCCCCACCGGCCTGGGTGGTGGTGGCCCTCGCCTGCGCGGGCCAGTTCCTCGTCGTGCTCGACGTGTCCGTGGTGAACACCGCGCTGCCGTCCATGCGCACCGGCCTCGGGCTGAGCGAGCAGGGGCTGCAGTGGGTGGTGAACGCCTACGCCATCGCCTTCGCCGGGTTCATGCTGCTCGGCGGCCGGGCCGGTGACCTCTACGGCCGCAAGCGGATGTTCCTGGTCGGGCTCGGCCTGTTCACCCTGGCCTCGCTCGGCGGCGGGCTCGCCCAGGACGACTGGCAGCTGCTGCTCGCGCGGGGGGTGCAGGGGCTCGGCGCGGCCGTACTGGCACCGGCCACGCTGACGATCGTCACCTCGGCGGTGCCGGAGGGCGCGGCCCGGGCGCGGGCCATAGCGACCTGGACCGCGGTGGGCGCGGGTGGCGGCGCGTTGGGCGGACTGGTCGGCGGTCTGCTGGTGGAGGTTCTGAGCTGGCGCTGGGTCCTGCTGATCAACGTCCCCGTCGGCGCGGTCGTGCTGTTCGCGGCCGCCCGCTACCTGGCCGAGAGCCGCGCGGGGGACGGACGCCGGCTCGACCTGCCGGGCGCGGTGCTGGTGACGGCGGGGCTCGCGACCCTGGCGTACGGGATCTCACAGACCGAGGCCGCGGGCTGGACGGCCACGGCCACGCTGGTGCCGCTGGCCGCCGGGCTCGCCATGATCGGGCTGTTCCTCGCGGTGGAGGCGCGGACGGCGGCGCCGCTGATGCCGCTCGGCCTGCTCGCGCGCCGGCCGGTGTCCTCGGCGAACGTGTCGATGTTCCTGTGCGGCTCCTCCATGTTCTGCATGTGGTTCTTCATGACGCTGTACGCGCAGAACGTCCTCGGCTACACCCCGCTGGAGGCCGGTCTCGCCCTGGTGCCCAGCTCCCTGGCGGTGATCGTCGGCTCCAAGCTCGCGCCCCGGCTGATGCACCGGCTCGGCGCGCGCGGCCTGGCGGTGCTCGGCAACGTCGTCGCGGTGGCCGGTTTCGGCTGGCAGTCCCTGATGACCGCGGACGGCTCCTACCTCACGGCGATCATGTTCCCCGGGATCCTGATGATGCTCGGCGCGGGGCTCGCGGCGACCCCCCTCGCCGCGCTCGCCACCGCCGGGGCGCCGCCGCAGGAGGCGGGCCTGGTGTCGGGGCTGGTGAACACGTCACGGGTCATGGGCGGTTCGCTGGGGCTCGCGGTGATGTCGACGATCGCGGCGGCCCGGACCGAGAGCAGCTCCGGCGGTACGGCGCGGGCGCTGACGGAGGGGTACGCGCTGGTGTTCCGTACGGGGGCCGGGGTGCTGCTGGCCGGGACGGTGCTGATGCTGGTGTGGCTGCCGCGGAAGGTGTCGGGGGAGGTGCCGGGGGTGGTTCTGGCGGAGGTGTCCGCGGATGTGTCTGCCAAGTGATGTCTGGCACGTGATGGCGAAGCCCTGGACCCTTGCCGCTGGGGGCCCCGAGGCCTATACCCACCCCTGCTCCCGGGCCGCCCGCAGGGCCTCCGGCGGGGTATGGGTGGCCGTCTTGGTGAGGGCCGTGGCGAGGTGGGCCCGGACCGTGGACTCGGGGAGGTGGAGGGCCGCGGCGACCGCGGCGACCGTCGCACCGTGCGTGGAGGCGCGCAGGACCTCGCTCTCGTGGGCGGTGAGCGGGTTCGGCGCGGCGCCCTGGGACGCCGCCGCGAGCGCCGGGTCGATCACCGTCTCCCCGGTCAGCACCCGGCGGATCGCCCCGGCCAGCTCCTCCACGGGGCCGTCCTTCACCAGGATGCCCGCGGCGCCCGCGGCCATGGCCCGCCGCAGGTAGCCGGGCCGGGCCGACGTCGTCAGCAGCAGCACCCGGCAGTCGGGGGCCTGGTCGCGCAGGTCGGCCGCGGCGTCGAGGCCGCCTCGGCCGGGCAGTTCGACGTCGAGCAGGGCCACGTCGGGGCGGTGGACGAGTGCCGCGTCGACGAGTTCGTCGCCCCTGCCGACCTGTGCCACGACCTTCAGGTCCGGCTCCATCCCCAGCAGCACCGCCAGCGCGC
Organism: Streptomyces sp. NPDC002779; assembly: GCF_042888685.1. NCBI lineage: Bacteria > Bacillati > Actinomycetota > Actinomycetes > Kitasatosporales > Streptomycetaceae > Streptomyces > Streptomyces sp. NPDC002779. The sequence continues at coordinate 832,464 of NZ_JBIAQC010000002.1, forward strand.
CGCGCCGCGTGCCCTGGTCCTCGGCGAGCAGCACTCTGATGGACCTGGCGGGACGGTGATCCCGGGGCATCTCGTTCACGGGCCAAGCGTAGGGCGGGAGGGGGAGGCAGGCGACGCGGGAGAGCCATGGGGAGAGCTGACGCCATGTCAGGAGCCTTCACATGTGCCGGGCGCTCGGCTATAACGAGGGCGCCGGACTGGAACGCGTTCTAGGTCCTGACAGGACCGGGCCCGCCGACGCGATTCCGGGCCCGCCCCTACGCGACCTCGGCGCGGCCGACGGTGCGGACGACCGCGCCGAGGTCTCAGACCCTCAGGAGCCCCATGCCCATCGACGCAGCGAAGGCCGTAGCCGCCGAACCCCGGTCCGGCGAGATCTCCTGGACCGCCAAGGACGTCCAGCTCTACCACCTCGGCATCGGCGCCGGACGCCCGGCCACCGACCCCGACGAGCTGCGCTACACCCTGGAGTCCCGGCTGCAGGTGCTGCCCAGCTTCGCCACCGTCGCCGGCTCCGGCGCCCCCGGAGTGATCAGCGGCCTCTCCATGCCCGGCGTCGAGGTCGAGCTGGCCCGCGTCCTGCACGGCGGACAGAGCCTGGAGATCCACCGCCCGCTCCCCGTCGAGGGCACCGCGACCACCACCTCGCGCATCGCCGCCGTGTACGACAAGGGCAAGGCCGCCGTCCTGGTCCTACGTACCGAAGTCGGCGACGCCGACGGGCCTTTGTGGACCAACGACTCGCAGATCTTCATCCGGGGCGAAGGGGGATGGGGCGGTGACCGAGGCCCCTCGGCCCGCCCCGAGCCGCCCACCGGTGAGCCCGACAAGATCGTCGAACGAGCGATCCGCGAGGACCAGGCGCTGCTCTACCGCCTCTCCGGCGACTGGAACCCCCTGCACGCCGACCCCGACTTCGCCGCCGAAGCGGGCTTCGACCGGCCCATCCTGCACGGCCTGTGCACCTACGGCATCACCCTCAAGGCGGTCGTCGACACCCTGCTGGGCGGTGAGGCGGACCGGGTGCGCGCGTACGCCACCCGGTTCGCCGGGGTCGTGTACCCGGGGGAGACCCTGCGCATCCGTATGTGGGACCGGGGTGACACCGTCCGGGTCGCCGTCGGTGTCGTCGAACGGGACGACGCGCCCGCCCTCACCGACACCGTCGTCCACCACTCCTGAGTCACCGCTCCTGAGCCACCGCCCCTGAGCCACCACCACTCCTGAGTCACCGTCGAGGGGAGCCGCACCATGCGCGCAGCCGTACTGCACGAGACCGGCCAGGACAAACTGGAGGTCCTCGACGACGTCGAGGCGGTGGGATTCGGCCCCGGCCGGGTGAGGATCCGGGTGCGGGCCACCGGCCTGTGCCACTCGGACCTGTCCGCGATGAACGGCGTACTGCCCCAGCCGGCCCCCTTCGTGCCCGGCCACGAGGGCGCGGGGGAGATCCTCGAAGTCGGCGAAGGTGTCACCCACTTGAAGCCCGGTGACCGGGTCGTCGTGTGCTGGCTGCCCGCCTGCGGCGCCTGTCCCGCCTGCAAGCGCGGCCAGACCGAACTGTGCCTGGCCGGGTTCATGAACGCCGGCACCCCCAACTTCAAGCGCCCCGCCGGCGATGTCTTCGGCTTCGCCGGCACCGGCACCTTCGCCGAGGAGGTCGTCGTCGACGCCGGCTGCGCGGTGCCGGTCCCCGAGGACGTGCCCTTCGACATAGCCGCCCTCATCGGCTGCGGGGTCACCACCGGACTCGGCGCCGCGATCAACACCGCGGACGTGAGGGCCGGTTCGTCGGTCGCCGTCATCGGCTGCGGCGGGGTGGGCATCTCCGCGATCCAGGGCGCCCGGCTCAAGGGTGCCGCCGAGATCGTCGCCGTGGACCCCGTCCCGAGCCGCCGCGAGGCCGCGCTCGCCTTCGGCGCCACCAAGGCCGTCTCGCCCGACGAACTGCCCGGCGCCAAACAGGAGATCACGTCCGGTGAGGGCTTCGACTACGTCTTCGAGGTCGTCGGCAGGTCCGCCACCGCCCGCACCGCCTACGACAACACCCGGCGCGGCGGCACCCTGGTGATCGTCGGCGCGGGCGCCATGGACGACTTCCTCCAGCTGAACATGTTCGAGCTGTTCTTCGACGAGAAGCGCATCCTGCCGTCCCTGTACGGCGGCGGCGACGTGCTGCGCTCCTACGAGCGGACCATCGACCTCTGGCGGGCCGGCCGCGTCGACCTGGCCGGGCTGATCACCCACCGGGTGCCCCTGGCGGAGATCAACGAGGCCCTCGACCAGATGCGTACCGGCAGCGCGCTGCGTACGTGCATCGAGCTGTGATGGCCACCCCCTCGGGGGCCCCGATGGAAGGGACCCCCTCGGGTGCCCCGCTGGCAGGGCTCACGGCCATCGTCACCGGCGCGGGCAGGGGCCTCGGCCGTGCCGAGGCGCTGGAACTCGCCCGGCTCGGCGCGGCCGTCGTCGTCAACGACTACGGGCAGCCGGGCCGGGACGGCTCCGGCGAGTCCTCCGCCGGGCCCGCGGAGGAGACGGCCGCCGAGATCCGCGCGGCGGGCGGCCTCGCCCTCGCGCACACCGGGGACGTCGCCGATTTCCGACAGGCGGGTCAGCTGGTTCAGTTGGCGGTGGAGGAGTTCGGCAAGCTGGACATCCTGGTCAACAACGCGGGCATCCTGCGCGACCGTATGGTCTTCACGATGACCGAGGACGAGTGGGACTCGGTGATCCGCGTCCACCTCAAGGGTCACTTCAACACCACCCGTTTCGCGGCCGCCCACTGGCGTGAGCGGTCCAAGGCGGACGGCAAGCCGGTGTACGGGAGGATCGTAAACACCTCCTCGGAGGCGTTCCTCGCCGGATCCGCCGGACAGCCCAACTACGCCGCCGCCAAGGGCGGAATCGTCGGCCTGACCACCTCCACGGCACTGGCGCTCGCCAAGTACGGGGCGACGGTCAACGCCATCTGCCCCCGGGCGCGGACCCGGATGACCGAGGACGTCTTCGGCAAGCCCGCCGAGGGCGGCCTCGACCCGCTCGCCCCCGAGCATGTCGCTCCGCTCGTCGGCTACTTGTCTTCACCCGCCGCCGCCCGCGTCAACGGCCAGCTGCTCGTCGTGCACGGCGGCATGGTCGCGGTCGTCGAACGGCCGCGGATACGGGCCCAGTTCGACAGCAAGCAGGACACCTTCTCCTACGACGAGCTGGACGCCGTACTCACCGCGCACTACGCGGACCGGCCGCCGGGGGAGACGTTCGCGGCGACGGAAGTGCTGGGGCTGAAGCGGGCGTAGACGCGCGGGACTTGGCCTGGGACTAGGGATTGGGCTTGGGATTGGGCTTGGGCTTGGACACGGAACGGCCCCCGCACTTCTCATCGAAGTGCGGGGGCCGTTCCGTCGTTCAGGCCGCCGACTCGTTCTGCTCGGCCGGCTTGCGGTGACGGCCGCGGGGGGCCGCCTCGCCGTCGTGGGACGAGACCGGACCGCGGTGCCTGCCGTGACCTGAGTTCTCCTGGTCGTGGGCGGGCGGCTGGGTCATAGTGGCGTCGCTCATCGGAAAATTCACCCCGTCAACATGATCTTTCGGACAGCCGAGCGAGTTTAACCGGCACGTCTCGGGCCGAATCCAGCCGCACACGCCAACCGCCGCTACTTCGTTACAAGACGCGCCAACGGGGCCTGCTGCAACGGCACGGGCCGTGCCGGGGCCGGGGCCGATGGGGTGGGTGGCTGGTCCTGTCGCGGGTCCGGTGCGGCGCCGTCTTGGTGGGTCGCGCAGTTCCCCGCGCCCCTCACGGGGGCTTCCGGGACCGGGGTTTCCCAGCACGCCACTCCGCACGGTACCGCCCGCGTCGAGTACGGCAGCTGGAGCGCCCCCTCCCGCGTCCACCAGCCCGCACCCGCCAACCACCCCTCGGGCGCCGGAAGATGGCGCATCTGCTTCTCGGCGGGCCGCCACACCCCGACCCAGCTGCCGAGCGGACCGTCCACCCGCAGCGCCACCGAGCAGTTCTCCGGCATCAGCACCTGCCCCGGCTGAACCGCGAACGGCGTCACCGAGCAGTCCGGCACCCGCAGACACTCCGGGAACCGCACCGGCAGGGTGCTGCCCAGCACGCCCCACCCCAGCCGCGGCGGCTGCCCGGGTTCCGGCGCGTCCGAGCCGATCAGCAGCAGCCCGCTGTCCGCGTCCGCGAGCAGCAGCCGGTCGTCGCTCTCCGCCGCGATCTGTAGCAGCGGCGACACCTCGCCGCCGCGCTCCAGGTCCACCACGACCGTCTTGGTCCGGCCGCCGACCTCCCGGTCCAGCGCCAGCATCCGCCCCGTGCGGTCCAGCCACACCCCGCCCGAGCAGCGCCCCGGGACCTCGGCCAGGTGCTCCGGCCCGAAGGCGCCGCCCGCCACCAGCCACACCGTGCTCGTGTACCGGCCCACGGCGAGGGCGTACGCCCTGCGCCCGCACGGCGCCGGGGGCAGCAGCCGGATCCGGGTGTCGGCGTCGGGGCACTCGACCGCGCCGATCAGCAGCTCGCCGGTGCCGGGCCCGGTGGGATAGAGCAGCGTGAAGACATGCCGTCCGTCGGTGGGCCGGCGGATCAGGACCCGTCCGTCACCCATCGGCTGCACCTCGGTGCCGGGCTCCTCCGGCTGGTTGCCGGGCAGCGGCACGGCGTACGGCTCGGGTCCGTCCAGGGTCCAGCGCTCCGGGAACCAGCAGTCGCCGTCCAGCGCGAGGCGCGCGGCATAGGCGCCGTCCGCGGTGATCACGCACCCCGCTTGCGGCGCCTCGGACCCGGCAGCGGCGGATTCGATGGCACAGGCCGTCATCGTCTGGTCACCTCCGGCGACGAAGCTAGTTTTCGCACGCACAGACGTGGGACCGGCAGGCGGCCGCTTCACACATAAGGGTGTTCCAGGAACGATTCACCTGAGGGAATGGGGGCGGGTGTGCTGCGCGGGGCGCGGGGCGCCTGCGGGGCCGTAGGGAGGTGACTCCTCGGGAACCCCGCGACGGGGGCCCGGCGGTGGTGCGATGGTGGTGCGATGGTCGTACGGCGGTTCTGCGGCGCAGAACGGCCAGGTAGCCTTTTCCCGTGCCCCGTCTGTCTGAAGTCATCGCCGCGCTGGAGAACCTGTGGCCCGCCGAGCGGGCCGAGTCCTGGGACGCGGTCGGCACCGTCGTGGGCGACCCCGACCAGGAGGTCACCCGGGTCCTGTTCGCCGTCGACCCGGTCCAGGAGATCGTCGACGAGGCGGTCAAGCTGGACGCCGACCTGCTCGTCACCCACCACCCGCTCTACCTGCGCGGTACGACGACGGTAGCGGCCTCGCACTTCAAGGGCCGGGTCGTCCACACCCTGATCAAGAACGACATCGCGCTGCACGTGGCGCACACCAACGCCGACACGGCGGACCCCGGAGTGAGCGACGCGCTGGCCGGCGCCCTGGACCTGCGGGTCGTACGGCCCCTGGTGCCGGACCCGGCCGACCCGTCCGGACGCCGCGGCCTCGGCCGTATCTGCGAACTGGACCACCCGGTCACCGTCCGCGAGCTCGCCGCCCGCGCAGCCGCCCGGCTGCCCGCCACCGCGCAGGGCATCCGGGTCGCCGGCGACCCCGAGACGACCGTCCGGACGATCGCCGTCAGCGGCGGCTCGGGCGACAGCCTCTTCGACGCCGTACGAGCCTCGGGCGTCGACGCCTTCCTCACCGCGGACCTGCGCCACCACCCGGCGTCCGAAGCGGTGTCCCACACTCCTCTCGCGCTGCTCGACGCGGCGCACTGGGCCACCGAGTGGCCCTGGTGCGAACAGGCCGCCGCCCAGCTCGACGAGATCTCCGACCGCCATGGCTGGAACCTCCGCGTCCATGTCTCGAAGACGGTCACAGACCCCTGGACCAGTCACTCCCCTTCACCTGGAGCCCCCAACTGAACGCCGCGCCCGCCGACCAGATCCGCCTTCTCGAGGTCCAGGCCCTCGACGTCCGCCTCCAGCAGCTCGCGCACAAGCGCCGGTCGCTGCCCGAGCACGCCGAGATCGAGTCACTGACCAAGGACCTCACCCAGCTGCGCGACCTGCTCGTGGCCGCCCAGACCGAGGAGAGCGACACCGCCCGCGAGCAGACCAAGGCCGAGCAGGACGTCGACCAGGTCCGCCAGCGGGCCGTCCGCGACCAGCAGCGCCTGGACTCCGGCGCGGTCAGCTCCCCGAAGGACCTGGAGAACCTCCAGCGCGAGATCGCCTCCCTCGCCAAGCGCCAGGGTGACCTGGAGGACGTGGTCCTGGAGGTCATGGAGCGCCGCGAGTCCGCGCAGGAGCGGGTCGCCGAGCTGACCGAGCGGGTCGGCTCCGTGGAGTCGAAGATCGACGACGCGACCAGCCGCCGTGACGCCGCGTTCGAGTCGCTGGACGGTGAGGCGGCGACCGTGACCAAGGAGCGCGAGGTCATCGCGGGCGCGATCCCGGCCGACCTCCTCAAGCTCTACGAGAAGCTGCGCGAGCAGCAGGGCGGGGTCGGCGCGGCCAAGCTGCAGGCGCGTACCTGCCAGGGCTGCCGCCAGGAGCTGTCGATCACCGACATCAACGAGATCCGCGCGGCGGCGCCCGACACGGTGGTGCGCTGCGAGAACTGCCGCCGCATCCTGGTGCGTACGGCGGAATCGGGTCTGTAGACCTTGGCCGGCCGGTAAGGGGCTTGGTTCGTGAGGGAGTTCATCGTCGAGGCGGACGGCGGGTCACGGGGCAACCCGGGGCCCGCGGGCTACGGCGCGGTGGTCTTCGACGCCGCTACGGGGCAGACGCTGGCGGAGCGGTCCGAGTACCTCGGCGTGGTCACGAACAACGTCGCCGAGTACCGGGGCCTGCTGGCCGGCCTGCGAGCCGCCTTCGACCTGGACCCGACCGCGACGGTGCACGTTCGCATGGACTCCAAGCTCGTCGTGGAGCAGATGTCGGGCCGCTGGAAGATCAAGCACCCCGACATGAAGCCGCTGGCCATGGAGGCGTCACGAGTGTTCCCACCGGAGCGGGTGACGTACGAGTGGATTCCACGGGAGCGGAACAAGGTGGCGGATCGCTTGGCCAACGAGGCGATGGATGCGGGGACTTCGGGGACCTCCCGGGGGTCCGCTGCATCCGGGGCTTCTGCTGTGTCTGGGGCTGTCGTGGGCGGGCCTTCGGTTGAGTCCGGGGGGCCTGTCGCTGCGGGTGCGGTGGCCAGGGGCACCGGTGCCGCCGGGGGCGGTGACGACGCCGGGGCCGTGGTCGGCGGAGCGGGCGCCGCGGGTGCGGTGGCCGGGGGCGCTGGTGCCGCCAGGCCCGAAGCCGCCGGGGCGGACGCCGCGAGGGCCGATGCCGCCACGGCCGTCCCCGGTGGGGGCGACGCTGCATGGGCCGCAGCTGCCGGGGCTGACGCCGCCGGACCCGCAGCCGCTGGGGCTGACGGCGCCGGGGCCGCAACCGGTGGGGCTGACGCCGCCAAGGCCGTAGCCGCCGGACCCGCAGCCGCTGGGGCTGACGGCGCCGGGGCCGCAACCGGTGGGGCTGACGCCGCCAAGGCCGTAGCCGCCGGGCCCGCAGCCGCTGAGGCTGACGCCGCGACCGACCCCGCCAAGGCCGACGCCGACGTCCGTGCCGCGAAGACCGTGGCGAGTCCCGGATGGGCTCCCGCCGACATGGGCGCGCCCGCGACCTTCGTGCTCCTGCGCCATGGCGAAACCGCGCTGACTCCGCAGAAGCGGTTCTCCGGAAGCGGCGGCAGCGACCCCGTGCTGTCGGAGATCGGCCGGGACCAGGCCGAGCGGGTCGGCGCCGCGCTGGCCCGGCGCGGGACGATCCAGGCCATCGTGGCGTCCCCCCTCGCCCGTACCCGCGAGACCGCCGCCGCCGTAGCCAGGCGGCTCGGCCTTGAGGTGGCCGTCGACGAGGGCCTGCGCGAGACGGACTTCGGCGCCTGGGAGGGCCTGACCTTCGGCGAGGTCCGCGACCGCTACCCGGACGACCTCAACGCCTGGCTCGCCGACCCCGAGGCCCGCCCCACCGGCAACGGCGAGAGCTTCACCGAGACCGCCACCCGTATCGCCGCGACCCGCGACAAGCTGATCGCCGCCTACGCCGGCCGCACGGTCCTCCTGGTCAGCCATGTCACGCCGATCAAGACCTTCGTACGGCTGGCCCTGGGCGCCCCGCCCGAGTCCCTGTTCCGGATGGAACTCTCGGCGGCCTCCCTGTCGGCGGTGGCGTACTACGCCGACGGCAACGCGAGCGTACGGCTCTTCAACGACACGTCCCACCTGCGCTGAGCCCCGCCGCGGCCCGGGCCAGCCTCTCGATCCGCGCCCAGTCCCGAGCGGCGACGGCATCGCCGGGAATCATCCAACTCCCGCCCACACAACCCACATTGGGCAACGCCAGATACTCAGGCGCGGACTCGACCCCGATCCCCCCGGTCGGACAGAACCGCGCCTGCGGCAACGGCCCGGCCAGAGACCTCAGATACGCCGTCCCCCCGGCGGCCTGCGCCGGAAAGAACTTCATCTCCCGCACCCCGCGCTCCAACAGCGCGACGACTTCGGAAGCCGTCGACACCCCCGGCAGGAACGGCACGCCGGACGACCGCATGGCCTCCAGCAGTACGGCCGTCCAGCCCGGACTGACAAGGAAACGTGCCCCGGCGTCGACGGCCGCCGTCACCTGATCCGGCGTGATGACGGTCCCCGCCCCGACGACGGCATCCGGCACGTCGGCCGCGATGGCCCGTATCGCATCCAGCGCCCCCGCCGTCCGCAGGGTCACCTCGATCGCGGGCAGCCCCCCGGCCACGAGCGCCCGAGCGAGCGGCACGGCGTCGGACGCGTCCTCGATCACGACGACAGGGAGGACGGGGGCGAGATCCAGCACGGAGGTCATGCCGGACATCCTGCCGCCGCCGTGCAGTATGTGCAAAGGTCATTGCGCATACTGCAATGGAATGGCAGATGGTTCAGTGAATCTCGTCCACCAGCACATCCAGCGACCAAGAGGCACCGGCCTTGCTCGGCACCGTGGCCTCCACCTCGTACCCGAGATCCCGCAGCGCCTCGACCAGCTCGGCCGGACCACCGGGCTTCGTGCCGGACGTGAGCAGACTGCGCACGATCCGTCCCTTCGTCGCCTTGTTGAAGTGGCTGACGACCTTCCGGGTCGGCGCGTGCAGCACCCGTACGCTCGCCGTCCGCCCGGCGATCTCACCCGTGGGCTTCCAGGCCGCCGCGTACGCAGCGGACCGCAGATCCAGTACGAGCCCGTCTCCCGCGGCATCGGGAAGCGCCGCCGCCATGGCCGTACGCCAATGACTGCTCAGTGCCCCGAGCCCCGGCAGCTTCACGCCCATCGAGCACCGGTAGGAGGGGATCTTGTCGGTCACCCGGACCGCACCCCACAGCCCCGAGAACACGAGCACCGAGCGCGCCGCCCGCTTCTTGGCGGCGGTGTCGAGGGAGGCGAGGTCGAGGGCGTCGTAGAGGACACCGGTGTAGATCTCCCCGGCGGGCCGAGCACCAGCGGTCCGCAGCTCGGCATTCTTGGAGACCTCGCCCCGCAGCCCCTCACTCAGCCCGAGAACCTCCCGCGCCTTCTCCTCGTCCGCCGCACACAGCTCGACGAGTTCGTCGAGTACGGCCGCACGGGCCTCGGCGAGCCCTGGCAGCGACAGCGACTCCAGCTTCAACGGGGCACCACGGCCGGAAGACGCCTTGCCTTCGGAGGGCGGCAGCAGGACAAGCACGGGTGGATCTCCTTCTGTAGAACTCGGCCAAGCGTACGGTGTGCCTCCGGGCGGCCTCCGCCCTACGCTCGCTGTATGCCTCGCCGCCACATCCGCGTGACCGACGCCCCGGAAGCCCCGCTTCGGGCCGCCCTCACCGCGTTGCGAACCGAGCTCGACATCGACGAGACCTTCCCGCCGGAGGTACTGGCGGAAGCCGAGAGGGCCGCGCGAGACCCCGCGCTGCCGGTGGAGGACGCCACGGACGTCCCCCTCTTCACCATCGACCCACCCACGTCCACCGACCTCGACCAGGCGATGCACCTGTCCCGCCACGGCACCGGCTACCGCGTGCGGTACGCCATCGCGGACGTGGCCGCCTTCGTCGAACCGGGCACGGCGCTCGACGCCGAGACCCACCGCCGCGTCATGACCCTCTACTTTCCGGACACCCGCATCCCCCTGCACCCGGCGGTCCTCAGCGAGGACGCGGCGAGCCTGCTGCCGGGCCAGACCCGCCCGGCGGCGCTGTGGACGATCGACCTCGACGCGGAAGGCCGCCCGCTGACCGTGGACGTCCGCCGCTCACTGGTCCGCAGCAGGGCGAAGCTGGACTACGCGGCCGTACAGAAGGAGATCGAGGACGGAACGGCCGAGGAGCCGCTGGCCCTGCTGGCGGAGATCGGCCGGCTGAGGGAGGCCCTGGAGGTGGACAGGGGAGGCATCTCCCTGAACGTCCCCGAGCAGGAGATCGTGCAGCGCAACGGCGGTTACGAACTGAGCTTCCGGGCCCCGCTCCCGGCGGAGGGCTGGAACGCGCAGATCTCCCTCCTGACCGGGCTGGCGGCGGCGGATCTGATGCTGTCGTCCGGCACGGGTGTGCTGCGCACGCTCCCGGCCGCCCCGGACGGAGCGGTGGGCCGCCTGCGCCGTACCGCGCACGCCCTGCACATCGACTGGCCGCACCACGTGTCGTATGCGCAGCTGGTGCGCTCCCTGGACCCTTCGGTACCGCACCACGCGGCGTTCCTGCAGGAGTGCACGACGCTGCTGCGGGGCGCGGGCTACACGGTCTTCCGGGACGGCGACCTCCCGGACATCGTGACGCACTCGGCGGTAGCTGCGCCGTACGCCCACTGCACCGCCCCTTTGCGCCGCCTGGCCGACCGCTTCGCGTCCGAGCTGTGCCTCGCGGCGGCAGCGGGCGGGCCCCCGCCGGAGTGGGTCCTCTCGGCCATGGACGCGCTGCCCAAGGAGATGGCGGACGGTTCGCGGCGGGCCGGGACGGTGGAGCGGTCGTGCGTGGACATCGTGGAGGCGGCGCTGATGGAGGGCCGGGTGGGGGAGGTGTTCGACGCGTGGGTGGTGGACGTGGACGGGCGCCGGCCGGGGGTCGGGACGGTGCAGTTGGAGAGCCCGGCGGTGATAGGGCGGGTGGAGAGCGGCGACGGGGCGCTGCCATTGGGGGAGCGGGTGCGCGTACGCCTCACGCAGGCGGATCCGGTGGCGGCGAAGGTACGTTTCGCTCCCGCGTGACGATCTGGACGGTCCGCCGGATGGCTTCGGCCTGGGCGGGGGCGAAGTCGGCGTAGAGGGCGCGGAGGAAGCTGTTGTCGTGGTCGATGGGAGAGGCGCGCGTGAGGTCGCCGGGGAGACAGTCGACGAGGGCCCGGGCGGCCTGCTCCACCCGGGGATCGTCGGGTTCGGCGTCGGCGAGGTCGTCGAGGAGGGCGTAGGCGGCACGAGCGCGCTCGACGCCGGCGGGGTCCTCCATGGCTGCGCTCATGATCCCCGAGAGCCGCTCGCGCTCCTCCGGACCGGCGGTGCTCTCCATGAGGGCGAGGATCTCCCGGTCCTTGGCGGCCATGGGGGAGTCGGAGAGATGGGCGGTACGGCGGAAGAGGGAGGCAAGCTCGGGAGAAACGGGCCCTTCGACGGAGACCCCGTCCTCCATGAGCGCCCGCAACCGAGCCCGCCGCTCCCGTAGCGCAGCCTCCTGCCGAGCAAGATCCTCGTCGAGCTCGGCAAGCACCTCGGCGAGATCCTTCCCGACATCATCGGCCAGCACATCCCGCACCTCCCCGAGCCCGAGCCCCAACTCGGTGAGCCGCCTTATACGAGCGAGCACGACGGCATGCCGGAGGGTGTAGTCCCGGTACCCATTGCTCAGCCGCTCGGGCTCCGGGAGCAGCCCGAGATGGTGGTAATGCCGAATGGCTCGGGTGGTGACCCCAACCGCATCGGCCAGCTCTCCGATACGCATACGACCAGTAGAAACCTTGACGCGACGGCAGGGTCAAGCGAGCGGTGTCCTGACGGTGCCAGGGCTCGTGTGCCACGATCGAGGGAACGGTTCCCGATCTCACGTACAGGTGATCAGCCGATGTCCGACTCTGGCGAGCGACCGAAGGAGGGGCGTGACATGACTGCCGTGGCCCACGAGCCGCTCACGCAGGAACAGGTCCTGCTGGAGGGCTTTCTCGCCCTGGACACCCCGGAGGGATTCCGGGCGGAGCTGATCGAGGGGGAGATCGTTGTGACGCCGCCGCCGGACGGGGATCACGAGAAGTACATCAGCCGGATCGTGCGGCAAGTGATCAAGCTGTCCCGGATCGAGATGGATTTCTCCGGGAACAAGGGGCTGAGGCTGGCAAGGGAGGAAGCGGGCCCGGCACACCATGTGATCCCTGACGTCACCTTCGCGCCCGTCGATGCAGACGCCTTCGGGGGCGCCGGCTCTTGGATGCCCTGCGTTGGCGTCGCCATGGTTGTGGAGGTGACGTCCACCCGGCCCAGGGCCGACAGGGACGCCAAGCGTCGCTGCTACGCCCGCGGCGGCATCCCCCTCTACTTGCTCATCGACCGTGACTCGTCCTCGATCACACTCTTCAGCGATCCGGAGAAGGACGACTACCGGGAGCACCGCACCCGTCCCTTCGGCAAGGCCATCACCCTCCCCGCCCCGTTCGCCTTCGACCTGGAGACGTCCGACTTCCTCTGAGCGCCTAGTACCATGGTCGACACGGCAGACGAGCCGGGCGGGCGGCCGCGTGGAGGTTCTTGGACCTCCCCGAGGAACGTCCGGGCTCCACAGGGCAGGGTGGTGGCTAACGGCCACCCGGGGTGACCCGCGGGACAGTGCCACAGAAAGCAAACCGCCGGGGGCCGCAAGGCCCTCGGTAAGGGTGAAACGGTGGTGTAAGAGACCACCAGCGCCTGAGGTGACTCAGGCGGCTAGGTAAACCCCACCCGGAGCAAGGTCAAGAGGGGCCGCCTTTCGAGGTGACCCTGCGCGGACGTTCGAGGGCTGCCCGCCCGAGTCCGCGGGTAGACCGCACGAGGCCGGTGGCAACGCCGGCCCTAGATGGATGGCCGTCGCCGGGGGCCCCGCGAGGAACCCCCGGAACAGAACCCGGCGTACAGCCCGACTCGTCTGCCGCCACTCCGCGTCGGTCGGTTCCGTCGCGGACAGCTATGACAACGCGATGGCCGAAGCGTTGCACGGTACCTTCAAGGCCGAACTGATCGAGATGCAAGGGCCCTGGACCGGCTTCGACCAGGTCGAGCGGGCGATCTTCCAGTGGGTCACGTGGTACAACGAAGAACGCCTCCACTCCGCCCTCGACTACGTACCGCCCGCCGAGTACGAACGCGACGTCCGTCGGAGCCAGGAGCCAGTCCCGCAGTCCGCCTGGAACAAGATCACCGGACTCTACGAACGCGGGGCAGCTCATCCGGGTGTCACCCGTCGCAAGAGACGTTCGCTGAACCGGCCGGACGCGAAGGCGAAGCCGGCCCCGGACCTGATCGGCCGCGACTTCCAGGCCGAGCGGCCCAGGACCCGGCTGGTCTGCGACATTACCTGCCTGCCCACCGCCGAAGGCTGGCTCTACCTCGCCTGCTGGCCGGACCTGGCTACTCGCGAGGTCGTCGGCTACGCCATGGCCGACCACCATCGCGCCGAACTCGTCGTCGTCGCTCTCGACATGGCCCACGGCCGGGACGGACTCGAGCCCGGCTGCGTGGTCCGCAGCGGTCGCGGCAGCGAATACACGTCAACCAGTTCCGTCACACCATAGGGCAGTTGGGACTGCGACAGAGGTGCGGACGCACCGGATCGTGCTTCGACAACGCTGCCGCGGACAGCTTCTGGGCCCTGCTCGAAGAGGAGATCGGCACCCGCGCCTGGCCCGACCGGGCCACCGCCCTTGCCGAGGCCTTCTGCAACCGCCGCCGCCTGCGCATGCACCGGACTTTCGGCTATCTCACCCCGGCCGAGACCAGGCCGCGGCATCAGCGCACCCTCGCGGCATCACAATCACGTGTCCGGATCACGGGGAAACTGCACGGATACAAGATCACTTTCTAAAGCCCTGCAGCGTCGGCAGGGCCTGGTGGAAACAGTCACACCACCCCGCTGACCTGCAACATCATCCCCGTCGGACAGATGAAAACGGATCATTGTGCGCAATTCTTACTTATGTACTTGCGTGAGTGGGGGTGTGCGGCATACTTCACGCCTGTGAACCCCAACGACGCCCAGCAAGTGCACCAGGTGTGGAGCCAGTTGCTCACCTGGCTTACAGAAAACGCCCCCAACAATGCGGGCGCACTCGCCCCCGGCGCCCACCCCAACGACATTGCCACCGCTGAGCAAGCCATCGGCCGCACCTTCCCCCCGGCCCTCGCCACCCTCCTTGGCCTCACCAACGGCGTAAAGCCCGGCTCCGCACGCGAAACCCGTGCCGGGGCAGCCACTGAAGGTCTCTTCCTGCACAGCGACCGGCACCTGCTCTCCACCACCCACATCCCCGAGGTGTACGCCTACCAGAGGCAGCGCGGCACCGAAGGCGGCAACGACGACTACTGGCAGCCCGGGTGGATTCCCTTCGCCGTCGACGCAGACTGGCTCTGCGGCTTGTTCATCGATTCCCGCACCGCAGCCGTCGGCACGTGGAGCGACTACGGCGAGATCCGCGAGCACGCCTTCCCTGACCTGCCCGCTTTCTTCGACCATCAGCTCCAGCTTATGAGGAGGCTTGTCCCGGAAGGCGAGCACTACGAGATCAAGCCGCTCAGTGCGCGTACGGCTGATGACCCTCCGGGATGCATCACGGGCGGCGTCATTGAATGGGATTGACAAGCACGAACCCCCCACGGCTTCCCGTGGGGGGTTCGTGCTTGTTCAGTTGCCTACCTACGGAAGGGTGAACCCGTCGAGGTCAACCCAGTACTGGTCGTCTTCCAGAAGCCGCTGGTTGGATATGAACCCGCCGAACGGCTGCATCGACTGTGTGTTCTGCCATGTCGACATGGAGGACCGGCCACAGGGCTCGCTCCACGTCGGATCCGGGTAGTCCGGACGGAGATGGATGGAGGACGTTCCATCGGTGTTGCGCTTGATGTACGTCTGGACGCATTCGGCGCCGCTGTAGGTGACGGGGTTGGGTCCGGAGGGGTTTCCGGCGCTCTCCTTTGCGTTGGCGAAGGCGAACTCGTCACAACTGATTCCGTCTGTGCGCGGCGCTTGGGCATCGATGGTCCACAGGTCACTGAAGTCACCGGTGCCCGAGAACTTGCGCCACTTGCGGCCGCAGATGAACTTGCGGTTCTCGTCCGCCTGGGTTTCGCCC
Source organism: Streptomyces sp. NPDC002779 (assembly GCF_042888685.1). Taxonomy (NCBI): domain Bacteria; kingdom Bacillati; phylum Actinomycetota; class Actinomycetes; order Kitasatosporales; family Streptomycetaceae; genus Streptomyces; species Streptomyces sp. NPDC002779. Next base: position 847,849 of record NZ_JBIAQC010000002.1, read on the forward strand.
GTGGTGCTGGTCGGGCTCAGCTTCTGCGCCAGGTACGTCAAGGGCTTGCCACCATTGCTGTTGCCCCAGTCGACGTTGGTCTTCTTCCACATCAGGGCGATGTGGGCGGCGGCGCCCGGGAACTTCTTGGAGTTCATGACGTAGGTGGGCTTGTACCAGGAGAAGACGCATCCGCCAGCGGTGGTGACCACGGTGTCGCAGCGGATGGTGAGGTTGTCCTTCTCGGCGGTGGGCGTGGACTTGGTGCGCACGCCGTCGAGGGTTCCTTCGTAGCTCCAGTGCGGGACGATGACGTCCTTGCCGGTGCCGTCCCACGTCATGGTCTGGGTGATGTGGTAGACGTGGCCGTCGCCCACAGTGAAGGACTCGCTGGAGCCGTTGGTGTTCTTCGGCGCCATGGTGCAGTTGCCCCGGCACAGGGAGGTGACGTCGAACGATGTCCGGGTGGCGCCGGTGAGGCTTTGCAGGCTGATGTACATCTCCTGCGTGACGGTTTTGGTGCGGTTGTTGGTGTGGATTTCGTGGATGTAGCGGAACTTGGCCGACTTTGCCGGGTTGTTACTGTCTGCTGCCTGGTTGATGTAGATCTCGTCGATGATGCACGCGTCGGTGCGGTCGAAGTCCATCGACAGGGTCAGGGACGAGCAGGACATGCCGCCTACTGAGGAGGCGGAAGCTGTCTGCGTGGTCATGGCGGACTTGCTGGACTTGGTGGGGGCGCTCAGGGCGCTGGTGCCTCCGAGGGAGAAGAAGCGGCCGTCGATGTGGGCTGCGGGCTCCACCGGGGCGGGCTCAGCGGCGTTGGGGTTCGGGCTGGGGAAGGAGCCCATGTTCAGGCCGTTGTAAGTGCCCGGCACGAAGGCGATGGCGTCGTAGGCGATGTCGGCCGAACCGTCACCGCCGTTGAAGTTGTCGAGGTTCACTTCGGGGATCTGGTCTCCGAAGTAGTAGGCGCCGAGGCTTACCCACTTGTTGGCCTGGTTGGCCTTCTGAGATGTGGGTGCCTCCATTTCGCCTTCGGGGGTCTGGATTCGGTAGACGGCGTTGGAGGTCTGTGCTCCGTGGTCGGGGATGTGGGCGAAGATCTTCGCCTGGCGGGTGGAGTTGGTCAGTGGGGCGTTCAGCTTCCAGGTGCCGGTGACCTTCATCCGGTCACCGGGCGCCGGGAATGACTCAGGCGAGCGGGTGTGGGTGAACCAGAAGTGGTTGCCCCATCCTGCGCCGATCTGGTGGGTGTCCATCTTGCCCGGGTAGGTGGTGACGGTCTGCCCGGTTTCGGCGTCGGTGATGTTCGATGGCTGATAGGTGAGGTTGAACGTTCCTGCTGACTTCACCGGCCCGCACCCTCTGCTGTCGGACCCTGCTGGGGTGAGCCCGTTCGGGAGGTCGTCCACGATCAGGGCGTTCGTCGGCAGGGTGCTGGTGCAGTTCGGCGGGTAGGAGGCGGCGTCCGCCTGCTCCCCGTAGGTGGTGTTGAAGCGGTGGACGGCGTTACCGCACTGGGCGCCGGTGTTGCAGTTCTTCCAGGTGGCGTCCGAGTCCCACCAGCAGTGCAGCCAGTGGGCGTTGGTGTCGGAGTCGCCGGCATCGAGCTGGCAGGCGCCGAGGCCGGGGTCGTTGGAGTCGTTGTCGCCGATCTTGGACGGGACGCAGTCGTTGGAGGCGTTGCAGAACAGGTCGACCGGCGGCTTGGCCTGGGCGCGGTCGAGGTTGGAGTTCCACCATGAGGCCCGGTATCCGGCCTGGAAGTCGCCGGGGGCGAACATGGCGGAGATGGGTCGTGCGGCCCAGCCGATGACCTTCTCCTCATACGGCCAGTCCTGGGGGTGGGCGGCATCCGAGTAGTCGTCCAGCGCACTGTTGGTGTCGTGCTGGAGGAACATGACTCGGTTGGCCTTCCACAGCGGGTTGGCCGGGTTGTTCGTCCAGCCGAGGCCCTTGTGGCCTCCGCTGTCGGCGGTCTCGTAGAAGCCGGAGTTGTACGCCCACAGGGCGTAGAACCAGTTCTCGATCCACTTGGGGTGGCCGTCGTTGACCTGCATCCCCATGCGGTGGACCTGGTTCCACTTGTCGGAGAGGATGCGCACGCCGTAGGCGATGTTCGCGGTGTAGTCGAGGGCGGCGGCTTCCTGGGTGAGGGTCGACAGGGCGGTCTCGCCCGGCTTCGTCTTACCCGCAAGGCGCATGCCGTCGGTCACCTGGGTGATGCCGTAGCCGCAGTCGGCCTCCGACCAGTTGATGCGCCACGGGTCGGCCTGGGTGCCTTCGGCGGTGTATTGGACGCCGTAGTAGTTGCCGATGAGGCTGTTGGCGGTGACGCCGGGGACAGCGAAGCGGGTGGCCTGCCACATGTTGGATTCCTGCGCGGTGATGCCGAGCATGACCTGTGCGGGAACGTGCCACTTGTCGTTGGTGGCGTCCTCGGTGTCGAGGGTGCCGTTGGGGTCACCCGCGAGGAGAAGCGGCGGGAAGAGGCCCTGCGGCTGGTAGCCGCCTGTGCCGGTGTTCTTCCAGTCCATGCTCCGGTAGAAGTCGAGCTTGCCTACAACGGCCTGGTCTACGGCCCATTCCACCTGGCGGGGGGTGGGCTGGAACGCGGCCTTCTTGGAGTCGTTCCGCGTGACGGCGCAGTAGCGCTCATCCGTGCCCTCGGACGGCCCCGTGGGGGATGCGGCGAGGGCTTGGGTGCGCACGGTCTGGGTGGACATGCCACCCTCATCCGTCTTGCCCACCGCGCTCTTCTTCGTCGGCTTCGGGGTTCCGATGGCCGGGGACATGGCGCTGCCCGCCTGGGTGAGCTTTTCACTCAGGTGAGGCGTTGCGTCGAGGGTGATGGTCTTGCCGGTGGCGAGGACCTTCACCGTGTTCCGTGCGGCCCGGACCTGGTTGGCCTTGTCGGGGGTGATGAGGCTGGTCTTGCCGTCGGCCCACATCGTTGTCACGGCGGCATGGCCGTGGCTGGACAGGCGTGCGCCCTTGGCAATGCCACCAGGGTTGGCGACCTGGGTGGGCAGCTTCGTCTTGTTGGCCGCCTTACCGGTGATGTAGACGCGACCGTTGGAGGTGCGGGTCAGGTCCCAGTCGGTGAGCTTGCCCGAGGCGACCACGGCTGCATTCGCCTTGCCCGTACGGGCTTGTGCCGGCGTGAGGTGACGGGCGCGGGCGTTGACCGTGGCACCGGCCTTGCGGTCGATGTCACGGTCGATGAAGGTGACACCGCCGTCCTTGTCGGCGGTGAGCTGGAACGGGACGGTCCTGGTGGTGAGGAGAACCGTCTCCTTCTTGCCGTTCAGGCGTACCAGCTTGTTGCCGTGGGCGGCGACGATGCCGTTCTTCGTGGGAACGGCTGAGGTGACCTGCCCGGGGAACTCGGCCGGCGTGGTCTGCTTGCCGGTGGCAGCGTTGACGGTGATGAGGCGCGTGTTCTGCTTCTTGTCGCCGTCGTGGGAGAGCTGCGTGAACACGACCTGGTCGCCGTTGCCGCAGCCGGGGCTGAAGTAGGCGAGGGAGGCGTTGAAGGGCAGCTTGTTCACCGCGCCGGTCTTGAGGTTGACGATGGCGGCGAACGCGCCGCGCACCATCAGCTCGGGCCGGTTGGTGAAGGTACGCGGTGCGTAGGCGACGGCCGCGTACCTTCCGGATTCGGTGAGGCAGGCGTTACCGATCCAGCTGTCGGCGTCGAAGCCGTCCTCACGCAGACTCGCGGCGGTCTTCCACCCGTAGCCGTCTGCCTCGTCGGCGATGAGGAGGTGGAAGCCGGCCGCATCCCCAGAAGTGGTGAACGCGGTGTCCTGGGACTTGCTGTAGCCAGTGCCGAGCGTCTTGATGCGGTCCTTGGCGGCGATCGCGGCCGGGCGCGGCGTGGTCTTCTTGGTCGTGTTCCAGCCGTTGGCCGCACCCTTGGGCGGGGTGGGTGTGTCGGCCTTTGCGGGCATGGTGAGCGGTATGGCCAGCGCGGTCGCTGTGGCGACCACGAGGGATATCCGCAAGCCTCTGCGGGTTTGCTTCACGTGAGCTGGTGTTCCTGTTTCTCGTAGGTGGTCAGCCGGTTGATGTTCGGCTGTTCGGGGATGGGTCCAAGGCGGGTGCCGCGAACGGTGGATGCCTCGGCTTTGGTCCCTTGGGCGGGGACTTGGCAGAGGCGGTAGGTGTCGGAGGCGACCCAGCCGTCGCCGTCGCCTTGGCCGTCGCTGACCTCGACTGCGTAGTTCTGCACGTTGTCGGTGGTGTTGCGGGCGGTGACGGTGGAGATGGTGTTGCCGGAGCCGCACACGTTGGCGGTGGCGGCTGCGACCTCCGGGTTGGCGCCGATCATCTGCCGGGTGGCGCGTTGGCCCGCTTGTCGACCTTGATGCCGTCGATGGTGACGGCCTTGACCTTTGCCGGGCCAGGCTCCTGCTGCGGCGCAGCGAACGCCGGGGCGGTGACGGCGGCACTGACGAAGAGAGCGGACGCGCGAGCGGTAGGTATCTTCATGCGGGTTTCCCCCTACTTTTCTGATAGTCGTACGAGTGGCGCGCGTGAACCGATCGAAGCGAATGAGTGTTCACACAGAGGCTGTTATTGCGTGTTGATCTTCTTGGCGGCCGTGATCTGCTCGCCGAGGTTCTTCTTGATGCCGTCGAGCTTGGCCTTGTTGTCGGCGATCTGCTTGTTTTGGATCTTGGTCTCTTCGTCGGCCCAGATGCGGATGAGGTTCGTCTGCTCCTTGCAGCCGATGTCCGCGAGCGCGAGAGCGATGGTGTCCTTGGTGGGCTTGTTGTCCTGTGTGGCGCCCTGTTCCATGGCCTTCCACGGGGTGGCGACGTCATGCCCGGCCTTCTTCATGCAGGCGGACCAGTCGCTGACGGCGTTCTTGACGGCGGTCACGTCCTGGGAGGCGACGAGGCTCTGGCCGTTGAGGTCGGAGACGAAGTAGGCGTCCTGCTCGTCCACGCCGGCCTGCTTCTTCGCCCAGCCGGTGCAACCGCCTTCCTTGAGCTTGATGCCGTTGTGCTCGGCGCGGGCGGGCTTGCTGACCGGGGCGGCGAAGTACGGCTCGCCTGCCTTGGTGCCCTTCGGCGGTTCGGTCTCCTCGGGCTTGGTGTGGCCGGTAAGGACTTCGACCTGTACGCCGGTGAGGTCGGGCATGTTCTGCTTGACGTGCTCTTCGAGGACGGGGGCGAGGTTGTAGCCGTGCTTGGTGGCCTGGTCGCGGTCGGTGATGCCGTAGCGGCGCTCGATATTGGCGTCGTTGTTGGACAGCGGGGGGTTCGCGCCGGGCTTGGGGAGGGTGACGGTGAAGCCGTACTCCTTCATGCAGGACGTCGTGAGGGTGTTCTGGGCGTCTTCGATCGTGACGCGGTCGGCGTAGGACACCATGTAGCGCTCCAGCGGAAGGCTGATGCCCTTGGCGAGTCCGGCGGTGGGGGTGGAGTTGGGCCACTTGTCTTTGTTGACGATGGGCTGGCCTGCGGAGGCTGGACTGGGCTTGTCGGCGCTGGCGGTGCAGGCGGTGAGGAAGCTGGTGGCTATCAGGGTGGTGGCGGCGAGCGCCTTGCCGGTGGTGTTCATGCGGGGCTCCTGCTCGGGTGGTTCAGGTGTAGTGCTGGGAGGCGTTGTTGTTCTTGCGGGCGGAGATGAGGTCGAGGTGGCTGCAGCCCCAGCCGCCGGAATCGTTGGCCCAACTGGTCGGCGTCATGGATGTCTTCTTGTCCGGTTCGCGGTCGATGAAGGTGATGCCGCCGTCGGCGTCGGCGGTGATCTGGAACGGGACCGTGTCTGTACGAAGGTGGGGGGACGGTGTCGTTGTTCGGCCGGTGGCCTGGGGCGGGTGCCATCGCGGAGGCCGGGTCGTCACGTAGGGTCGGCCACGTGAGCGGGCGGCTCGCGGCTACCGGCGCAGTGCCTCGACCGGCTGCACCCGGCTGGCCCTCCATGCGGGGTAGAGACCCGCCAGGAGACCGGTGAGCAACCCGATGCCGGGTGCCGCGACGGCGACCTGCGGATGGATCACGGGTGTCCAGTCCCTGGCTAGAGCGACGCCCACGACGGTGAGGATGCCGAGTGACGCGCCGACCAGGCCGCCGAGCGTACCGAGCGCGCCCGACTCGGTGAGGAACTGGGCCGTGATGTGCCGTCCGCGGGCACCGAGCGCGCGGCGCAGACCGATCTCACCGGTGCGCTCCAGGACGGCGACCAACGTGGTGTTGGCGATGCCCAGGGTCCCGATGAACAGACAGATCGCGGCGAGCACCAGGAACAACTGGTTGAGATCACCGCCCACTCCAGCCCGCAGCGCCCTGGGGTCGGGCGGTGGCACGGACCTGAAGTGCTCCGGGTGCGCGGGATCGAGCGACAGCGGTACCTCGGCGGCCACCTGCGGTGCGGCACCCAGGCGTGTGGACACGAGCATCTTGGGCGCGTTCTTCGGCGCACCCCAGATCCGCTGCGCGGTGGACCGGGGCACCACGACGGAGAGCAGCAGGTCGGCCTGGCGCTCGACGTCGTCCACGATGCCCACGACGCTGAAGGCCTCGTCACCGATGAACACGGCGGGCGCGGTCTCCAGGGTCGTGATGCCGAGCCGGGCGGCAAGGCCCGCGCCGACGACGGCGACCCGCTGCTCCGTGCGGTCGTGCCAGGGGTCGTAGAGCCGGCCCTGGGCGAGGGTGGGGTGCGCCGCTCGCAGTACGCCTGAGGATGCGGCCACCACCTGGATCCGGCTGTTGCCGCGGTCGGGGCCCACCGGTGCCGATCGGACCTGCTCCTCGGGAGCCAGGTCGACGGACCAGTAGACGCCCGCGTCCCGTACGCCGTTGAGCCGCTCCACCCGCTGGTCCGCGTCGGCGGGGAAGCCGACGGTGCCGAGGGCGCCCTGCTCGCGGGAGACGTCGTCGACGGTCACCTCGGTGGCGCTCAGCGCGTTGAACCGCTCGTCGATCTGCGAGGAGGCGGTCGCGGTCAGGCCGAGGATGGCGACGAACGTGCCGACTCCCAGCACCGTCCCGAGCGAGGTCAGCACGGAACGGGCAGGGCGCTGCAGCACGCCGGCGAGAGCCTCGGAGACCAGGTCCCGCACCGCGAGCCGGTGCCGGACCACGCCGGCGGGCCGACTGGCCGCGCGCCCGCGGAGCCCCGGCAGGGAGAACGGAAGACGCCTCATATGGGCCTGCCTGACCGCAGGAGGTCGAGGGTCGGGGAGTCCGGCCAGTCGGACTCGGGCTCGGGCCCAAGTGCCGTCGGGCCGTGCGGCCGGGCGTTCGGCGCGAGATGCGGCGCGGCTGAGGTCTCCGACAGTGCGCCGTCCCGAATGGTCACGGTGCGTTGCCCGCGGGCCGCCACCGCCGGGTCGTGGGTGATGACGACCACTGTCATACCGCTGCGGTGCACCGCGTCCAGTAGTCCGAGGATGGCCTCAGCGGTCGCGGTGTCGAGGTTGCCGGTCGGCTCGTCGCACAACAGCAGCGACGGCCGTCCTGCCAACGCCCGTGCGATGGCGACGCGTTGGCGCTCTCCACCGGAGAGCTGGGTGGGCAGGGATTGCACGCGGTGGCCGAGCCCCACCTGTTCGAGGGCGGCACGGGCGCGTGCCGCGCGCTCCCGGCGCGGAGTGCCGTCGTAGACGAGGCTGAGCGCCACGTTCTCCAGGGCGCTGCGGTGCGGCATGAGGTGGAACGCCTGGAACACGAATCCGATGCGCTCTCCGCGCAGGGCCGTGCGGTCCGCGTCCGCCAGCGAGCCGGTGTCGACACCGTCGAGCAGGTACCCGCCCGTCGTCGGTGAGTCGAGCAGCCCCACGATGTTCAGGAACGTCGACTTGCCGGCCCCGGAGGGACCGACCACGGTGACGAACTCGCCGCGCTCGACGCGCAGGTCACAGGGAGCGAGTGCCTGTACCGGCGGTGGCCCCGGGTAGGTCAGGCCCACCTGGCGCAGTTCGATGACCGGAGGTTCGGCCACGGCGGTCACGAACCCGCTCCCGCCGCGTCCGCGGGGTTCGGGCGCACGCCGATGAGGACCTTGTCCCCCTCGGTGAGCACGCCCGGGGTCCGCGGGCGCACTTCCACGCTGCCGTCCCCCGTGCTCCCGGTGACCACCGCCACCTTGCGTCGGCCGTCGCCCTTCTCCACGACGGTCACCGTCGTCGTGCCGTCCGCGCCCGCCGACACCGCCGACAGCGGCACGACCAGGCTCGCGCCCTTGGTGGCCGCGGCGCGCACGGTCAGGCGAACGTCCTGTCCGGTGAGGTCCGGCGGCAGCGGCTTGTCCGGGCGTACGAGCATCAGGTAGCCCTGGGCGCCGGTGGCCTGCTCCTTGTCCTCTCCCCCGCTCGCGGCGGTCTGCTCCTGGCCGACGGTGTCCGCGACCGACACGACCCTCGCGGTCGCGGTGCGGCCGGTCACCTCGGACAGGATCTCCACCCGCTGACCAGACCTGACCAGGCCCTTCTCGTGCTGCTGCAGGTAGCCTTGGACGACCAGGGCGCCGGCCGACACGGTGAGGACCGGGCCGGATACCTCCTCGCCGACCCGCGCGTGCACCGCGTCGACCCGGGCGGGGAAGCGGGACAGGAAGACGACTTCGGAGGCGGGCAGCATGGGTCCGGTCGTCGCCCGCACCCGGGCCAGCTCGTCGCGCGCCTTGGCCAGGTCCTCCTCTGCTCGCTCGACCTGGCGCGCGGTGCTTCCGCCCGCGCCCTTGCCGTCGGTGCCGAGAGGGTCGCCCACGCCCTTGCCGTCCGCGTCGGTGCCCGCGTCATCGGCGTGGGTGGGGGAGCCGGTGCCGGACGCCGCGCCCAGGCGGGCGTCCTCCAGCGCCCGTTCGGCCAGGGTCACCGCGGCCTCGGCGTTGTGCACCGCGTTGTCGCCGTCTTCCTGGGCGGTCTGCGGTGTGTAACCGATGTGGTCGTAGAACCCGGTGAGCGCGGCCTTCGTCTGCGGCCCGAAATACCCGGCCCGGTCACCGGCCGTGCTGTGCCCGAGCTCGGTCAGCGCGTCCTGGAGCTGGGCGATGTCATCCCCCTCCGCCCCAGGCTTCAGGTCCCGGAAGACAGGCAGTTCGCCCCGCAGGGCGAACATCGGACGGCCGGAGACCTCGAGGAGCCACTGGCCGGCCTCGATCCGCTGACCGTCCTTGACCGACAGCTTGGTGATAACGGGCGTGCCTCCGTCGGGGCCGCCCGCCGAAGGGCTGACCTCGACGGTCTGGGCCGCGGTGACCGTGCCGCGGACGGTGACCGAGTCCTCCAAGACCCGGTGCTCGACCGGGGCCGTCAGCACCGTCGGCGGGGGCGCTTCGGAGTCGGCCGCGGCCTGCGCGGGCGACTTGATCACCTGGGTGGCCGCCATGCCGGCGCCGGAGAGCAGTACCGCTCCCGTGGCGATCCCCACGGCCCACCGGCGCTTTCGGGCCAGCCCCGCGGCACCATTGTGCACCTCGCCATCGGACATGGCGGTTCCCTTTCCCCGGACCTTCTCCTGGCCTTGCCCGGTGCGCTCGTACGGACCGGACGGTGGCGCGGTCAGCCGCGCAGCACCTGCTCCGCGGCCTTCACCGCGGCTTCGTTCTGCTTCCTCGCCTCGTCAAGGGCGAGTTGGTGCTCCTCGATCTGCTTGCGCTGGATTTCGGAGTCGGCCTCGAACCAGATGTTCACCAGGTTGACGGCCTTCTTGCAGTCGATATCCGCCAGTGCGCCACTGATCGCCCGCTCGCTGTCGAGCGGCTGCCCCTTGTTCAGGTCGATGGCCTCGAAAGGATGGGCGACTTCGTAGCCCTTCCCCTTCATACAGGACGACCATTTCCCCGTGGCGTCCCGCACTTCCGGAGCGTCCTGGGACCGCATCAGGCTCTCGTAGTTCAGGCGGCTCACGAGCGAGAATTCAAGTCCGGCGGATCCGACCTTGTTCTGGGCCCATCCCGTGCAACCGCCCTTGGGGATCTTCTTCCCCTCGTAGGAGTCCGGGGCCGGGGTGACACTGTCACCCTTGCGGAGCCCGCCGCTCAGCACCATCTCCGCCGACTCGGTCAGGGCAGGCGCTTGCGCCCCGGTTTCCGGGCCCTTTTCGTCGAGCCCGTACCCGTGCTTTTCCGCCACCTTGCGGTCGGTGATGCCGTAGCGCCGTTCCATGTTCGCATCGTTGGAATTCGGCGGCGGCGTGGTACCGGCGGGCGGCGGGCGGAAATCGAAGCCGAAACCCGCCATGCATTCGGACTGCAGATTGCGTGTCGCCTGATCGATGACCACGTTCTGCTCATACGTCTGCATGTACTGCTCGAGCGGCAGGGTCAGCCCCTTGGCCAGCCCGCTCTCCGGGGTGGCCGGAGGCCACTTGGACCGGTCGACGTTCTTCAGATTCTGCGCAGCGGCAGCCGCCGGATCACGCTCCTGCTCGGCGGCGCAGCCCGCCGTGACCGTGCTGACCAGCACGGACACGGCGAGCAGCGCGTAGCGTCGGTTACGCGAAGTGCTGCGAGGCATTGTTGTTCTTCAGCGTGGAGTTCAGGTCGACAATCTTGCCGCCGGCGCAGTACTGGCTGCCGTTGGTGTGCGCGAAGTACTGCGAGCTGCCCTGGTAACCGGAGTTGTAGTAGATCCGGTACGCGTCGTACGGGCCGCAGTTCTCGACGGAGGCCGCGTTGTTCTTCACGGCCTGACCCGTGCCGGGCGCGGTGTTGCCCACATTGTTCTTACCGAACACGAAGTTGTACGTCTGAGAGGTGGCCCCGTTGGCCGACACGGTCTCGCCCGCGTAGTTGTAGACGTTCCCATAGAAGTGGGCCCTACCCGAGTAGTAGCCGTCGTTCGCGATCGAGTTGTAGTGCACGTTGAGCTGGCCGCCCGCGTTCTCAATGCCGCAGACCTTGTAGCCGCAGTTGTTGTCCACGTTGTACGTGGCCGCATTCGCGGTCGGCGCGGTGACAAGCAGGGCGGCGGCAGTGGCAGCGGTGGTGACGAACACGGCGCTGACGCGCTTGTTGAACATCTTCATTCCTACTCCTAAGAAAGAGAAACACCTTGAGAGGAGTGGAACGCAGGCTGTCCAGACGTTCCCGCATGTCGCTGAACATTCGAGCATGCGGAATTTGCAGCAAGGATCGATCGGGCATCGAATCCATACTCCGTGCGTTGCAGGTTCCCCCCCGGGCTGTGATCTTCATTAGAGCAGATTCACATCGCCCTCAAACGGACAAGTGATCACTTCTGAACCATCTCAGGTAGATCACGTTCGGGTCACGAGAAGAGCGCGCACCGACCTGGCCAAGAGCCTCCCGGCCGTCGGTAGGAGGCCCGGTGATCACGGTGCAGCCCCGACGAGGCCGCGCCGCCCGCCGCCCCGCGCCTGGGACGGAACCCCGTTCCGGTGCCACACCGTCCCAGGCATATACCCCTCCGCAAAGGCCCCCGACCGCAAGGAAGTCCTCGGCTTCGTCGAGTACTACGTCGAGGACCACAAGGCCATCGCCGAGGACGCGCAGTTCATCCCGCTCAACTCCGAGCAGGAGACCGAGCTCAAGGCGGCCATCGACAAGCTGAAGGCAGCGGCGGGGTGACCTCGCTGTCGCTGAAGGCCCCCGCAGGGACCCCGTCCCTGCGGGGGCCAAGCCGCGCTACGGTGAACGGGTCATCCAGGGACTGCTGTTGACGGCTGCGCTGGTCTCCGTCGCCACCACCGTCGGCATCGTCGTCCCGCTCATCCCGCCCACCGTCGACTTCTTCGAGCGCGTCAGTCTCACCGAGTTCCTCGGCGGCACCGAGTGGACCGCGCTGTTCAGCACCCCCGAGTACGGGGTGCTGCCGCTGCTCGGCGCCACCATGCTGATCATGTGATCGCGCTCGCCGTCGCCGTGCCGGTGGGGCTAGGGGCCGCCGTCCATCTGAGTGAGTACGCCGACCGCCGGGTGCGGGCCACGCTCAAACCCGCCCTCGAAGTGCTGGCCGGTGTGCCCACCGTCGTCTACGGCTTCTTCGTGCTCAGCTTCGTCACGCCCCGGCTGCAGGAGTGGTGGCCGGCCGGGCGGCGACGGACCCGACGGTGCAGTCCTTCGAGTACAGGACCATCTTCGCCGTCGGTGCGCTGCTGTTCGTCATCACCTTCGTGATGAACGTGATCAGCATCCGGCTCGTGCGCAAATACCGGGAGGTGTACGAATGACCGCCGGGACCGGAATCCGGGTCGCCGAACCGCCGCCCCACCCCGCACCCCGCAAGCTCGCCGGACGGTGCTTCCGGCCGGGCGAGAGCGCCTTCCGGCTGATCCTGCTGTGCTGTCTGGCCGTGGGCATCATCTTCCTCGGCGTGCTCATCTCCTATGTGCTGGTCGAGGCCTGGCCGAGGCTGGACTCCCGGCTGTGGGAGAACTTCCCCCCATCCGCCGGCCGGAGCGCGCCGGTGCCCAGTCCGCGATCTTCGGCACGATCTGGGTGATCGCCTTCACCGCCCTGTTCTGTCTGCCCACCGGCATCATGCGGCCATCTACCTGGAGGAGTACGCCGACCAGAACCGCTGGTACAACCGCATGATCGAGATCAACATCCAGAACCGTGTTGACGGCCTCGCTCACGCTGTCGCTGCTGGTCCCGCCCGTTGTCATCATCGATTGAACGCGCCCCGCCGGTGAGGCCTGCGTCGCCGACCTCACCGACTGTCTGGGACTGCGCCAGCCGACGGTCAGCCACCACCTGAAGGTGATGACCGAGGCGGGACTGCTGACCCGGGAACGGCGGGGGACCTGGGTCTGGTACGCCGTCGACCGCGGCGGACTGCACCGGGTGCGGGACATCCTGGGCCCGGCCCCGGTCCACGCCGCCTAGGCCGACTCCGGGGCCGTCCCCAGCGACCGCTCCCGCACCCGCGCCAAATGCCCGGCGAAGACCTCCCGGGTGTCCGGGGTCAGTGTCCGCAGGGCGATCAGGGCCGTGATCACGACGTCGCAGAGTTCCGCCTGGACGTCGTCCCAGGTGTGCGTGACGCCCTTGCGTGGGTTCTGGCCGGTCGCCCCGATCACCGCCTCGGCGACCTCGCCGACCTCCTCGGACAGCTTCAGCATGCGCAGGAGCATGGCTTCGCGGCCGTCGAGCGGGCGGTTGGCCTCCAGCCAGGACCACAGCTCGTCGATGCCGGACCAGAGGTCGGGAGGGGTGGTGGCCCGTTCGGGAGGGGTGGCCTGTTCAGTCATGTGAGCAGGGTTTCATGGCACGCCAGGGGCCTACCGCGAGAACTCCTGCTCGAACAAGGCCACCTGCTCTCCCTCCCGCTCCTCCCGCAGCCGCTTGTTGCGCATGCCCACGACCACCGCGGTGCCGGCGGCCGTCGCCGCGAACGCCGCCGGGACCATCCAGCCCCGGTCGACGACATGGCCGAGCGCGTGGTCCAGGGAGAGCCGGCCGGGGCCGGTGACCGCCAGGCCCAGGGCGGCCAGGCCCAGGGTCGCCGCGTACTCGTAGCCGCCGCTCGCGTTGAAGAAGCCGTTCGGGGTGTGCACCGCGGCGGCGCCTGCCATCGCCCCGCCGGCCGCAGCGCCCGCCGCCGGGGTGGCCAGGCCGAGCGCCAGCAGCGTGCCGCCGCCCGCCTCGGCGAGCCCGGCCATCGTGGCGTTGACCCGGCCGGGCCGGTACCCCACAGACTCCATGAACTTGCCGGTGCCCTCGATGCCACCCCCGCCGAACCAGCCGAACAGCTTCTGCGCGCCGTGCGCGGCGAGCACCCCGCCGGCACCCAGCCGGAGCAGCAGCAGGCCCAGATCATGTCGGTCGTAAGCGCTCACGATGTCTCCCGTGGCAGTCGGCGGCAACAGTCCCCACCCGCGCCTCCACCGTCGCACCGGTCGCGCCCGGCGGGCCTGTCCGGGCCGCCGTTCGGGTGGCGGGGTGCCGGGAGCGGTGTGAGTCTGCCGTCATGACGATCCAACCGAAGAATCTCAGCGACCCGGTCGTCCGGGACTTCGTGACCGCCGTCAACCAGCACGACCGGGACGCCTTCATGGCGCTGCTCGCCCCGGACGCGACCATGGCGGACGACGGCTCCGACCGGGACCTCGACGACTGGGTCGACCGGGAGATCTTCCAGTCCCGCGGGCACCTTCAGGTCGACCGCGAGTCCGACGGCGGCCAGGCCCTCATCGCCCGCTACAGCAATGACACCTGGGGCGAGATGCGCACCCGGTGGCGCTTCGAGATCGACGACAGCGGACGGATCCGCCGCTTCGAGACCGGGCAGGCGTAAGACGGCAGGCGTAAGACGGCAGGCGTAAGACTTCGTACGGCCCCTTGCGCTGAAGTGCGCTCCAACTCCTAGCGTCTGCCGTCATGGAGACGAACTTCAGGACCCTGGGCCGCAGTGGCATCGACGTCAGCGCGCTCGGCTTCGGCTGCTGGGCCATCGGCGGTGAATGGACCGACCCGGACGGGCAGCCGCTCGGCTGGGGCCGGGTCGACGACGAGGAGTCCGTACGGGCCGTCCGGCGCGCCCTCGACCTCGGTGTGACCTTCTTCGACACCGCCGACACCTACGGCGCCGGGCACAGCGAGCGCGTCCTGGGCCGTGCGCTGGGCAAGCGGCGGGCCGATGTCGTCGTCGCCACCAAGTGGGGCAACGTCTTCGACGAGGAGACCCGCACCCTCACCGGCGGCGACGACTCCCCGGCGTACGCGCGCCGGGCCCTGACCGCGTCACTGCGGCGTCTGGACACCGACTACATCGACCTGTACCAGCTGCACCTGTCGGAGGCCGAACCCGAACGGGCCGCCGAACTCCGGGACGCGTGCGAGGAGTTCGTGCGCGAGGGGATCGTCCGGGCCTACGCCTGGAGCACCGACGATCCGGCCCGCGCCGCCGTGTTCGCGAAGGGCGCGCACTGTACGGCCGTACAGCACCGGCTCAATGTGCTCCAGGACGCCCCCGAGATGCTGGCGCTGTGCGCGGAGTCCAACCTGGCGAGCATCAACCGCAGCCCGCTCGCCATGGGGTTGTTGACCGGTAAGCGGGCTGCCGGGCAGGTGCTGGAGGCGGGGGACATCCGCAGCGCGCCGCCCGCCTGGCTGCCCGGGTTCTCGGCGGAGGGTGCCGACGCCGAGTGGCTGAAGCGGGTCGAGGCGCTCCGGGAGATCCTCACCAGCGGCGGCCGTACGCTCGCCCAGGGCGCCCTCGCCTGGATCTGGGCGCGCAGCCCGCACACGGTGCCGATCCCCGGGTTCCGTACGGTCGCGCAGGCCGAGGAGAACGCCGGGGCGCTCACCCAAGGGCCGCTCACCGGGGCTCAGTTGGCGGAAGTCGACGGCATCCTGGGACGGTGATCCGCGCCCCGTACGTATCCGGCAGCCGTCCACGGCGCGGAGTGCACCCCGCGGTCCCGCGCGAGGCCCACCCCCAACCCGCGCCGTGGGACGGCTGCCGTTTCCCCCCTCGGTGTGGTCCGGCGGAAGCTCCGCACTCCAGCTGTGAAGTTCTTGTGGAGGCGATTTGAGCATAGGGCGCCGACCGGCCGCGATGGGGCGGACGGTCACATTCCGTATGTGTACGTTGTGAAGGCTGCGGCCTAGCCGCGGCCCACGTACGGCATGGCCGTCGCCAGGACCGTCGCGAACTGCACGTTCGCCTCAAGCGGCAGCTCCGCCATGTGCCGGACCGTGCGCGCCACATCGGCCACGTCCATCACCGGCTCGGGCGCGACCTCGCCGTTGGCCTGGAGCGCGCCGGTCTGCATGCGGGCCGTCATGTCCGTGGCCGCGTTGCCGATGTCGATCTGGCCCACCGCGATGTTGTACGGCCGCCCGTCCAGCGACAGCGACTTGGTCAGGCCCGTCAGCGCGTGCTTGGTCGCCGTGTAGGCGACGGAGTGCGGACGGGGCGTATGGGCGGAGATCGAGCCGTTGTTGATGATCCGGCCGCCCTGCGGGTCCTGCTCCTTCATCTGCCGGTACGCCGCCTGCGCGCACAGGAACGCCCCGTTGAGGTTGGTGTCCACCACGTGCCGCCAGGCGTCGTAGGGCAGCTCCTCCACCGGCACCCCGCCGGGCCCGAACGTCCCCGCGTTGTTGAACAGCAGGTCGACCCGCCCGAACCGGTCCACCGCCGCGGCGAACAGCGCGGCCACGTCCTCCGGCCGCGACACGTCCGTGCGTACGGCGAGGGCGGCGCCCTCGGGGGCCAGGGCCGCCGTCTCCTCCAGTGTGGCGGTGCGGCGGCCGGCCAGCGCCACCGACCAGCCCGCGCGCAGCAGCTCCACGGCGACCGCGCGTCCGATGCCGGAACCCGCCCCGGTCACCACGGCGGTCCTCGGCTTGCCCGTTTGCTTCGCATTCATGGGCCCGCAGCCTAGGCGAGGGTCCGCCATCCGGAACTCATCTGTCCGCCATCCGGGTGTTGTGTACGCGCCAATCGCGAGTCGTCCCCGGCCACTCCAATGCGGGGTGCATTCATTCGCCAGGGGAGGACCGGATGACACTCGAAGCAGACTCGCCACAGCACGACCCCGAACTCCGCGCCGCCGCTCGCCATTTGGGCCGGCGCCGCTTCCTCACGGTCACCGGCGCGGCCGCCGCGCTCGCCTTCGCGGTGAACCTGCCGACGGCCGGTGTCGCCGGCGCCGCCGAGCTCGACGCCGCCCGGATCACCGACGACCCCTTCACGCTCGGCGTCGCCTCCGGCGACCCGCTGCCCGGCTCCGTCCTGCTGTGGACCCGGCTCGCACCCGCCCCCTACCAGCCCGACGGCGGCCTGCCCGCCGAGCGCGTCACCGTGCACTGGGAGCTGGCCCGCGACGAGAACTTCCGCCGCCCCGTCAGACGCGGCATCGCCACCGCCCACCCCGAGTTCCACCACACGGTCCATGTCGAGGTGAACCACCTGGGCACGGACCAGGTCCTCTTCTACCGCTTCCGCGTCGGCAAGTGGATCTCCGAGACCGGCCGCACCCGCACCGCCCCCGCCCCCGCCGCCCACGGCTCCGGGCTCAAGCTCGCCGCGGTCTCCTGCCAGGCGTACCACGACGGCTACTTCACCCCCTACGGCCATCTCGCCGCCGACGACGTCGACGTCGTCTTCCACCTCGGCGACTACCTCTACGAGTACGCGGTCAACTCCGTCGGCGGCGCCCGCAACTACACAGACCGCACGCTGCCCGCCCTCTTCAACCGCGAGACCGTCACGCTGGAGGACTACCGCCTGCGCTACGCCCTCTACAAGTCCGACCCCGACCTGCGCGCCGCGCACGCCGCGCACCCCTTCGTCGTCACCTGGGACGACCACGAGACCGAGAACAACTACGCCGACGACACCCCCGAGAACAGCGTCCCGCCGGAGGAGTTCCTGCTGCGCCGGGCCTCCGCCTACCGCGCCTACTGGGAGCACCAGCCGCTGCGCCGCCCGCAGCTGCCCGAGGGCCCCGACATGCAGCTGTACCGGCGGCTGCACTGGGGCCGGCTCGCCCAGTTCGACGTGCTCGACACCAGGCAGTACCGCAGCAACCAGGCCCAGGGGGACGGCGCCAAGGTGCCCGGGCCCGAGGTCGACGACCCGGCGCGCACGATGACCGGTGCGACGCAGGAGCGGTGGCTGCTGGACGGCTGGCAGCGGTCGCGGGCGGTGTGGAACGTCGTCCCGCAGCAGGTTGTCTTCTCACAGCGCAAGTTCGACCTGACCGAGCCGTCCCGGGTCTCGATGGACGCCTGGGACGGCTACCGCGCCTCCCGCCGCCGGGTCCTGGACGGCGCCGAGGCCGCCGGGGTGGAGAACCTGATGGTGCTCACCGGCGATGTGCACGTCGGGTACGCCTTCGACATCAAGGACGACTTCGACGACCCGGCCTCGCGGGTGCGGGGCACCGAGATCGTGGCGACCTCGATCGCCAGCGGCCGGGACGGCGCCGACCGCCCCGCGAACTGGAACACCTACATGGCCGCCAACCCGCACCTGCGGTTCTACAACGGCCGGCGCGGCTATGTGACCGTCGCGCTGGACGAGCGGCGGGCGCGGGCGGACTTCAAGACGGTGCCGTACGTGACCACGCCCGGGGCGCCGGTCACGACGGCCGCGTCCTTCGTCACGGAGGCGGGGGAGCCGGGGCTCAGGCCGGCGTGAGCACGGGCGCGCCGGGCTCGCCCTCGGTCTCCCCGTTCGCGCCGGTCGCGCCGGTCTCGCTCGGGTAGCGGACGCCGACGCGGTCCCGGATCGCGTCGAGCGTCCGCATCACGGCGAGGGTGCCGTCCAGCGGGACGAGCGGGGACTCGGTCTCCCCGGCCCGCAGGGCGCGCATCACCTCGGTGGCCTCGTGGCGCAGGCTGTTGCGGGGGCCGTCGGCCGGGTCGGCGGCGAACTTCTCGGGGTCGCGGCCGTCCCGGTGCAGCACGAAGTGGTCCGGGAAGAAGAAGCCGGAGGGAATGTCGATCCGGCCGAGCGAGCCGGTGACCGACGCCGAGGTCGCCGTACCGCCGACGATGGAGCAGTGCACCGAAGCGAGAGCGCCGCTCTCCCAGGAGAGCAGTGCTCCCGTCTGGAGATCGACGCCCTCGTCGGAGAGCACCGCTCTCGCGGCGACGTCCGAGGGCTCCCCGAGCAGCAACTGCGCGAACGACACCGGGTAGACCCCGAGATCGAGCAGCGCGCCCCCGCCCTGGAGCGGGTCGCGCAGGCGGTGCGAGGGCGGGAAGGGCCCGGCGAGCCCGAAGTCGGCCTGCACACTGCGCACTTCACCGACCGCCCCGTCGTCGACGAGCGCCTTCACCTTCCTGACCAGCGGATTGCAGTACATCCACATCGCCTCCATCAGGAAGCTCCCGCGCGCCCGGGCGAGGGCGACCAGCTCCTCGGCCTCGCGCGAGTTCAGCGTGAACGCCTTCTCGCACAGCACGTTCCGGCCGGCCTCCAGACACAGCCCGGCGGCGGCCCGGTGCGCCGAGTGCGGGGTGGCGACGTAGACGACGTCGACGTCCTCGTCCGCCGCGAGCGCGGCCCAGTCGCCGTACGCCCGCGCGATCCCGAAGCGCTCCGCGAACGCGTCCGCCGACGCCTGCGACCGAGAGGCCACCGCCACGACCTCCGCGTCCGGCAGGTCGACCAGATCCGCCGTGAACGCGGCCGCGATCCCGCCGGTCGCCAGGATCCCCCAGCGCACCCTCTGCTCCGTCATCCCCGAACCCCACCCTTGCTGTAGTGACCCTCGGCACTGCGTTCGAGCTGAGAGCATAGGTGCCGTATCGCGAGGAGAGGGAGGGCACATGCCCGACAGCGGGGCGTCCAGGGCATCCATACCGAACGAGACGCAGGCGGCCGTACCGAAGACGGAACCGGCCGCCCGCGTCATGCGGCGCACCGGACTGCTCGTCACCTTCGTCCTCGGCGGCCTGACCGCCACGCCCCCGCTGGCCATGGACATGTACCTCCCGGCCCTCCCGCAGGTCACCGGCGCCCTGAACGCCCCTGCCGCCACCGTCCAGCTCACCCTCACCGCCTGTCTGGCCGGCATGGCGCTCGGCCAGCTCGTGGTCGGCCCGATGAGCGATCGATGGGGCCGCCGGCGCCCGCTGCTCATCGGCCTCGCCGTCTACGTCGTCGCCACCGCCCTGTGCGCGTTCGCGCCCACCGTCGAGGCCCTGGTCGCCTTCCGGCTGGCGCAGGGTCTCGCGGGTGCGGCCGGGATCGTGATCGCGCGTGCGGTCGTCCGCGACCTCTACGACGGCATCGCGATGGCCCGCTTCTTCTCCACGCTCATGCTGATCTCCGGGGTCGCGCCGATCATCGCGCCGCTGATCGGCGGGCAGATCCTGCGGGTGACGGACTGGCGGGGCGTGTTCGTCGTTCTGACGGTGGTCGGGGCGCTGCTCGCGGGGCTGGTGTGGGCGCGGCTGCCGGAGACGCTGGCGCCCGCCGACCGCCACGAGGGAGGCGTGGGCGAGGCCCTGCGCTCGATGCGGGGGCTGCTGGCGGACCGGGCCTTCGCGGGCTACATGCTGACGGGCGGGTTCTCCTTCGCGGCGCTGTTCGCGTACATCGCCGCGTCGCCGTTCGTGATCCAGGAGATCTACGGTGCCTCGCCGCAGACCTTCAGCCTGCTGTTCGGGCTGAACTCGATCGGGCTGGTCATCGTCGGCCAGATCAACGGCAAGGTGCTGGTGGGACGGGTCAGCCTGGACGCGGTGCTGACGGCCGGTCTGGGCGTGGTGGTGCTGGCGGCGAGCGCGCTGCTGCTGATGTCGACGGGGGTGTTCGGCGAGGTGGGCCTGGTGCCGGTTGCCGCGGCGCTTTTCGTCCTGATGTCGGCCATGGGTGTGACCCTGCCCAACACCCAGACCCTCGCGCTGCTGCGGACGAAGCAGTCGGCGGGTTCGGCGTCGGCGCTGCTGGGTACGTCGTCGTTTCTGATCGGCGCGGTGGTCTCCCCGTTGGTGGGGGTCGCCGGGGAGAACACCGCGGTCCCGATGGCCGTCGTCCAACTGGCCGCCGCACTGGTGGCGTCGGCCTGCTTCGTGGGAATGTGCCGTCCCTGGCACCGGCGGACCAGCGGTCAGGGGCGTGTGAGCGTGGAGGGAGCGGGGAGCTGAGCGCACCGAGACTGCGCGGCGACACACCGGAGCGGGCGGGGCTCGACCCGGCGGAGCTCGGCCGTCTCGTCGACGATGTCCGGGCCCTCACCACGGGTGAGCGGCCCTGGGCGGCGGGCGCGGTGGTGATCGCCGGACGGGGCCCCTGCGTCGCCGTGGAGGAAGCGGCGGGCTGGGCGGTCCGCTATGCCTCCTACGAACCCGAGACGGACACGGGCGTGGAACTGCCGCCCGCCGCCCGGGTACCGATGACCGTGACGACCCCCTTCGATCTGGCCTCGCTCACCAAGGTGTTCACCGCGGTCGCGGCGGTGCAGCAGATCGAGCGGGGCACGCTCGGCATCGACGCGGAGGTGGGCGCGTATCTGCCCGACTTCCGCGGAGCGGCGCGGTTCGGGGTGACGGTACGGCAGCTGCTGACGCACACCTCCGGGCTGCGGCCCGAACTTCCGCTGTACTCCTGCGCGGACGACGCGGAGAGGCTGGCGCGGCTGCAGGCGGAGGTGCCGGTGGGGGTGCCGGGGACGTACTGCTACTCGGATCTCAACCCGCTGGTGCTGCAGCACGTGCTGGAGCGGATCACCGGGCGTGGCCTGGACGTGCTGATCCACGACGGCATCACCCGGCCGCTCGGGATGACGGCTACGCGTTTTGGCCCCTGCCCCGGTGCGGCGGCGACGGAGTACCAGCGGCGGCCCTGGGCGAAGGCGGACCGCGGGATGCTGCGGGGGGTGGTGCACGACGAGAACGCGTGGGCGCTGGGCGGGGTGGCGGGACATGCGGGGCTGTTCTCGACGGCGCGCGATCTGGCGGTGTTCTGCCGGGCGCTGCTCGCGGGCGGCTCGTACGGTCCCGCGCGCATCCTCGGCCCGGACTTCGTGGAACTGCTGCTGACGCCGCCCGGATTGGGGTTCGCGCTGGATCAGACTGGGTTCATGGGGGAGCTGGCGGGGCGGGGGGCGGCGGGGCACACCGGCTTCACGGGGACGATGCTGGTGCTGGACCGGGCCACGGACACGTTCCTGGTCCTGCTGGCCAACACGGTGCACCCCCGGCGCCGGCCCGCGGACAGCCGCCCCCGGGCGGCGGCGGGGACGCGGGTGGCTCGGGCGGTACGGGAACGCTGACGCGGGGGCGCGGGGGGCGCGGGGGGCGCGGGGGGCGCGGGGGTACGGGGGTACGGCAGCGGTGCCGGGGACTTTCCTCGCCCCCGCCGCCCCTACCCGTCCCATCCTCCAGGGGCTGCGCCCCTTCGACCCCGCTTCAGGGGCTGCCGCCCCTTCGACCCCGCCGCAGGGGGCTCTGCCCCCTGGACCCCCGCTCCTCAAACGCCGGAGGGGCTGGAATCCGGACGGCATTCTGTCCGCGCGGGCGATATTAGAATCGGTGGGTGAATCACCCCGCTGCCCCGGCCGATACCCTGCGTGCCGCTCTCGCCGGACTTCTCGACGGGCTCCCGCCCCGGCAGGCCGCCGCTGCCGTTGAGCGGCTGATCGCCAGTTATCGCGGGGCCACCCCTACCCACGCCCCGATCCTCCGGGACCGCGCCGACGTCGTCGCGTATGCCGCCTACCGCATGCCCGCGACCTTCGAGGCGGTGCACGCCGCTCTGGAGGCGCTCGCCGAGGCCGCCCCCGAGTGGGTTCCGGCGAGCCACATCGATGTCGGGGGCGGCACCGGTGCCGCGACCTGGGCCGTCAGCGCGACCTGGCCCGCCGAGCGGAGCGTCACCGTGCTGGACTGGGCCGAGCCCGCCCTCGCCCTCGGCCGGGAGATCGCCGCCGCCAACCCGGCCCTGCGCGACGTCCGCTGGCAGCGCTCTCGTATCGGATCAGCGCTCTCCATCGAGAGCACCGATCTCGTCACCATCTCCTACGTCCTCAACGAGCTCGCGGAAGCCGATCGCGCCACCCTCGTCGACACCGCCGCGTCCGCCGCCCAGGCCGTCGTCATCGTCGAACCCGGCACCCCCGACGGCTACACGCGGCTCATCGAGGCCCGGCAGCGGCTCATCGCGGCCGGTTTCCGGATCGCCGCCCCCTGCCCCCACAGCGCCGCCTGCCCCATCGTCCCCGGCACCGACTGGTGCCACTTCTCGACGAGGGTCAGCCGCTCCTCCCTGCACCGCCAGATCAAGGGCGGCTCCCTCGCCTACGAGGACGAGAAGTTCGCCTACGTCGCCGCCACCCGCTTCCCGGCCACCCCCGAACCCTCCCGCGTCGTCCGCAAGCCCCAGATCCGCAAGGGCCAGGTCCTCCTCGACCTGTGCGAGACGGACCCGGCCCTCACCCGCACCACGGTCACCAAACGCCACGGTGACCTCTACAAGGCGGCCCGGGACGCGGCCTGGGGCGCCCCCTGGCCCCCGGCCGACGACGCCTAGCAGCTCCGACTTCGGCGAGACGCGGCGTCTTGTCTACCTGGTAGGTTCGGAGCATGGCCAAGAACCTCGCCCCCGACTCCACCCGCCGCAGTGAGAAGTCCCGCCGGGCCATCTACGACGCCGCCCTCGCCCTCGTCGGGGAGGTCGGGTACCCCAAGACCACCATCGAGGGGATCGCCGCCCGCGCCGGGGTCGGCAAGCAGACCATCTACCGCTGGTGGTCCTCCAAGGCCGAGGTGCTCATGGAGGCGTTCCTCGACCTGGGCGAGCAGGCGAACCGGGAAGCCGGGCAGGAGCCGTACACCATCCCCGACACCGGTGACCTCGCCGCCGATCTCAAGGCCGTGCTCCGCGCCACCGTCGACGAGCTCAAGGACCCCCGCTTCGAGGTGCCCTCCCGTGCGCTCGCCGCCGAGGGCGTCGTCAATGAACAGCTCGGGCGCGCGTTCGTCGCCAAGCTCCTCGAACCCTCGCTCCAGCTCTACGTCGAGCGCCTGCGTTCCGCCCAGGACGCCGGGGACGTGCGCCCGGACGTCGATCCGCGCATCGCCCTGGAGCTGTTCGTCTCACCTCTCGCGCAGCGGTGGCTGCAGTACACCGGGCCCATCTCCCACGAGTACACCGACACCCTCGTCGACTACGCCCTCCACGGCATCGCTCCCCGCTGAACCCCCTGCTGAGATCGCCGGAGAGCCGCCCGCGCCAGCCGCCCCGGCGCATCCGTGATCACCCCGTCGCAGCCCAGCGCCAGCACCCGGTCCCGCTGGGCCGGCGTCACCACCGTGTGCGCCCACACCCGGGGGATCCCGGACCGTACCGCCCGCCGCAGATCCCCGTCCCGCGCCCGGTGGTCCACGTCCAGCACATCCACGTACGACCGCCAGCGAGCAGGGCGGTCCGTGCGCAGCTGACGGGCCGAGCGCCACAGCTGCGTCACCAGGCCCAGCCGGTCCGCCCGCCACGCCACCGTCGGGTCGTTCGTGTTCACCAGCACCGAGCGGGTCAGGTCCCGGGCGCGGATCAGCCGGGCCAGCCGGTCCAGGGCCGCCGGGTCCTTCGCCTCCAGCATCAGCACGATCCGGCCGCCGAACCGGTCCAGCACCTCCGCCACCGTCGGCGGCCGCTCCGGACGCCAGCGGCCCGGCAGGGACGGCGCCGGACGCAGCCGTACCGCCCGCCAGTCGCCGGCGTCCAGGGACCGCACCGCCCCGGACCGGCCCGTCGTGCGCTGCAGGGTCGGGTCGTGCAGGACCACCGGAGTCCCGTCGCGCAGCAGGCGCGTGTCGAAGTCCAGGACGTGGGCCGTCCCGCGCCGGTACGCCGCCATCAGCCCCGACATGCTGTTCTCGGGGACCTCACGGGCGCCGCCGCGATGGGCGACGTACGTGATGCGGGGGAGGGCGTCGACGGTCAGCGGGGCCGGTCCCCACTCCAGTGGGGCCGGGGAGATCAGGGAGGCCGTGCACGCCACGGTCGCGGTCAGTGCGGTCCAGGTGACCATGGCGACACCGTAGGGGCGTAAATCCTGTCAAAGCATGCAATGACACTCGATCCCGGGCCTCGCCCCACCTACCCCTGTTGTCGGCTACGGCCCCCCGGAGCGCACGATGGTGGGACGATAAGGCATGCTGTGTCGCACGACGGCGAGGCGAGGAGATAGATGAGCGCGGAGTTCGGCGACCGAGGCCCTCAGAGCAAACTCTCCCGGTGGCTGCGCGGCCGCCGCCCTCAGCAGACCACCGGCGACGGCGGTCGTGAGGCCCTGCTGCTCGCCGCCGCCTCGGCGGGACTGCCGCTCGCGCCCGCCGCATACCCGGCGCCCGGCTACCGCTGCTCCTGCGACCGCGTCGGCTGTCCGACCCCCGCCCAGCACCCCGTGTCGTTCGCCTGGCAGACGCAGTCCACCACCGAACGCTCCCAGATCGAGCGCTGGGCCCGCAATCAGCCGCAGGCCAACTTCATCACCGCCACCGGCATGGTCCACGACGTCCTGGACGTCCCCCTGGAAGCGGGCCGTGAGGCCCTCGGCCGGCTCCTCGACGCCGGTATCGAGGTCGGCCCCGTCGCCGAGAGCGACGCCGGCCGCATGCTCTTCTTCACCCTCACCCGCGGCACCCCCGAGGACGAGGACGAGTGGTGGCCCTGCGAGCTGGACTGCCACCCCGAGACGATGGACGAGCATCCGGGTCTACGGTGGCACTGCCGCGGTTCGTACGTCCTGGTGCCGCCCGCCCGCCTGACCGGCGACGACCAGCACGTGCGCTGGGTACGCGGGCCCGAGCATCCCCTGCCGGATCCGCTCACCCTGCTGGAGGTCCTCACCGACGTAGGCGCCCGCCACGCCGACCAGGAATCCGGCCCGGCGCAGCCCGCCTGGCCCTCGCGCCGCTGACCCGAAGAGCACCCGCGCTACTCGCCCTTGGCGCCCGTCAGACCCTCGATCCGGCCCAGCACCGACACGTTGTCCGTGCCCTTCACCGGGTCCAGCGCCACCTCGTTCGAGACGAACTCCATCGTCAGCGACTGCTTGATCTCGCCCTTCGTCAGGGCCTGTACGTCCTTGTTGGGGGTGGGCACCGAGGTGCCCGGGGCGGCCGTCTGCTTCTGGTAGTGGTGCGTGGTGAAGAACACCAGCGCCCCGCCGTCCGTCGTGCGCAGCGCCAGCGGCCGGTAGTCGCCCTCGGTCAGCGGCTCGTCGATGTACTGGGTGACCAGGCCCGGCTTCTCCGCGTTCTTCGCGCGCTTGTCCCGCCAGCCGGAGGTGTGACTGCCGTTGGCGAAGATGGCCCCGCCGCCCTTGAGGTAGGTCGTGTACGACGAGCTCAAGTCGCCGGGTGCGACGGCCAGTTCGGTGGAGTTCGGGTCCACCGCCTCGGCCCAGCCGTCCTTGTCCAGCTTGAACTCCGGCATCTCGTCGGGCGCCACCAGTGTCAAGTAGGCGGCCTCCCACGGGTCTTCGAGAGCGCCCCGGGTGAACACCAGCAGCCAACGGGAGTCACCGCCGCGGTTGGCCCGGACGTCGGCCAGGAACCAGCGCGGCCAGCCCGGCTTCTTGGGGATGGTGAACTCGGCGTCGGTGAACTCCAGCGGGGAGTGGCCGGGGTTGCCGTCGGGGTTGTTGGCCCGGCCCGCCTTCAGCCGCGCCTCGTCGATGTCGCCGAGCGCGCCGGTGACATGGTCGGCGTCCAGGGAGCTGTCGTACGCCTTGTCGGCGGCGTTGTACGCGGCGGTGAAGTCCTTCAGCGCCTCCGCGGCCTCGGCCCGGGTGGCGGCGGGGATCAACTCCCGTTCCCCGTGCACCACGACGCACCCGCTCGCCGTCAGCGACAAAGCGGTCACGGAAGCTGCTGTCAGCACCCTCCGGTCAAGCCTGCGGAGCCTACGAGGGCTGCGATCCCTGCTCATCGGGTCCTTTCACCTTCCCCTTCCCGGAGGCGAACCCTACCGGGCGACCAGCCCCCGGGAAGCGGGGGCCCGTGATGTTTCAATTCCCCCGTGACTGATTACGACGTGCTCCGGGTCTTCTGCGGGCCGCGCGGTGGATACGGCAATGAGCTGGGCGTCGTCCGCGAGGGCTCGGTGCTGCCGGAGCCGGAGGAGCGGCAGGCGTTCGCGGCGAAACTCGGGTTCAGCGAGACCGTGTTCGTCGATGATCCCGAGCGCGGGGTCATCGACATCTACACGCCCGGCGTCCGCTTGCCGTTCGCGGGGCATCCCTGCGTCGGCGCTGCCTGGCTCCTGGACGTCCCGGAACTGGTGACCCCCGCGGGGGTGGTCGGTGCCCGGCAGGACGGGGAGTTCTGCTGGATCGAGGCCCGGCCGGAGTGGGCGCCCGCGCGCACCCTGCGGCAGTACGCGACCGCTGACGAGGTCGACGCGCTGGCGGTGCCCGCCCCGGGGGAGTGGATCTACGCCTGGGCGTGGGAGGACGAGGCGGCGGGCCGGGTGCGTGCGCGGGGCTTTCCCGGCCGGGGCGACGGAATCGAGGAGGACGAGGCCACCGGCGCGGCGGCGCTGCTGCTGACGGAACGACTGGGCCGCGCCCTGAACATCACCCAGGGCGCGGGCTCCCAACTGCTCACGGCCCCGCAGCCGGACGGCTGGGTGGAACTGGGTGGCCGGGTCGTCCTGGAACGCTGACCGGGTTCACGCCAGTTCACGCCGAGAGCGGGAACTCCTCGCCCAGCGCCCGGAAGACCGCCGTGTTCAGGGCGAACGCCCGCTTGCACTCGGCCACCACGCGCTGCTTCTCCAGGTCGTCCGCCCGGACCGCGTCCAGCAGTTCCCGGTAACCCCGCTTGAAGGCCGCCGGGTTGGTGATCTCCTCGAAGACGTAGAAGCGGACGCCGTCGCCCTTCTTCTCGAAGCCCCAGGTCTTCTCCGCCTTGTCACGGATGATCTGGCCGCCGGAGAGGTCGCCGAGGTAGCGGGTGTAGTGGTGGGCGATGTAGCCCGCCGGCCACTCCCGGGCGCACTCGCGCACCCGGTCCGCGTACGCCCGCGTCGCCGGAAGCGCCGATGCGCCCGCCCGCCACTCGGGCCCCCGCAGATGCGCCAGGTCCTTCTCCAGCGCGCGCAGCCGGAACAGCTCCGGCTGGATGAACGGCCCCGCCACCGGATCGGACGCCAGCCGTCCGGTCTCGCTCTCGAGTGCGTCGTAGACGAACCACAGCTGCTCGGTGTAGCGCGCGTAGGCGTCGACGCCGAGGTGTCCGCCGAGCAGGTCGCTCATGAACGTCGAGGTCTCCGCCTCCACGTGCTGCTCGTGCGAAGCGGTGCGGATGACGGTCGAGAAGGAGTCCATGCCGCACATCCTCCGAGTAAGGCTTACCTAAGTCAATAGGTTGCCGACGCGCTGTCGGTAAAAGCGTACAAGAAAAAACCCGCCCCCAGCAGGGGCGGGTTCCCGGGCCGCTACGGCAGCGTGAGGATCTCCGCGCCGGTCTCCGTCACCACCAGCGTGTGTTCGAACTGCGCCGTCCGCTTGCGGTCCTTCGTCACGACCGTCCAGCCGTCGTCCCACATGTCGTACTCGTGCGTGCCCAGCGTCAGCATCGGCTCGATCGTGAAGGTCATCCCGGGCTGGATGACCGTGGTCGCGTGCGGACTGTCGTAGTGCGGGATGATCAGGCCGGAGTGGAAGGACGAGTTGATGCCGTGGCCGGTGAAGTCGCGGACCACGCCGTAGCCGAAGCGCTTGGCGTACGACTCGATGACCCGGCCGATGACATTGATCTGGCGGCCCGGCTTGACCGCCTTGATGGCGCGGTTCAGGGACTCGCGGGTGCGCTCCACCAGCAGGCGGCTCTCCTCGTCCACCTCCCCGACCAGGTACGTCGCGTTGTTGTCGCCGTGCACCCCGCCGATGTACGCCGTCACGTCGAGGTTGACGATGTCGCCGTCGCGCAGCACCGTGGAGTCCGGGATGCCGTGGCAGATCACCTCGTTGAGGCTGGTGCACAGCGACTTCGGGAAGCCCCGGTAGCCGAGCGTCGACGGGTAGGCGCCGTGGTCGCACATGTACTCGTGCGCCACCTTGTCCAGTGCGTCGGTGGTGACCCCGGGCGCGATCAGCTTCGCCGCCTCGGCCATCGCCCGCGCGGCGATCCGGCCGGCGACACGCATCGCCTCGATGGTCTCCGGAGTCTGCACCTCCGGGCCCGAGTACGGCGTCGGCGCGGGCTTGCCGACGTACTCGGGACGGCGGATGTTTCCGGGTACGGAACGGGTGGGAGACAGCTCCCCTGGTACGAGCAGCGACTGGCCAGACATGCCAGCGAGTCTAACGAGCCGCGGTGGGGGAACATGTCCGTGGCGAGAGGAGCTGGTCATGGCCTTGTTCAAGAAGCGCACCGTCGGAAAGCCGGGCGAGTGGTACTACTGCCTGGAGCACAAGAAGGTCGAGGAGGGTCCGGACTGCCCCGGCAAGGACCGCTTCGGCCCGTACGCCTCCCGCAGGGAGGCCGAGCACGCGATGGAGACCGCCCGCGAGCGCAACGTCCAGTGGGAGAACGACCCCAACTGGCACGACGCCCCCAAGGGCGCCGACGACACCTGATCAGGACTCGGCCGGAGCCGACGCCCGGGCCGCCGTGCGCTGTTCACGCACGCTCTTCGCGTGCTCGCTCGTCCGGGCGTCGTACGTCATCAGCTTCGGCAGGCACAGCGCCAGCAGCCCCACCGCCCCGGCGCACAGCAGACCACCGGACCACACCGACGCCCGCACGCCCCACCACGCGGCGAAACCGCCCGACCTGACCTGGCCGAGCGTCGGCCCGACCGAGTACGACAGCAACTCGATCCCGGCGAGCCGCCCCCGCAGCTCGTCCGGGATGGTCTGGTTCCACATCACCCCGCGGAAGATCCCGCTGACCATGTCGCAGCCGCCCGCCACGGTCAGGAACAGCAGCACCAGCCAGACATTGCCCACGACCCCGGCGGCCGCGATCGCCACGCCCCACAGCGCGGCCGCCAGCACCACCATCCGCCCGTGCCGATGGATCCGCCCGGTCCAGCCGCTGGTCACGCTCACCAGCAGCGACCCGAGCGGCAGCGCCGCGTACATCAACCCCAGCGCCCACTCCGCGTGCAGCTCGTCCGCCAGGAACGGCAGCAGCGCCAGCGGCATCGCCAGGAACATCGCGGCCAGGTCGATGGCATAGGTGCCGAGGAGTTCCTTGCGGCTCCACGCGTACCGGGCGCCCTCCGCGATCGCCTTCAGCGACGGCTTCGCGGCCTCGTGCGCGGCGGGGGAGGAGGCGAGCGGGAGGATCAGTACGACGGACACGACGAAGGTCAGCAGGTCGGCGGCGTAGGCCCAGCCCAGACCCGCGTACGCCACGACCACACCCGCCACCGCCGGGCCCGCGACCCCGCCGACCGTCCAGCGCAGCGCGTTCAGGGAGGCGGCGGCCGGGAGGTGGTCATGGGCCACGATCCGCGGCCACAGCGAGTCCAGCGCCGGGCGCTGCACGGACACCAGCGCCGAAGAGAGGGCCGCGACGACATACAGCGGCCATACGGCGGGCTCCGGCAGCAGGGCGTTCACCAGCAGCGCCACGCTCAGCACTCCCTGGCCCGCCTCGGTCCAGATGATCAGGCCGCGCTTGTCGAGCGAGTCGGCCAGCGCCCCGCCGTACAGGCCGAAGACGATCAGCGGGATCACCTCCACCGCACCGATCGCCCCGACCGCCGCCGCGGAGCCGGTCAGCTCCTTGACCTGCACCGGCAGCGCCACGAACGTCAGAAAACTGCCGAAGCCGGAGACCAGCCCCGACAGCCACAGCCGCCGGAAGTCGGCGGAGGCCCGCCAGGGGGACAGATCGGGAAGGAAGGAACTCACGAGAGGCCATGCTCGGCAGGGAGGAGGGAGCGGGGCAACTTCTTTTCGCCTCGGCTACTTCTCGCTGCGGCTGCTTTTCGCCGCGTCGGTCACCAGCGCGCCGGTGGCGGTGCCGTCAACTGGTCCGCCAGGGCCGACAAGCGGTCGCGGAAGCGACGGCGGGCCCGGGGGGAGGGGACGGAGTTCTCCCCGGCCGCCGCGCTCACCAGATGCTGCACCGTGTCCAGGTCCAGATCCGGGGCCTCCGGCACCGCGAGCGACTCGTGCGCCATCGTCGTCAGGTCGCCGTTGCCGTTGCCGTTGCCGTTGCCGTCGCTGTCGCCGGAGCTCAGTGCCAGGACCGTCGCCCCGGCCCGCCGAGCGTCGTGCACCCGCTCCAGCAATTCCGCGTCCGGCCCCTGCGGCGACACCACCAGCAGCGTCTCCCCGCGCCGCGCCGCCGCGAGCCGCCCCAGCCCGACCGCCAGATGCGCCGGATCCTCGGCGCGCGCGTCATGCCGTACCAGCGTCGGCGTCAGTTCCGGGGTGCCCGACCACGCGGCCTCGTCCACCAGGTGCGCCGCGAGATGCCACGGCTCGTACTCCGGCGTCCCGACCAGCAACAGCCCTCCGCCGTGGGAGACCACCGAACCCCGCAGCACACCCGCGAACCTCCGCGTGGCCCCCAACCACTCGGTCCCGGCGAGCACTTCACGCAGCAGCGCGACCCGTACGGCGTCCATGGCCCCGCATCCTGCCGCACCGGGCCACCCGGGACCGGCAGTTCACCCCGAATTCCCTCAACCTGGGGATGCGGTACGACATGTCGGCATCTTCCGGCGGGTGCCCGTGACGCGGCTCACCTGCTCCTGGCCCGGGCCGAGGGGCCGTCGGCGCGGACGTACAGTCGGGCCATGACCTCTACCGACAGTGCTGCACAGAAGGCCCCCGCCAAGGACCCCTGGGACCTTCCCGATGTCTCCGGGCTCGTCGTCGGCGTGCTCGGCGGGACCGGGCCGCAGGGCAAGGGCCTGGCCTACCGGCTCGCCAAGGCCGGCCAGAAGGTGATCATCGGTTCCCGCGCGGCGGACCGCGCGCGGACGGCCGCCGAGGAACTCGGGCACGGTGTCGAGGGCGCCGACAACGCCGAGTGCGCCCGCCGCAGCGACATCGTGATCGTCGCCGTGCCGTGGGAGGGCCACGGCAAGACCCTGGAGTCGCTGCGCGAGGAACTCGCCGGGAAGCTGGTCGTCGACTGCGTCAACCCGCTCGGCTTCGACAAGCAGGGCGCCTACGCGCTGAAGCCGGAGGAGGGCAGCGCCGCCGAGCAGGCCGCGGCCCTGCTGCCGGACTCCCGGGTCACGGCCGCCTTCCACCATCTGTCGGCGGTGCTGCTCCAGGACCCCGCGATCGACGAGATCGACACCGATGTGATGGTCCTCGGCGAGGCGCGCGCGGACGTGGAGACCGTCCAGGCGCTGGCCGGCCGCATCCCCGGCATGCGCGGCATCTTCGCCGGGCGGCTGCGCAACGCCCACCAGGTCGAGTCCCTGGTCGCCAACCTGATCTCCGTCAACCGGCGCTACAAGGCGCACGCGGGGCTCCGCATCACGGACGTATGAGGGGATGGGGGACACTGGAGGTCGTCGTACCGCAGTGTCCCCCCGACAGGAGCCCCCCGCATGCCCCGCCTCGCCCTCTACGCTCTGATCGTCTGCCTCCTCGCGGTGGCCGCCGCGGTCGTCTCCTTCGTGCAGGGCAGCTTCCTGGGGATCGTCTGGGTGCTGCTGGCGGGGCTGTCGTCCAACATGTGCTGGTACTACCTGAAGCGCCAGAAGGCCGCCGCCTACCAGAAGCGGTAGAGGTCCCAGCCGAGCGCCGTCTCCAGCTCGCTCACCCCGAGGGCGCGCAGCACCGCGTCGACCAGGTCGAAGAACCCGCTGTTGACCGCGGGCAGCCACAGCAGCGCGAACACGAACAGCAGCCCGAACGGCGCGAACGGCTCCACCTGGCGCCGGACGTTGTACGGCAGCCAGGGCTCGATGACGCCGTAGCCGTCCAGGCCCGGGACCGGCAGGAAGTTCAGGATCGCCGCCGTGACCTGGAGCAGGGCGAGGAAGGCGAGCGCGACCCGGAAGTCGTCGGGCACGCCGTCCAGCGCGCCGAGCCAGAAGGGTGCCGTGCACACGGCCGCGAACAGCAGGTTCGTCAGCGGGCCCGCCGCCGAGATCAGGCTGTGCCGCCACCGCCCCTGGATCCGCCCGCGCTCGATGAAGACGGCCCCGCCGGGCAGCCCGATCCCGCCCATGATCACGAAGAGGACGGGGAGGACGATGCTCAGCAGGGCGTGGGTGTACTTCAGAGGGTTCAGCGTGAGGTAGCCCTTCGCGCCGACCGTGATGTCACCGCTGTGCAGGGCGGTGCGCGCGTGGGCGTACTCGTGCAGGCACAGGGAGACGATCCAGGCCGCCGTCACGAACAGGAACACGGCGAGCCCCGGCTGCTCGGCGAACCCGGTCCAGGTGGCCCAGCCGGTCACCGCCGTGACAGCGAGAATGCCCACGAAGACGGGGCTCATCCGCCGGTCGCTGTGGCGGGTGGTGATGGCGGTCATGCGGCTCCCTGAACTGGTCGGCACGCGGTGTGCTGCCGCCCGACCGTACCGGGCGCACCGGGAAAACGTCTCGCGGGCCGGCCTTGGTTCCGGAGAAGGTGGGGGGGATGGGGATCTGGCACGTGTTCTACGCGGACTGGCAGATGGAGTGCTGCGGCACACCGTTCTCCGTCGGCGACGAGGTGAGCTGGCCGCTGCTGCTCAACGACTCCGGGGACGTCCTGGACGGCGACTGGGACGACGAGCTGGCGAAGGTCGTCGGGGAGGTGGCGGACGTGGAGGGCATCCGGGTCCTCCGGGAGGAGACGGGACTGACCGTGGCCCTGCACGAGGACCCCGTCGACGTCATGCCACCGGAGGCCCTCGGCGAGGACCGGCCGGGCGACTGGGTCCGCCTGGTCGGACTGCTCACGGTGGAACGGCACGGCGGCGAGTGGCCCGAGGCCCGGGGGCGGGTACGGGCCCTCCGGGTGGTGAGCCAGGAGTACGCCGAGACCGACCCAGCTTCCCGCACCTGGCATCCGGTGCCGGGCACGCGTTCACTGCGCCCGGTGAAGACCTGCCCGAAGTGGTTCACCGACCCCGACCCACCCACCCCGGGCCGCGGGCGGAGAGAGACGGGAGCACTGGTGACCTTGGAGATCCCGGGGCACGCGTGAGCCCGAGTCTTGGGCCGCAAGGATCCCGGGTCCGTCGGGCCGCGGGTGGCTCGGGGGTCTTGGGGGCCGGGAATCCGGGGCTGTCGGGCCGCCTGCAGCCACCAGACCGGTCCGGGAACCGGGGGCCGTCGGACCACCCGTGGCTCTGGGGGGCCTTGGTCGCCAGGATCCTGCAGCCACCAGACCGTCCAGGAGCCTGGGGCCGCCGGACTGCCGGGCCGCCGGTGCTCTGGGGTCACGGGCCCCCAGGACCCTGGGGATCCTGGGCCGTCAGGACCCTGGGGATCTCGGACTGTCAGGAATCCAAAGCCGCCGGGCCGCCTGGAGCCGTCGCACCGCCAGGAACCGGGGCCGTCGCACCGCCAGGAACCGGGCCGCCGAAGCGCCAGGAACCGGGGCCGTCGCACCGCCAGGAACCGGGCCGCCGAAGCGCCAGGAATCCGGAGCCGCCGAACGCCCAGGAACCAAGGCCCGCCGGACCGCCGGTGACCCCCGAGATCCCGGCCCCCCAGCCCGCCCCGCGCTCACCCCCCGCCCACCGGAGACAATGGACCCCGTGCGCTATCGCATCCTCGGTACTACTCAGGCCCTTCGCCCCGATGGCGCCCCCCTCCCGGTCGGTGGGGCGCGGTTGCGGGCGTTGCTCAGTGTGCTCGCTCTGCGGGGCGGACGGGCCGTGCCCGTGCAGGTGCTCGTGGACGAGGTGTGGGGCGCGGATCCGCCCGCCGACGCCGCGGGGGCGTTGCAGGCGCTCGTCGGACGGCTGCGCCGGGTGCTCGGTGCCGAGGCCGTCGAATCCGTCGACGGCGGGTACCGGCTGGCCGCCGGCCCCGACGACATCGACCTGCACCGTTTTGAACGGCTCACCGCCGACGGCATCCGCGCCCTCGCCGACGGCGACCCCGCCAAGGCCGCCGGCGTCCTCGACGACGCCCTCGCCCTGTGGCGCGGCCCCGCCCTCGCCGACCTCCCCGACCGCGCCGCCGAGGCCGCCCGCTGGGAGACCCGGCGCCTGGACGCCCTGCGCGCCCGGCACACCGCCGCCCTCGCCCTCGGCCAGGCCGAGACCACGCTGCCGGAACTGACCGCCCTGTGCGACACCCATCCGCTCGACGAGCCGCTGCAGGCACTACGCCTGCGCGCGCTGCGCGACACCGGCCGAGCCGCCGAGGCGCTGGCCGCCTACGACGACGTACGACACCTCCTCGCCGAGCAGCTGGGATCCGACCCCGGGGCCGAACTGCGGGAACTGCACGCCGAGTTGCTGAAACCTGCGGCTCCCTCCACACCCGGCAACCTGCGCGCCCGGCTCACCTCCTTCGTCGGCCGGGAAGCCGACATCGAGGCCATCCGCGGGGACCTCGGCCGCGCCCGGCTGGTCACGCTGCTCGGACCCGGCGGTGCCGGCAAGACCCGGCTGTCGCAGGAGGCCGCCGAAACGCTCCGGGACACCGCCCGCGACGGGGTCTGGCTGGCCGAGCTGGCACCCGTCGACGACCCGGCCGCCGTACCGGAGGCCGTGCTGACCGCCGTGGGCGCCCGCGAGACCGTGCTGTACGGCGCCGGTGCCGAGGAGTTCCGCAGCGCCGTCGCCGACCGGCACGACGACCCGCTCGACCGGCTGGTGGAGCACTGCGCCCGGCGCCGCATGCTGATCGTCCTCGACAACTGCGAACATGTCGTCGACGCCGCCGCCCGGCTCGCGGACCACCTGCTGGCCCGCTGTCCCGGCCTGACCGTCCTGGCCACCAGCCGCGAACCCCTCGGCGTACCGGGTGAGGTGCTGCGGCCGGTGGAGCCGCTGCCGCAGCCGTACGCGCTGCGGCTGTTCGCCGACCGCGGGGCCGCCGCCCGGCCCGGGTTCAGCGTCGACGACGACCCCGAGGCCTGCGCCGAGATCTGCCGCCGCCTCGACGGACTGCCCCTGGCCATCGAACTCGCCGCCGCCCGGCTGCGGATGCTCACCCCCCGCCAGATCGCCGACCGGCTCGACGACCGCTTCCGGCTGCTCACCTCCGGCAGCCGGACCGTGCTGCCCCGCCAGCAGACCCTCAGGGCAGTCGTCGACTGGTCCTGGGACCTGCTCGACGAGGACGAACGCGCGGTCCTGAGCCGGCTGTCCGTGTTCGCCGGCGGCTGCGACCTGCCCGCCGCCGAGGCCGTGTGCGGACCGGCCGCCCTCGACGCGCTCGGCTCCCTCGTCGACAAATCCCTGGTGGTAGCCGCCCCTTCGGGCGACGGGGCCATGCGCTACCGGCTCCTGGAGACCGTCGCGGAGTACGCGGGCGAGCGCCTGGACGAGGCCGGGCAGCGGCCCCGCGCCGAGCGCGCGCATCTGACGTACTACCGCGAACTCGCCCGCACCACCGACCCGTTGCTGCGCGGCCCGCGCCAACTGGAGTCCGTGGAACGGCTCCAGCGGGAGTACGAGAACCTGCGCACCGCCCTGCGGCACGCCGTCGCCGAACGCGACGAGCAGGAGGCGGTCACCCTGGTGCTGTCGCTGGCCTGGTACTGGCAGATGCGCGACCTCAGGATAGAGGCCCGCGGCTGGTGCGCGGAGGTGATGACACTCGGCCCCGACCCGTTCGCCGAGCCCCTGCGCCGGGCGGAGCCGGTCTGGCGGCGCGTCACCGCGGAGCCGCCCCCGTACACCGGCGAGGTGCTGACGGAGGCGCGGCGCGGGGTCCATCTGGCCCATCTCGCCTGCATGGACACCGAGATCGCCGCCTGGCAGAACCCGACCGCCCAGCAGAAGCTGCGCACCATCGCCGAGGTCTACGAGCCCGGCCTGCCGCAGACCTGCCGCAGCCCCGGCCTGCTCGCGATCTTCGCCGTGATGCTCACCGGCGACATCGACCGGGTCGGCACGATCCTCGACGCCGCCGTGGAGACCTGCCGCCGCACCCCCGGCTACGACTGGGAACTGGCCGCCACCCTGCAGATGCGGGCCAACCTCCTCGCCCACCGCCCCGGCCGCGCGGCGGCCGCCGCCCAGGACGCCGACGAGTCGCTGGCCATCTACCGGCGGCTCGGTGACGCCTGGGGCAGCGCCGAGGCGCTGGCGGCGCGCGGCGAGGCCCGCGAGCGCAAGGGCGCCTTCCTGGAGGCCGCCGCCGACTACGAGGCGGCCGTCGAACACGCCCGCCGCCTCGGCGCGCACGCCCAGGAGGCCGTCCTGTCCGCCCGGCTGGCCGGCGCGCTGCTGGAGGGCGGGCAGCCCGAGGAGGGCGAACGCCTGCTGCGGGAGGTCATCGACGGACTGGACGGCGGGCACAGCGAGGCGATGCCGTTCAGCCGGGTCATCCTCGCCGGCTGGCTCAGCATCACCGGCCGTACCGCCGAGGCCCGCGAGCAGATGCGGCTGTTGCGCGAGGACTTCGGCCTCGCCCAGTTCCATGTCTTCGACGCCTTCATCCTCAGCGGGGAGGCCTGGCTGGACGCCTCCGACGGGCTCCACGACCAGGCCCGGGAGAAGCTGCGGCGCGCCCTGGAGCAGGCGGACGATCCGCTGTCGCAGGCCATGGCCCCGCAGCTGGTCTCGGGGTGCCTGGTCATCGCCGCCGTGGCGCTGGCCCCGAGCGCCCCGCTCGACGCGGCCCGCTGTCTCGGGGCCGCGGAGGCGCTGTGGCCGCCGGGGCACCGGAACTCCACCCTGGAACGCGAGTGCCGGGACCGGGCGGTGGCCGCGGTGCGCGCGGTCCTCGACGACGAGGCGTACGAGGCCGGGTTCGCCGAGGGCGGCGACCTCACCGCGAAGGAGGCCGCCGCCCTGGTGTGACCGTCAGGTCTTGGTGCGGAACTTGTGGATGGCGATCGGCGCCATGACCGCGGTGAGCAGGACCGACCAGCCGAGCGTCAGCCACAGGTCATGGGCGACCGGACCGCCGTTCATCAGTCCGCGGGCAGCGTCGGCGAGGGCGGACAGCGGGTTGTAGTCGGTGAAGTTCTGCAGCCAGCCCGGCATCGACTCGGTCGGCGCGAAGATCGACGAGCCGAACTGGAGCGGCATCAGCACCAGGAAGCCCATCGCCTGCACGGACTGGGCGTTCTTCATCACCACGCCGAGGGTGAGGAAGACCCACATCAGCGCCGAGCCGAACGCCACGGACAGGGCCACGGAGGCGAGCAGTCCGGCCCAGCTGGTGATGTCGAACCCCACGAGCAGGGCCACGATCATCAGCACGGCGGTGGCGAACAGCATCCGCAGCAGCTCGACGGCGATCTTCGCGAACAGCACCGAGCCGCGGCCGATCGGCAGCGACCGGAAGCGGTCCATGACGCCGGTGTTGAAGTCCTGGTTGAAGCCGGTGCCCACCCCCTGCGCCATGGTCATGCCCATCATGGCGAGCATGCCCGGCACGACGTACTGCACGTACGCCTCCTGCCCGCCGCCCAGGGACTGCCCGATGGAGCCGCCGAAGACGTACACGAACAGCAGGGTGAAGACGATCGGGAAGAGCACGGCGTCGGCCATCGACTCCGGGTCCTGCCGGATCCAGAGCAGATTGCGCCGGACGAGCGCGCCGGTGTGCCGGAGGTGGCCGCGCACCGGGATGCGGGCGTCGGCCGTGGTGACGGTGGTGGCGCTCATACGGCGACCTCCTCGCGGTTGTCGGTGGGTACGGCGTCCTGCGGGGCACTGGCGCGGTGGCCGGTGAGGGACAGGAACACCTCGTCGAGGCTGGGCAGTTCGGTGGTGACGGAGGAGAGCGTGACGCCCCGTGCGGTCACCGCGCCGACGACGGCGGTGAGCTGCTCGTCGCTGAGGATGGGCACCAGCAGGGCGCCGCGGTCGGTGTCGACGGTGGTGGTGGCGAGCCCGGTGATGCCGAGGCCGTCGAGGTGGGAGGCGAGCGGTCGCAGCTGCAGCGGATCGGCCGGGCGTACGCGCAGGGTCCGCCCGCCGACCTTCGCCTTCAGCTCCTCGATGCCGCCCTTGGCGATGACCTTGCCCCGGTCGACGACCGTCAGCTCGTCGGCGAGCTGCTCGGCCTCCTCCATGTACTGGGTGGTCAGCAGCACGGTGACGCCGTCGCCGACCATGGTCTTGACCTCGGCCCAGACCTCGTTGCGGGTGCGGGGATCGAGCCCGGTGGTCGGCTCGTCCAGATACAGCACGGCCGGATGCCCGATCATCGAGGCGGCGAGGTCGAGGCGCCGCCGCATACCGCCGGAGTAGGTGGCGGCGGGCCGCTTCCCGGCGTCGGTCAGCGAGAACCGCTCCAGCAGCTCGTCCGCCCGCGCACGGGCGTCCCGCCGGGACAGGTCGAGCAGCCGCCCGATGAGGTACAGGTTCTCCCAGCCCGGCAGCTTCTCGTCCACGGAGGCGTACTGCCCGGTCAGTCCGATCACCCGGCGCAGCTGCCGGGGCTGCCGTACGACGTCGTATCCGGCGACCGTGGCCTGCCCGGAGTCGGGCGCGAGCAGGGTGGACAGGATCCGCACGAGGGTGGTCTTCCCGGCCCCGTTGGGCCCGAGCACCCCCATCACGGTGCCCTCCCGCACGTCCAGATCCACTCCGTCCAGCGCCTTGGTCTCGCCGTAGTGCTTGACCAGCCCCCGCACGGTGACGGCACGCCCGGCGCCGCCCTTCCCATCGATTCGCGTCATGCCCCCAACCTGCCAACCCCCACCGACAAACCACCGACAGGCGACCGACGGGCGCCTACAGGCTGCCGACAAGCACCCCCTCAGGGCCGCACGGTCTCCGTCTCCTGCGGCAGGTGCCCGGCGATCAGGCGCTCGGGGGTGGGGTGGGGGACGCGGTGGCGGTCCACCGCGTAGAGGCCGTGCCTGCCACACCGAGGCCCAGGACGGCCAGGGCGGCACCCGTGAGGGCGGGGGAGGTGACGCCGAGGCCCGCTGTCAGGGCCAGGCCGCCGATCCAGGCGCCGCCGGCGTTGGCCAGGTTGAAGGCGGCCTGGTTGGCCGAGGAGGCCAGGGAGGGGGCCGCCGACGCCTTCTGGCCCAGTATTCCTGGAGGTTACGCCCGGGTGACCAGCGGCTTCTACGAGGCGGTTGTGTCGACCTTCACACGCGCGGCCACCGGAAGGTGATCGCTCCCGGTCTCCGGCAGCGTCCAGGAGGTGATCGGCTCGATGCCCTTCACCAGGATCTGGTCGATCCGCGCCATCGGGAACGACGCCGGCCAGCTGAACCCGAACCCGGTGCCCGCCGCGCCCTGCGTGGAGCGCATCTGGGAGGTGACGGCGTTCAGCGCGCGGTCGTTCATCGTGCCGTTGAGGTCCCCGAGCAGCACACTGCGGGGCAGCTCCTCGGCGGCGATGGCCTCGCCCAGCGCGTCCGCGCTCTTGTCGCGCTGCCGGGCGGTGAACCCGGCCTCCAGCTTCACCCGCACCGACGGCAGGTGGGCGACGTACACCGCGATCTCCCCGGACGGCGTGCTGACGGCCGCGCGCATGGCCCGGGTCCACCCCAGCTTGATGTCCACGGCCTTCACCCCGCTCAGCGGGTACTTGCTCCACAGCCCGACCGTGCCCTGCACCGAGTGGTACTGGTACGTCGACGCCAGCGCCTTCTCGTACACCGGCACCGCGCTCGCGGTCAGCTCCTCCAGCGCCACCACGTCCGCGCCGGAGGCGGCCACGTCGCGGGCGGTGCCCGACGGGTCGGTGTTGTCGGCGTTGACGTTGTGCGTGGCGATCGTGAGGTCGCCGCCGGGGGAGGTCTTGTCGGTGAGGAGCCCGCCGAAGAGGTTCAGCCACACCACCGCGGGCAGCACCACCGCGATCAGCGCGGTCGCGGATTTACGCAGCAGGGCCACCAGCACCAGCAGCGGGACGAGCACGCCGATCCAGGGCAGGAAGGTCTCGGTGAGGCTGCCCAGGTTGCCGATGGCGTTCGGGATCTGCGCGTGCAGCAGCATGACCAGGGCGAGCAGCACCGCGAACACGGCCGTGACGATGCCCCGGCGCCAGATCCGCGGATCACCGCGCCAGCCGGCCACCAGTCTCCCCAGCAGACGCCGGAACCGGTTTCCCCGGCGCTCGGGTCCCGAGCCGCCGCTGTCCGTCTCCGTCATGTACGCCTGCTGCGCCATACCGTCGCCTCACTGCCTGCCGTGCACACCTTCAACCCCCGCTCTTACGACCCTAGGGGATGATCGGTTCTCTTCCTGCCGTCCCATGACGGCCGTACGGGCACGAGGACGTACAAGACGGCTCCCGGAGTTCCGGGTACGCCGGTGGAAAGCGTGCTCTGTGACGAAACGCGCACATCCGCTACGGGGGAGGCGAACTGACGGACGGTGAGCTGACGGGCCGTAGCCCCTCCAGCAGGGTGTCGACGATCTGTTCGGGCAGCCCGTCCGGCAGGTCCGCGTCCGGGCGCATCACGGACCGCAGCAGCATGGGGCCCACGAACAGGTCGTTGAGCAGCTCCACGTCGACGTCCTCGCGGAGTTCCCCGTCGCGCTGGCCGCGGCGCAGCACCTCGATGCCGAGCCGGCGCCGGGGGGCGACGACGAGGGCGTGGTACGCCGCCCAGATCTTGGGGCTGCTCTTCATCTGGGCGTGCACGTTGTGCAGGATCGCCGAGGAGCGGCTGACCAGTCCGCGCCGGCGCAGCGACTCCAGCAGCACGACGAGGTCGTCGCGCATGGAGGTGCCGGGCAGCTCGGGGTCGGGGGGCTCGGCGGCGCGTACGACGTCGACGAAGAGCTCCTCCTTGCCGCGCCAGCGCCGGTAGATGGTGGCCTTGCCGACACCGGCGGTACGGGCGATCCGCTCGATGGAGAGTTCCGCGAGCGGTACGCCCTCCTCCAGCAGCCGCATCACGCCCTCGATGATGGCGCGCTCCACGGCCTCGCTGCGCGGGCGGCCCCGAACCGGGCCGGGCTGACTGTCGGCGACTGTCACGTGTGCGTCCCTTCTGTGGTCGGGGGATTCTCCCTCAGGACGGGGCCCCGGTCCCGCCCGGCCTCATGACAGGGCCGGAGTTCCCTGTGGCCTCTGGACCTGGGCGGGGGTTCCCTGCGGCCTCCGGACCGGGCTGGAGTTCCCTGCGGCCTCTGGACCCGGCCGGGGTTCCGCCCGGCATGAGGAGGGCTGGAGTTCCCTGCGGCCTCTGGGTCGGGCCGGGGTTCCCCGCGGCCCCGGGGCCGGGCCGTAGTTCCCTCGGCCAGTGGACCGGCCCGGCGTTCCCCCCGGCCTGAGGACCGGCCCTCCGCGCTGGCGGCGCTGCGGAACGCGGCGCGGCTGAGCCGGCGGGAGATCGGGCAGCTGCGGGCGGTCATTTCGGGCGCCGGCGCGGCCGGGGGCGCTGTCGCCAAGATGCTGGTCGACCCGCCCGGCCTGAGGACCGCCCCGGAGGCCCCCGGCCTCTGGACCGGCCCCCGGTTCCCCCCGGCCTGAGGGCCGCCTCGGAGTCCCCCGGCCTCTGGACCGGCCCCCGGTTCCCCCCGGCCTGAGGACCGCCCCGGAGGCCCCCCGGCCTCAGGACCGCCCCCCAGTTCGCCCCGGCAGGAACAGTGCCACCACCACCGCGCCGACCACCGCCACCGCCGCGCCGCCCAGGGCCGTGACGTGCATGGCGTGCAGGAAGGCGTCGTTGGCCCGGTCGACCAGGGGCTGCCCCTCGGGGCCGAGCCGCGCCGCGGCCGCGAGGGTCGACTCGATGGACTCGCCCGCGCTGTGCCGCAGCCCGGCCGGCACCGCGCCGAGGTCGTCCTCGATCGAGGAGCGGTACGCCGTGGAGAGCACCGAGCCGAGGACCGCGATCCCAAGGGCGCCGCCGACCTGGCGGAAGGTGTTGCTGAGCGCGGAGGCGGAACCGGCCTTCTCCCGGGGCAGGGTCTGCATGATCACGACGCTGACCGGCGTCATGATGTGCGCCATGCCGGTGCCCATGAGGAAGAAGATCACCTCGAGGATCCAGATCGGCGTGTCCGCGTCCAGCGTGGCGAACGCGGCCAGCGTCGCCGCGATCAGCGCCATGCCCGCGGTGGTGGTGGCCCGGTTGCCGAAGCGGTCCACGAGGAGGCGGGCGCGCGGCGCGAACAGCAGCTGCGCGACGGCGAGGGGCAGCAACAGCAGGCCGGTCTCCAGCGGTGAGTAGCCGCGCACGCTCTGGGTGTAGAAGACGGCGAAGAACGTCACGCCCATCAGCGCGAAGAAGACCAGCGCGATGGCGGCGATCGCGGCCGAGAAGACCTTGTCGCGGAAGTAGCCGACGTCGATCGACGGGTGGTCGCTGCGCTTCTCGAACACCACGAAGGCGACCAGGAACGCCAGCCCCGCCCCGATCGTCGACACCACGGTGACATCGGTGAAGTCGGCCAGCTCGCCGCCCCGGATGATGCCGTAGACCAGCAGGACCAGCCCGGCGACGGACAGGACCACGCCGACCGGGTCGACGCGGCCGGGGTCCGGGTCGCGGGAGTCGGGGACCAGCCAGATCATCAGCGCGACGGCGACCAGCACGATGGGCACGTTGACGAGGAACACCGAGCCCCACCAGAAGTGGTCGAGCAGGACGCCACCGGTGATCGGGCCGATGGCGATGGCCAGACCCACCCCGCCCGCCCAGATGCCGATGGCCTTGGGCTGCTCCTCGCGCTCGAAGACGTTCATCAGGACGGCGAGGGTGGCCGGCATGACGAAGGCGGCGCCGAGGCCCATCACCGCCCGGTAGGCGATGAGCTCGCCCGGCGATCCGGCGAACGCGGCGAGCGCGGAGCCGATGCCGAAGACGGCGAGCCCGCCCAGCAGGACCCGCTTGCGCCCGAGCCGGTCGCCGAGCAGACCGGCGCTGAACAGCAGCCCCGCGAAAACCAGGGTGTAGGCGTTGATGGCCCACTCCAGCTCGCTCTGGGTGGCGCCGAGGCCGGTCGGGGCGGGGGTCGAGATCGTCTTGACGGCGACGTTCAGGATCGAGTTGTCCAGCACGATGATCAGCAGGCTCAGCATGAGCACGCCGAGGATGGCCCAGCGGCGCCGGTGCACCGCTTCCGGTATCCGGGGTACAGGGGGAGCGGAGACAGTCATGCCGTCCAGGGTAGGCGATTTGCAATACGGATCCGTCTCGTATCGTAATTCTCTTACCCGGCTCTCACCCCCGGCTCTCACCCCGCTCGAGCGTGACCGGGGTCCCCCTAGCCGCGCCTGGCACGAGGTGCCACCATGGAGGTGGTCCGGGGACGCCGTCAGGGCGCCTCGAGATGACGTAAGGAGCCGTTGCCATGACGCAGCTTTCGGCTGCCCAGAACTCACCCTCCGGCGGCAGCAAGGCGCTGTACGGGGGGAAGGGCACCCGCCGCATCACCGTCCGCGACATCGCCGCCGCCAAGGAGCGGGGCGAGAAGTGGCCCATGCTCACCGCCTACGACGCGATGACCGCGTCCGTCTTCGACGAGGCGGGCATCCCGGTCATGCTGGTCGGGGACTCGGCGGGTAACTGCCACCTCGGCTACGAGACCACCGTGCCCGTCACCCTCGACGAGATGACCATGCTGTCGGCCGCCGTCGTACGCGGCACCTCACGCGCCCTGATCGTCGGCGACCTGCCCTTCGGGTCCTACCAGGAGGGCCCGGTGCAGGCGCTGCGCTCGGCGACCCGGCTGGTGAAGGAGGCCGGCGTCGGCGCGGTCAAGCTGGAGGGCGGCGAGCGCTCGCACCGCCAGATCGAGCTGCTGGTCGAGTCCGGCATCCCGGTGATGGCCCACATCGGCCTGACCCCGCAGTCCGTCAACGCCATGGGCTACCGCGTCCAGGGCCGCGGCGAGGAGGCGGCGGCCCAGCTGCTGCGCGACGCCAAGGCCGTCCAGGACGCGGGCGCCTTCGCGGTCGTGCTGGAACTGGTCCCGGCCGAACTCGCGGCCGAGGTCACCCGGGTCCTGCACATCCCGACGGTCGGCATCGGCGCGGGCGCCGAGACGGACGCCCAGGTCCTGGTCTGGACGGACATGATGGGCCTGACCGGCGGGCGCGTGCCCAAGTTCGTCAAGCAGTACGCCGACCTGC
Source organism: Streptomyces sp. NPDC002779 (assembly GCF_042888685.1). Taxonomy (NCBI): domain Bacteria; kingdom Bacillati; phylum Actinomycetota; class Actinomycetes; order Kitasatosporales; family Streptomycetaceae; genus Streptomyces; species Streptomyces sp. NPDC002779. Next base: position 892,325 of record NZ_JBIAQC010000002.1, read on the forward strand.
GCCGGGCCATGGGCGACGCGGCCAAGGCGTTCGCGGAGGACGTCGTCGGCGGGACCTTCCCGCTGGAGGAGCACTCCGTCCACTAGAGCCACAGCGGCACAGAGGCAGCCCGCCGATCTCCCCCGTCGGCGGGCTGCCGTATGTCCGTCCCTGCTTCCCCTACGCGGTCTCGCGCCAGCCGTTCGTGATCGGCAGCCGCCGGTCCTTGCCGAAGCCCTTGGGGGAGATCTTCGTGCCCGGCGGGTACTGGCGGCGCTTGTACTCCGCCGTGTCCACCATGCGCAGGGTCTTGGCCACCAGGGCCGGGTCGTAACCGGCCGCGACGATCACGTCGGCGCCCTCGTCGCGGTCGACGTAGCGCTCCAGGATCGCGTCCAGGACCGGGTAGTCCGGCAGGGAGTCCGTGTCGACCTGGCCCGGGCGCAGTTCCGCGCTCGGGGGCTTGCTGATGGAGTTCTCCGGGATCGGCGGGGTCTGGCCGCGCTCGGCCGCCGCCCGGTTCCGCCACTCCGCGAGGCGGAAGACCGATGTCTTGTACACGTCCTTGATGGGGCCGTACGCGCCCACCGAGTCGCCGTACAGCGTCGAATAGCCCACCGCCAGCTCCGACTTGTTGCCCGGCGCCAGGACGATGTGGCCCTCCTGGTTGGAGATCGCCATCAGCAGGGTGCCGCGCAGCCGGGACTGGAGGTTCTCCTCCGCCAGGCCGGTCAGACCCAGGGACGCCATATAGGCGTCGAACATCGGCTCGATCGGGACCGTGCGGAAGTTCAGGCCCGTCCGCCGGGCGAGCTCCGCCGCGTCACCCTTGGAGTGCTCGGAGGAGTACTTGGACGGCATCGAGACGCCGTACACGTTCTCCGCGCCCACCGCGTCGCAGGCGATGGCGGCCACCAGCGCCGAGTCGATGCCGCCGGACAGACCGATCAGGACCGACCGGAAGCCGTTCTTGGCCACATACGCCCGCAGGCCCACGACCAGCGCCGAGTACACCTCCTCGTCGTCCTCCAGGCGGTCGGCGTAACCGCCCGCCAGCTCCGGCTCGTACGCGGGCAGCGGCTGCTCGGAGAGCACCACGCGGTCGATCCGGAGCCCGTCGTCCACCACGCCCTCCGGGGCGTCGGCGGCGGCCGCCGGCAGGTCGAGGTCCAGCACCACACAGCCCTCCGCGAACTGCGGCGCCCGCGCGATCACCTCGCCGCTCGCGTCGACCACGATCGAGTCGCCGTCGAAGACCAGCTCGTCCTGGCCGCCGATCATGGCGAGATAGGCGGTGGTGCAGCCCGCCTCCTGGGCGCGCTTGCGGACCAGTTCGAGACGGGTGTCGTCCTTGTTGCGCTCGTACGGCGAGGCGTTGATGGAGACCAGCAGGCCGGCCCCGGCGGACCGCGCCGCGGGCACCCGGCCGCCGTCCTGCCACAGGTCCTCGCAGATGGCGAGGGCCACGTCCACGCCGTGCACCCGCACCACCGGCATGGTGTCGCCGGGCACGAAGTAGCGGAACTCGTCGAAGACGCCGTAGTTCGGCAGGTGGTGCTTGGCGAAGGTGAGCACCACCTCGCCGCCGTGCAGCACCGCCGCCGCGTTGCGCGGGGCGCCGGCCGGCTGGCCGTACTTCGGCTGGGCCGCCTCGGAGCGGTCGAGGTAGCCGACGATCACCGGCAGCTCCCCGAAGCCCTCCTCGGCGAGCCGGGCGGCCAGCGCGCGCAGGGCCGCGCGGGACGCCTCCACGAAGGAGGACCGCAGGGCCAGGTCCTCGACGGGGTACCCGGTCAGCGCCATCTCGGGGAACGCCACGAGATGCGCTCCCTGCTCGGCGGAGTGCCGGGTCCAGCGGAGGATCGACTCGGTGTTCCCGGCGAGGTCACCGACGCGCGAGTCGATCTGGTTCAGGGCGAGGCGAAGTTGAGGCACGCGCCCAGTGTAATCGTCAGAGCGACGCGATGGGGTGGGAGGGGTGCCGGACACCTTGGGCGGGGCCTACGGCCGGGCCTTCGCGCCCCGGTCCTTCAGCATGTCCGCCATGAGCCCGATCTCCGACTCCTGACCGTTGACCATGGTCTGCGCGAGCCGCTTCTCCACGTCCACCTCGCACCGCTTCACACAGGCCTCGGCCATGTGGACGCCGCCCTTGTGGTGGTCGGTCATCAGCTGGAGATAGAAGACCTCCGCCTGCTCGCCGCTGAGCGTGTTCAGCTTCTTCATCTCGGTGTCCGTCGCCATGCCGGGCATCAGCGCGCCGTCCTCGCCGGCGGGCATGGAGCCCATGTCCATCCAGGTCATCGGCGGCTGTGCGGAGAACTTCGGCAGCTCCCACAGATCGAGCCAGCCCAGCAGCATCCCGCGCTGGTTGGCCTGCGTCTGCGCGATGTCGTACGCCAGGCGCCGCACCTCTTCGTCGTCCGTGCGGTCGCGCACGATGTACGACATCTCCACGGCCTGCTGGTGGTGCACCGCCATGTCCCGCGCGAACCCCGCGTCCGCGGAGCCGGCGGCGGGGGCCGCGCCGGACCCCCCGTCCTCCGCCACGGCGTAGGTGATCGCGCCGGCCGCGACGAGCACCGCCGCCGCGGTCCCCGCGATCCAGCCGACGTGCTTCCTCACTGCGCCTTACCGCCCGTGCACGCGGCGCCCGGCTCCGGCGTCTGCTTGCCCTGGACGTACTTCTCGAAGAACTTGTCGAGGTCCGGGTCGCTCGCGCTCTTCACCGTGCGCTGCGCGCCCCACGCCGAGAGCATGATCGGCGCCTTCTGGTTCTCGTACGGGCTCATCAGCGTGTACGGCGTCTTCTTCACCTTCGCCGCCAGCGCGTCCACGTCCGCCTTCGACGCCTTGCTGGTGTACGTCACCCAGACCGCGCCGTGCTCCAGCGAGTGCACGGCGTTCTCGTTCGCCACTTCCTCGGTGTAGACGTCGCCGTTGCAGTTCTGCCAGACCGCGTTGTGGTCGCCGCCGACCGGGGGCTCGACCGGGTACTTCACCTTCTTGTCGACGTGGGTCTGGCTCAGCTTGCCGCCCTGCCAGGTGCTCACGCCGTCGGAGCCGGCCACCAGGGAACCCGTGGTCTTGGAGTCGACCGAGTCGCTGTCGTCGGACTGCGACTGGACCAGGACGACACCGCCGACGACCAGGGCGGCGACGACCGTCACGCTGGCGCCGATGGTGAGCATCCGGTTGCGGCGCTCGCGGGACTGCTCGGCGCGCCGCATCTCTTCTATGCGGGCCTTGCGCGCCGCGGAGTTGCTCTTCTTGGCGGATCCCATGGCGTGATGTCCTTCTGGGGAAAAGGGACGGTCGAGTCCGCTGATCGTAATGGGGAAGCAGGGACCTCTCGAAGGGAGGTCACAGGAATGGGCCGGATCGCAACGCAATCGACAGGCACCCGACAGGTGCCCCCGGAACCATTGTGGGCCACAGCCGCCGACGGCCGGGCATTACGGATGTCGGTCCGAGCAGGCAAGATGGGCGGCAGAGCGGTGCACGCGCGGCACGCCGGGTGTTCAGACCGAGGTCGGACGGCCGATCAAGGTCGGCAACGCGCGCGAAATGCTGTTGTGGTGTGATGCTCAGGTGCCCGACCGACTTCCCGCGGTGCGCGGGGCAGGCGGCCTGACCAGCAAGGATGGGGAAGCGGAAGATGGACAAGCAGCAGGAGTTCGTGCTCCGTACGTTGGAGGAGCGCGACATCCGGTTCGTACGCCTGTGGTTCACGGACGTGCTGGGCTTCCTCAAGTCCGTCGCCGTGGCCCCGGCCGAGCTGGAGCAGGCCTTCGACGAGGGCATCGGCTTCGACGGCTCGGCCATCGAGGGCTTCGCCCGGGTCTACGAGTCCGACATGATCGCCAAGCCGGACCCCTCCACCTTCCAGGTCCTGCCCTGGCGCGCGGAGACCCCCGGCACGGCCCGGATGTTCTGCGACATCCTGATGCCCGACGGCTCCCCGTCCTTCGCGGACCCGCGCTACGTCCTCAAGCGCGCCCTGGCCCGCACCTCGGACCTGGGCTTCACCTTCTACACCCACCCCGAGATCGAGTTCTTCCTGCTGAAGGACCGCCCCCTGGACGGCTCCCGCCCCACCCCGGCCGACAACTCCGGCTACTTCGACCACACCCCGACCAACGTCGGCATGGACTTCCGCCGCCAGGCGATCACCATGCTGGAGTCGATGGGCATCTCGGTGGAGTTCTCCCACCACGAGGGCGCGCCCGGCCAGCAGGAGATCGACCTGCGCTACGCCGACGCGCTGTCCACCGCGGACAACATCATGACGTTCCGCCTGGTCATGAAGCAGGTGGCGCTGGAGCAGGGCGTGCAGGCGACCTTCATGCCCAAGCCGTTCAGCGAGCACCCCGGCTCCGGCATGCACACCCACCTCTCCCTCTTCGAGGGCGACCGCAACGCCTTCTACGAGTCGGGCTCGGAGTACCAGCTCTCCAAGGTCGGCCGCTCCTTCATCGCGGGCCTGCTCAAGCACGCCGCGGAGATCTCGGCGGTCACCAACCAGTGGGTGAACTCCTACAAGCGCATCTGGGGCGGCTCCGAGCGCACGGCCGGCGCGGGCGGCGAGGCGCCGTCGTACATCTGCTGGGGCCACAACAACCGCTCGGCCCTGGTCCGCGTGCCCATGTACAAGCCCGGCAAGACCGGCTCCGCGCGCGTGGAGGTCCGCTCCCTGGACTCCGGCGCCAACCCCTACCTGGCCTACGCCGTCCTGCTGGCCGCCGGCCTCAAGGGCATCGAGGAGGGCTACGAGCTGCCGCCGGGCGCCGAGGACGACGTCTGGGCGCTGTCCAACGCCGAGCGCCGCGCGATGGGCATCGAGCCCCTCCCGCAGAACCTCGGCGAGGCCCTGACCCTGATGGAGAACAGCGACCTGGTCGCCGAGACCCTGGGCGAACACGTCTTCGACTTCTTCCTGCGCAACAAGCGCCAGGAGTGGGAGGAGTACCGCAGCGAGGTCACGGCCTTCGAGCTGCGCAAGAACCTGCCGGTGCTGTAGGCGCACGCGGCGCACACCCGGGCCGACGGCGAGGTGCCGTCGGCCCTAGCCGTGTCGGGCCGGTCCGTCAGTCCCGCCGGCCGGCCTGGTCCGACAGTGCCTTGTGCAACGGTTCCGTCGCCCTGCGGCGGTACTCCTGGATCGACCAGCCGTTGCCGTCGGGGTCCTTGAAGTACATGAACGTGGCGCCGTCGTCCGGTGTGTACTGGACCGGCTCCGACACCTCCAGGCCCCGCTCCACCAGCTCCGCGCGCGCCGCCTTGATGTCCGCCACGCACAGCTGAAGGCCCTGGTAAGAGCCGGGCCGCGGCTTGCCCTCGCCGTTGGTCAGGTCCCACAGGCTGTCGCCCAGCGCGATCGAGCAGCCGGAGCCGGGCGGGGTCAGCTGGACGATCCGCATCCCGGGCATGACCTCCTGGTCGATGTCGACGTGGAAGCCGACCTTGTCCCGGTAGAAGTCCCGGGCCCGGTCGATGTCGCTCACGGGCAGCGGGATCACTTCGAGCGTGAAGTCCATAACTGGTCCTCCCTGGAGAATCGCCAACGAATCTGGCCGAACGGTTCACCCTCACCGAAGCGGAAAACAGGGCCCCGCGCCACCGATAAAGAAGGTTCCGTTCCCGACCGGGCTCACCCCGCCCGAGCCGAGCGCAGCGGTTAGGCTCGGGCGCGTACGACCTTGATCGGACGGGAGGCCCAGATGACGGCGCCGGGGCGCAGGAGCAGTACCTTCACGCGCCTGCTTCGGCACGGCTTCACCGACCCGAGCGCCGCCGAGCGGCTGCTGGAGGCCCCGGAACTGGCCCCCGTGCGCGACGACCCGGTGCTGCTGGAGGCCCTCGGCGCCACCGCCGACCCCGATCTCGCCCTGCACGGCCTGGTCCGCCTGCTGGAGGCCCAGTCCGGCCGGGACCTGCTGGACACGGTGATAGCCGCCAAGCCGCTGCGCGACCGCCTCCTCGGCGTCCTCGGCGCCTCCGCCGCACTCGCCGAACACCTCGCCCGGCACTCCGACGACTGGCGTGCCCTGGTCACCTACGAGCCCCGGGACCTGCACCCCGGCGTCGCCGAGTTCGAGCGGGGCCTGGCCGAGGCCACCGACCCGGTCTCGCTGCGGGTGGCCTACCGGCGCTGTCTGCTGTCCATCGCCGCCCGTGACGTGTGCGGCACCACCGATGTCGCCGAGTCCGCCGCCGAACTCGCCGACCTCGCCACCGCCACCCTGCGCGCCGCGCTCGCCCTCGCCGGGGCCGCCGCCCCCGACGACGCCGCCGCGTGCCGGCTCGCGGTGATCGCGATGGGCAAGTGCGGGGGCCACGAACTCAATTACGTCTCCGACGTCGACGTCATCTTCGTCGGCGAGGCGGCGGAGGGGGTCGACGAGACCAAGGCCCTCAGAGCGGCCACCAAGCTCGCCTCGCACATGATGCGGATCTGCTCGGAGACCACCGTCGAGGGCTCGATCTGGCCCGTGGACGCCAACCTGCGGCCCGAGGGGAGGAACGGCCCGCTGGTCCGTACCCTCTCCAGCCACCTCGCCTACTACCAACGCTGGGCGAAGACCTGGGAGTTCCAGGCACTGCTCAAGGCCCGCCCGGTCGCCGGTGACATCGCGCTCGGCGAGGAGTACGTCGCCGCCCTGGAACCCCTGGTCTGGAAGGCCGCCGAGCGGGAGAACTTCGTCGCCGACGTGCAGAAGATGCGGCGCCGGGTGGTCGAGAACATCCCCCTCGCCGAAGTCGACCGCCAGCTCAAGCTCGGCCCCGGCGGCCTCAGGGACGTCGAATTCGCCGTACAGCTGCTGCAGTTGGTGCACGGGCGGGCCGACGCCTCGCTGCGCAGCGGCTCCACCCTGGAAGCCCTGAAGGCCCTCGCCGCCGGCGGCTACGTCGCCCGCGCCGACTTCGCCCAACTCGACGCCGCCTACCGCTTCCTGCGCTCCATGGAGCACCGCATCCAGCTCTACCGGCTGCGCCGCACCCACCTCGTCCCCGAGGACGAGGCCGATCTGCGGCGCATCGGCCGCTCGCTGGGCCTGCGCAGCGACCCGGTGGCCGAACTGAACCGCGAGTGGCGGCGGCACTCCTCCGTCGTACGGCGGCTGCACGAGAAGCTGTTCTACCGGCCGCTGCTCGACGCCGTCGCCCAACTCGCCCCCGGAGAGGCCCGGTTGAGCAGCGAGGCGGCCCGCGAACGGCTCGTCGCACTCGGCTACGCCGACCCGGCCGCCGCGCTGCGGCACCTGGAGGCACTGGCGTCCGGCGTCACCCGCAAGGCCGCCATCCAGCGCACCCTGCTGCCCGTCCTGCTCGGCTGGTTCGCCGACTCCGCCGACCCCGACGCGGGCCTGCTCAACTTCCGCAAGGTCTCCGACGCCCTCGGCAAGACCCCCTGGTACCTCCGGCTGCTCAGGGACGAGGGCGCGGCGGCCGAGAACCTCGCGCGGGTGCTGTCCGCCGGGCGGCTCGCCCCGGACCTGCTGATGCGCGCCCCCGAGGCCGTGGCCCTGCTCGGCGACGGTGACAGCGGCGGCCTCGCGCCGCGCCCCCGCGCCCATCTGGAACAGGAGATCCTCGCCGCGGTCAACCGCGCCGACAGCGGCGCCCACGCCGTCACCGCGGCCCGCGGCGTACGCCGCCGCGAGCTGTTCCGTACGGCCGCCGCCGACATCGTCGGCTCCTACGGCACCGAGGCCCATCCCGCCGAAGCCGACCAGGGCGCCCTGGTGGACCGGGTCGGCGCCGCCGTCTCCGACCTGACCGCGGCGACCCTGGCCGGCACCCTGCGCGCGGTCGTCCGCGAGGGCTGGGGCGACACCCTGCCCACCCGGTTCGCCGTCATCGGCATGGGCCGCTTCGGCGGCCACGAGCTGGGCTACGGCTCCGACGCGGACGTGCTGTTCGTGCACGAGCCCCGCGACGGCGTCGACGAGCACGAGGCCGCCCAGGCCGCGAACCGCGTCGTCTCCGAGATGCGCCGCCTGCTCCAGATCCCGAGCGCCGACCCGCCCCTGCTGATCGACGCCGACCTGCGCCCCGAGGGCAAGTCGGGCCCCCTGGTGCGCACCCTGAAGTCCTACGAGGCCTACTACCGCCGCTGGTCCCTGGGCTGGGAGTCCCAGGCGCTGCTGCGGGCCGAGCCGGTCGCCGGGGACGAGGACCTGGGCCGCCGCTTCGTCGAACTGATCGACCCCCTGCGCTACCCGCCGGCCGGTCTCACCGACGACGCGGTCCGCGAGATCCGCCGCCTGAAGGCCCGTATGGAGTCCGAACGCCTCCCGCGCGGCGCCGACCCCAAGCTGCACACCAAGCTGGGACCCGGCGGTCTCTCCGACGTCGAGTGGACGGTCCAGCTCCTCCAGCTGCGCCACGGCGCCGGCCAGCCCGGCCTGCGGACCACCCGCACCCGGGCCGCGCTGTCCGCGGCGGCCGGAGCCGGCCTGATGCCCGCGGAGGACGCGGCCACCCTCGACGAGGCCTGGGTCCTCGCCACCCGGGTCCGCAACGCCGTGATGCTGGTCCGCGGACGCGCCGGCGACACCTTCCCCTCGGACGCCCGGGAACTGGCCGCGGTGGGCCGCTACCTCGGCTACGGCCCCGGCCACGTCGGCGACATGCTCGACGACTACCGCCGCACCGCCCGCCGGGCCCGGGCCGTGGTGGACGCGCTGTTCTACACCGGCTAGCGCCGGGGGACCGCGGCCGGCACCAGCTTCGGCAGGGCGTGCGGCAGCGCTCCGTACCACAGCCGTACCAGCGCGTAGCCGAAGGCCAGGCAGAGCAGGCCGCCGACCGCGTCCAGCCAGAAGTGGTTGGCGGTGGCGACGATGACGACCAGCGTGACCACCGGGTAGAGCACGCCCAGCACCTTCGCCCACGGCACCGACGCCAGCGCGAAGATGGTCAGCCCGCACCACAGCGACCAGCCGATGTGCATGGAGGGCATGGCGGCGTACTGGTTCGACATGTTCTTCAGGTCGCCCGAGGCCATTGAGCCCCACGTCTGGTGGACCAGTACGGTGTCGATGAAGGCGCCGCCGGTCATCAGCCGGGGCGGGGCGAGTGGATACAGGTAGTAACCGAGCAGGGCCACACCCGTGGTCGCGAAGAGCACCGTGCGGGTGGCCGCGTAGCGTCCCGGGTGGCTGCGGTACAGCCACACCAGTACACCGAGTGTCACCACGAAGTGCAGCGTCGCGTAGTAGTAGTTCATGCCCACGATGAGCCAAGTCACGGAGTTGACCGCGTGGTTGAACGACTGCTCCACGGCGAGGCCGAGCGTCTGCTCCGCCTTCCAGATCCAGTCGGCGTTGCGCAGTGCCTCGGACTTCTGCTCCGGGACGGCATTGCGGACGAGTGAGTACGTCCAGTAACTCACCGCGATCAGCAGGATCTCGAACCACAGCCGGGGCCGGCGCGGAGCGCGCACCCGGCGCAGCAGACCCGGTCTGTCCGCCGCCGTGACGGGGTGCGGAACGGCCGCCTGTGCGCGGTCCTCCAGCTCGGTCACGGTCATGTCACCCATAGGCACAGAGTCTGCCAGAAACGCCTTCCCCCACCGATCATCCCCTGGTCTGGTTCCGGTCGCACGTTCTACGACGGGTGCACGGTACCCGGTCGTTCGGTCTACGACCTAGGGACGATTTCGGTCCCCAGGGGCCGAAGCGGTCGAACCGCGCACCACCAGTTCCGGCATGAACACGAATTCACTGTGCGGTGCCGGAGTCCCGCCGATCTCCTCCAGCAACGTACGCACCGCGGCCTGGCCCATCGCCGGGACCGGCTTGCGCACCGTCGTCAGCGGCGGGTCGGTGAAGGCGATCAGCGGGGAGTCGTCGAAGCCGACGACCGAGATGTCCGTCGGCACCTCCAGGCCGCGTTGCCGGGCGGCCCGTATGGCGCCCAGCGCCATCATGTCGCTGGCGCAGACCACCGCGGTGCAGTCGCGGTCCATCAGCGCCGTGGCGGCCGCCTGGCCGCCCTCCAGGGTGTACAGCGAGTGCTGGACGAACTGGGTCTCTATCACCTCGGCGGCCAGGCCCAGCTGGTCCTGCATGGTCCGCACGAAGCCGTCGATCTTCCGCTGGACCGGCACGAACCGCTTCGGGCCGAGCGCGAGACCGATCCGGGTGTGACCGAGGGAGACCAGGTGCGTGACCGCGAGCGTCATCGCCGCCCGGTCGTCGGGGGAGATGAAGGGCGCCTGCACCTTGGGGGAGAAGCCGTCGACGAGGACGAAGGGGACACCCTGGGCGCGCAGTCGCTCGTAGCGCTCCATGTCGGCCGTGGTGTCCGCGTGCAGTCCGGAGACGTAGATGATCCCCGCGACCCCGCGGTCGACCAGCATCTCGGTCAGCTCGTCCTCGGTGGAGCCGCCGGGCGTCTGGGTGGCGAGCACCGGCGTGTAGCCCTGCCTGGTCAGCGCCTGGCCGATCACCTGGGCCAGGGCCGGGAATATCGGGTTCTCCAGCTCCGGGGTGATCAGGCCCACCAGGCCCTCGCTGCGCTGTCGCAGCCGTACCGGGCGTTCGTACCCGAGCACGTCGAGGGCGGCGAGAACGGACTGGCGGGTGGTGGCGGCGACGCCCGGCTTCCCGTTCAGGACCCGGCTGACGGTCGCTTCGCTCACCCCCGCCTGCGCAGCGATGTCAGCAAGCCGTGTGGTCACGGCACTGGACTGTACCGGCCGTATGTCACCTTGCACACCAATCGGACGCCGGGTGCGGGCGTTCGACCGGCGCGCTGCGGGTTGCTGCGGCATGGCGTCCCCTCGTGAAACGGATGGCAAGAGCTTGCAAGTCTTGCACAACCCCGTCCTTGGCCGCTCAACCCCGCAGAACAACGGTCTCACGGCGGTCGCCGAGCGGTCACGTCCGGGTAACTTCAGTGATGCCTTGCACTTTTTTTCTGCAAGCTCTTTCGCGGCGCTTACATGGCTGTTACGTTTCCGACGCCCGGCGGCCGCAACGGCGCAGTCGGCACGACAGCAGGAGCGGCAGACGGGGCCGTCACCTGCACCACACGGGCTTTTCACCCTCAAGGAGAACTCATGCGGCGTGGCATAGCGGCCACCGCGCTGGTGGCGTCCCTCGCTCTCGCGGCGACGGCCTGCGGCGGAGACGGCGACAGCGGCGACAAGGCCGACGGTCCGGTCACCCTCACCTGGTGGGACACCTCCAACGCCACCAACGAGGCGCCGACGTACAAGGCCCTGGTCGAGGAGTTCGAGGCGGCCAACAAGAACATCAAGGTCAAGTACGTCAACGTCCCCTTCGACCAGGCGCAGAACAAGTTCGACACCGCCGCCGGTTCCAAGGGCGCCCCGGACATCCTCCGCTCCGAGGTCGGCTGGACCCCCGCCTTCGCCAAGAAGGGCTTCTTCCTGCCGCTGGACGGCACCGAGGCCCTCGCCGACGAGAGCAAGTTCAAGCCCAACCTGATCGAGCAGGCCAAGTACGAGGGCAAGACCTACGGCGTCCCGTTCACCACGGACACGCTCGCCCTCGTCTACAACAAGGAACTGTTCGAGAAGGCCGGCGTCGAGGCCCCCAAGACCTGGGACGACCTGAAGAAGGCCGCCGCCACGATCAAGTCGAAGACCGGCGTCGACGGCTACTGGGGCTCCACCCAGGCCTACTACGCCCAGTCCTTCCTCTACGGCGAGGGCACCGACACCGTCGACGCCGAAGCCAAGAAGATCACCGTGAACTCCGCCGAGGCCAAGAAGGCCTACGGCACCTGGCTGGACCTCTTCGACGGCAAGGGCCTGCACAAGGCCGACACCACCGCCGACGCCTACGCCCACATCCAGGAGGCGTTCGTCAGCGGCAAGGTCGCCTCGATCATCCAGGGCCCGTGGGAGATCACCAACTTCTACAAGGGCTCGGCGTTCAAGGACAAGGCGAACCTCGGCATCGCCACCGTCCCGGCCGGCTCCTCCGGCGAGGCGGGCGCCCCGACCGGCGGCCACAACCTCTCCGTGTACGCCGGCTCCGACGCCGCGCACCAGGAGGCCGCGCTGAAGTTCGTCAACTTCATGACCTCCGCGCACGCCCAGGAGACCATCGCGCTGAAGAACTCCACGCTTCCCACGCGCGACGACGCCTACACCGACGAGGTCAAGGCCGACCCGGGCATCGCCGGCTACCAGACGGTGCTCGCCGCCGCCCAGCCGCGCCCGGCGCTGCCGGAGTACAGCTCCCTGTGGGGTCCGGTGGACACCGAGCTGCTCGCCATCGCCGGCGGCAAGAAGTCCCTGGACGAGGGCCTGAGCAGCGCTGAGACCGCCATCGCCAAGCTGGTGCCGGACTTCAGCAAGTGATCGTCCGTGGCCGCCGGGTCCCGCCCGACAGGGGAGGGACCCGGCGGCCACCGGCCTGTGGCCTGGCCCAACCGTGATCTCCCAGAAGGTGTCGAAGAACCATGACAGTCGCCATCGACCGCGCCACCGGCAAGCGCCGCGGTGACCGCGCGCCGCGGCCCGGGCTGGGCCAGCGCCTGAAGCACTCGTACCACAAGCACTGGTACGCCTACGTGATGATCACGCCGGTGATCGTCGTGCTCGGCGTCCTCGTGCTGTACCCCCTGGGCTACGGCTTCTATCTGACGCTCACGGACGCCAACAGCCTCAACACGGCCCGCACGATCGGCGCCAACGAGATCGAGGCCACCTACAAGTTCATCGGCCTGGACAACTACGCCGACATCCTGTGGGGCGAGACCGCCTACGAGCGGTTCTGGTCGCACTTCATCTGGACGATCGTGTGGACGGCCGCCTGTGTCGCCCTGCACTATTCCATCGGCCTCGGTCTCGCCCTGCTGCTCAACCAGCAGCTGCGCGGCCGCACCCTGTACCGGCTGATCCTGATCCTGCCCTGGGCCGTGCCGACCTTCGTCACCGTCTTCGGCTGGCGCTTCATGCTCGCCGACGGCGGCGTCATCAACTCCTTCCTGGAGACGCTCCACCTGCCCACCCCGCTGTGGCTGGAGGACACCTTCTGGCAGCGGTTCGCCGCGATCATGGTCAACACCTGGTGCGGTGTGCCGTTCATGATGCTCTCGCTGCTCGGCGGACTGCAGTCCATCGACAACACCCTCTACGAGGCGGCCGAGATGGACGGCGCGACCAAGTGGCAGCAGTTCCGCTACGTCACCCTGCCCGGCCTGCGCTCGGTCAGCTCCACCGTCGTGCTGCTCGGCATCATCTGGACCTTCAACCAGTTCGCCATCATCTTCCTGCTCTTCGGCGACACCGCCCCGGACGCCCAGATCCTCGTCACGTGGGCCTACTACCTCGGCTTCGGACAGCAGCCGCGCGACTTCGCGCAGTCGGCCGCCTACGGCATGCTGCTGCTCGCCATCCTGATCGTCTTCACCTCCTTCTACCGCCGCTGGCTGAACCGCAATGACCAGCAGCTCGCGATCTGAGGCAGGAGTTCTTATGAGCACCACTACCGTTGAGACCTCCGCCGAGGCGAAGAAGGAGATCCGTGTGGCCCCCACCCAGGGCAAGGCGATCCGGCGCGGTGAGCGCAGTCTCGCGGGCTCGCTCGTCTCGCACGGCATCCTGATCGTCGCGAGCCTCGTCGCCCTCTTCCCGATCGCCTGGCTGGTCTTCCTCTCGCTCGGCCCGGACAAGGACGACTACCTTCACCCCGGTGGCATCTGGGGAAAGATGACGCTGGACAACTACTCGTTCGTGCTGCAGGAGACGAACTTCTTCCACTGGCTGTGGAGCACGCTGATCGTCTCGCTCGGCACCACGGTCATCGGCGTGATCATCGCCGCGACCACCGGGTACGCGGTCTCGCGGATGCGCTTCCCGGGCTACCGGAAGTTCATGTGGGTCCTTCTGGTCACCCAGATGTTCCCCATCGCCGTGCTCATCGTGCCGATGTACCAGATCCTCTCCGACCTCCAGCTGGTCGACAGCTACCTCGGTCTGATCCTGGTCTACTGCTCGACCGCGGTGCCGTACTGCGCCTGGCTGCTCAAGGGCTACTTCGACACCATCCCGTTCGAGATCGACGAGGCCGGACGCGTCGACGGGCTGAACCCCTTCGGCACGTTCCTGCGGCTGATCCTGCCGCTCGCCAAGCCCGGCCTGGCGGTCGCCGGCTTCTACAGCTTCATCACCGCCTTCGGTGAGGTCGCCTTCGCCTCGACGTTCATGCTGTCCGACACGAAGTACACGTTCGCCGTCGCTCTGCAGACCTTCGTCAGCGAGCACGATGCGCAGCGGCAGCTGATGGCCGCGACCGCGGTTCTGATCGCGATACCTGTCTCCGCGTTCTTCTATCTCGTGCAGAAGAACCTGGTGACCGGCCTTACCGCGGGCGGCACGAAGGGCTGACCTCGGGGCGGTGGTCGTGTGCGGCGCCGTTGTGGCCGGTCGCGCAGTTCCCCGCGCCCCTGAGGACGTACCCCTTCCGGAAACTCGAGACGGCCGCGTGGCCATCCGACCCCGCTGCCACGCGGCCGTCTCGGCAGTACCGCCGCCCGCCGTACGCACTCCTGACCCGATGACCCCGTTCGACCTCTCAAGGACGCCATGAGCCAGCACTCCGCCGACCCGGCACCGACCTCCGCCGTAACCACCGTCGCCCATCGCCGCGACTGGTGGCGGGACGCGGTGATCTACCAGGTCTATCCGCGCAGCTTCGCCGACAGCAACGGCGACGGCATGGGCGACCTGGAAGGCGTACGCTCCCGACTCCCGTACCTGCGCGACCTCGGCGTGGACGCCGTGTGGCTGAGCCCCTTCTACGCCTCCCCGCAGGCCGACGCCGGGTACGACGTGGCCGACTACCGGGCCGTCGACCCCATGTTCGGCAGCCTCCTGGACGCCGACGCGCTGATCCGCGACGCCCATGAGCTGGGCCTGCGCATCATCGTCGACCTGGTGCCCAACCACTCCTCCGACCAGCACGAGTGGTTCAAGCGGGCGCTGCGCGAGGGCCCCGGCTCCGCGCTGCGGGACCGCTACCACTTCCGGCCCGGCAAGGGCGCGAACGGCGAACTGCCGCCCAACGACTGGGAGTCGATCTTCGGCGGCCCGGCCTGGACGCGGGTCACCGAACCCGACGGCACGCCCGGCGAGTGGTACCTGCACCTGTTCGCGCCCGAGCAGCCCGACTTCAACTGGGACCACCCGGCGGTCGGCGACGAGTTCCGTTCGATCCTGCGGTTCTGGCTGGACATCGGCGTCGACGGCTTCCGCATCGACGTGGCCCACGGCCTGGTCAAGGCGGACGGTCTGCCCGACCTCGGGGCCCACGATCAGCTCAAACTGCTGGGCAACGATGTCATGCCGTTCTTCGACCAGGACGGCGTGCACGCCATCTACCGGCAGTGGCGCACGATCCTCGACGAGTACGCCGGCGAGCGCATCTTCGTGGCCGAGGCCTGGACCCCGACCGTCGAGCGCACCGCGAACTACGTCCGCCCCGACGAGCTGCACCAGGCCTTCAACTTCCAGTACCTCAGCACCGAATGGGACGCCGAGGAGCTGCGCACGGTGATCGACCGCACCCTGGAGGCGATGCGCCCGGTGGGCGCCCCGGCCACCTGGGTGCTGTCCAACCACGACGTGACCCGCCACGCGACCCGGTTCGCCAACCCGCCCGGTCTCGGCACCCAGATCCGCACCGCGGGCGACCGCGAACTGGGCCTGCGCCGCGCCCGCGCGGCCACGCTCCTGATGCTCGCGCTGCCGGGTTCGGCCTACGTCTACCAGGGCGAGGAGCTGGGTCTGCCGGACGTCGTCGACCTGCCCGACGAGGTCCGCCAGGACCCGGCGTACTTCCGGGGCGAGGGCCAGGACGGCTTCCGCGACGGCTGCCGGGTGCCGATCCCGTGGACCCGCGAGGGTTCCTCGTACGGCTTCGGCAGCGGCGGCAGCTGGCTGCCCCAGCCGCCCGTCTGGGGGGAGTTGAGCGTGGAGGCGCAGTCCGGCACCCCGGGCTCGACCCTGGAGCTGTACCGCGCGGCCCTGGCCGCCCGCCGCGACCACCCGGACCTGGGCGCCGGGGACGCGGTGGAGTGGCTGAAGGCCCCCGAGGGCGTCCTGGCGTTCCGCCGGGGCGAGTTCGTCTGTGTCGCCAACACGACGGGCGAGTCCATCACCACCCCGGTCCACGGCCGCCTCCTGCTCGCCAGCGGCGAGGTCGCCGAGGTGGAGGGCGAGGCCAAGGTCCCCTCCGACACCACGGTGTGGTGGACCACGGCCTGACGGTCACGCACCACGGAGGGCCCGCTTCGGCGGGCCCTCCGTCATGTCCGGTCTTCAATGAAATTTCTTGCCGACGGTTTCAAGACTCTTGCTGTAAACGTTTCGTTAGCGGTACGTTCCGCGGACACCAGGCAAGGACGCCTGCTGTCCCCACAAGGAGTACCCCGTGATATCGAGATGGTCCGTCACCGCGACCGCGCTCGCCGCCACGGCGGCCGGAGCTCTGGTCCCCGGCACCGCCCATGCCTTCCCACCCGGCACCAAGGACGTCACCGCGGTGATGTTCGAGTGGAACTTCGCCTCCATCGCAAGGGAATGCACCACCACCCTCGGCCCCGCAGGCTACGGCTACGTCCAGGTCTCCCCACCCGCCGAGCACATCCAGGGCGCGCAGTGGTGGACGTCGTACCAGCCGGTCAGCTACAAGATCGCCGGTCGGCTCGGTGACCGTGCGGCGTTCCGGAACATGGTCAACACCTGTCACGCGGCCGGGGTGAAGGTCGTCGTCGACACCGTCATCAACCACATGTCCGCGGGCAGCGGCACCGGCACCGGCGGCTCGTCGTACACCAAGTACGCCTACCCCGGCCTGTATTCCTCCTACGACTTCGACAACTGCACCGCGCAGATCACCAACTACGCGGACCGCGCGAACGTGCAGAACTGCGAACTGGTCGGCCTCGCCGACCTGGACACCGGTGAGTCCTACGTCCGCGGTGCCATCGCCGGGTACATGAACGACCTGCTCTCCCTCGGCGTCGACGGCTTCCGTATCGACGCGGCCAAGCACATGCCGGCCGCCGACCTCGCCAACATCAAGTCGCGGCTGACCAACCCGAGCGTGTACTGGAAGCAGGAGGTCATCTTCGGCAGCGGAGAGGCCGTCCAGCCCACCGAGTACACCGGCAACGGCGACGTCCAGGAGTTCCGCTACGCCTACGACCTCAAGCGGGTCTTCAACAACGAGAACCTCGCCTACCTGAAGAACTACGGCGAGGGCTGGGGCTACCTGAGCAGCGGCGTCTCCGGTGTCTTCGTCGACAACCACGACACCGAGCGCAACGGCTCCACGCTCAGCTACAAGGACAACGCCACCTACACCCTCGCCAACGTCTTCATGCTGGCCTGGCCCTACGGCGCCCCCGACATCAACTCCGGCTACGAGTTCACCGACCACGACGCCGGCCCGCCCAACGGCGGCCAGGTGAGCGCTTGCTGGCAGAACGGCTGGAAGTGCCAGCACGCCTGGCCGGAGATCAAGTCCATGGTCGCCTTCCGCAACGCCACCCGCGGCCAGGCCGTCACCAACTGGTGGGACAACGGCGCCGACGCCATCGCCTTCGGCCGCGGCAGCAAGGGCTACGTCGCCATCAACCACGAGCCGGGCAGTCTGACCCGCACCTACCAGACCTCCCTCCCGGCCGGCACGTACTGCAACGTGCAGAACAACACGACGGTGACCGTGAACTCCAGCGGTCAGTTCTCCGCCACCCTGGGCGCCAACACCGCCCTGGCGATCTATGCCGGCAAGTCCAGCTGCTGAGCCGGAGCGGCCTTCAGGGCTGAAAGCTCTTGCCAATCATTTCAGGACTCTTGCTGTAACGCTTACGGCGGCGATACGGTCGCGCGGGGTCGGACCCAACAGAGCCGTATCGCAAGGAGTTCACGTCAGTGATACCTAGATGGTTGGCGCCGCCCAGGCGTCGTACCGCGTATGCCGGACGGGTCGCCGCGGTCACCGTGACCGCGCTGGCCGCGGCGCTCGTCCAGCCCCTCGCGGCCGGGGCCGACACCCCGCCCGCGCCCCCCTCCGACGCAACGCTGGCGGCCGAGCCCGCCCGGCACGACGTCACCCGCGAGCAGTTCTACTTCGTGCTCCCGGACCGCTTCGCCAACGGCGACACCGGCAACGACAGGGGCGGCCTGACCGGTTCGCGCCTGGCGACCGGCTACGACCCCACCGACAAGGGCTTCTACCAGGGCGGTGACCTCAAGGGCCTGACGAAGAAGCTCGACTACATCAAGGGCCTCGGCACCACCTCCCTCTGGATGGCGCCGATCTTCAAGAACCAGCCCGTGCAGGGCACCGGGGCCAACGCTTCGGCCGGCTACCACGGTTACTGGATCACCGACTTCACCCAGGTCGACCCGCACTTCGGGACCAACAAGGACCTGGAGACCCTGATCGCCAAGGCGCACGCCAAGGGCATGAAGGTCTACTTCGACGTCATCACCAACCACACGGCGGACGTCGTCGACTACGAGGAGAAGTCCTACGGCTATCTCGCCAAGGGCGCCTTCCCGTACCTGACGAAGGACGGCGAGCCCTTCGACGACGCCGACTACGCCGACGGCTCCGCCGGGTTCCCGGAGACCGACGCCGACTCCTTCCCGCGCACCCCGAAGGTGTCCGAGAACAACAAGGTCCCGTCGTGGCTCAACGACCCGACGATGTACCACAACCGGGGCGACTCCACCTTCGCCGGTGAGAGCTCCGCCCACGGCGACTTCTCCGGCCTCGACGACCTGTGGACCGAGCGTCCCGAGGTGGTCAGCGGCATGGCGAAGATCTACCAGCGGTGGGTCAGGGACTTCGACATCGACGGCTTCCGCATCGACACCGTGAAGCACGTCAACATGGAGTTCTGGACCCAGTGGGCCACCGCCCTGGACTCCTATGCGGCCAAGCAGGGCCGGGACGACTTCTTCATGTTCGGCGAGGTCTACTCCGCCGACACCGACATCACCGCCCCGTACGTCACCGAGGGCGGCCTCGACGCCACGCTGGACTTCCCCTTCCAGGAGGCGGCCCGCCAGTACGCCTCTCAGGGCGGCAGCGCACAGCGGCTGGCCTCGGTCTTCGCCGACGACTACAAGTACACGACCGGCAAGGCCAACGCGTACGAGCAGGTCACCTTCCTCGGCAACCACGACATGGGCCGCATCGGGTACTTCCTGAACCAGGACGACAAGGACGCCACCGACGCCGAGCTGCTGAAGAAGGCGAAGCTCGCCAACGAGCTGATGTTCCTCAGCCGCGGCAACCCGGTCGTCTACTACGGCGACGAGCAGGGCTTCACCGGCGCCGGCGGCGACAAGGACGCCCGCCAGACCCTGTTCGCCTCCAAGACCGCCGACTACCTGGACGACGACCAGATCGGCACCGACCGCACCCACGCGAGCGACGCCTACGACACCGGTGCGCCGCTCTACCGGCAGATCAGTGCTCTCGCGAAGCTGCGCAAGGCCCACCCGGCCCTGACCGACGGCGTCCAGACCGAGCGCTACGCGGCCGACGGCGCGGGCGTCTACGCCTTCTCCCGCTTCGCCACCGACACGACGGAGTACGTCGTCGCCTTCAACAACGCCGACGAGGCGAAGTCGGCGACCTTCGCGACCGGTTCGGCTGGCATGCGCTTCACGGGCATCCACGGTACCGAGGACTCCCTGAGGAGTGACGCCGAGAAGAAGCTCACCGTCACCGTCCCGGCCGGCTCGGCGATCGTCCTCAAGGCCGCGGGCCGGCTCACCGCCCCCGCCGCCAAGCCGGCGCTCACCCTCGAGGCCCCGGCCGCCGGCGCCACCGGCACCGTGGAGATCTCCGCCGACATCGACGGCGGTCGGCTCAACCGGGTCGTCTTCGCCGCCCAGACCGGTACCGGCAAGTGGCGCACGCTCGGCTCCGCCGACCACGCCCCCTACAAGGTCACCCACACCATCGGCAAGGACGTCGCACCCGGCACCGCCCTGCGTTACAAGGCGGTCGTGATCGACTCCGCCGGGCGCACCGCCTCGGCGACGGCCACGTCCACCACCGGCACCCCGCCCGCCGCGGAGATCCCGACCGCCACCTCCCGGGACTACGCGATCGTCCACTACAAGCGCACCGACGGTGACTACACCGACTGGGGCCTGTACGCCTGGGGCGACCTCGCGGACGGCGAGGCCACCGAGTGGCCGGACAGCCACCCCTTCATCGGCCGGGACGCCTACGGCGCCTTCGCGTACGTCAAGCTGAAGCCCGGCGCCGCCGGCGTCGGCTTCCTGGTCATCGACAAGGACGGCAACAAGGACGTCTCCGCCGACCGCACGATCGATGTCACCAAGACCGGGGAGATCTGGATCGAGCAGGGCAAGGAGGACGTAGTGACCGAGCGGCCGGAGTACCCGGCGCAGGACACCTCCAAGGCCGTCCTGCACTACCACCGCGCCGACGGCGACTACGACGGCTGGGGCCTGCACGTCTGGACCGGCGCCGCGAACCCCACCGAGTGGTCCAACCCGCTCAAGCCGGTGCGGACCGACGCCTTCGGCGCGGTGTACGAGGTGCCGCTCACCGAGGGCGCCGGCAGCCTCAGTTACATCATCCACAAGGGCGACGAGAAGGACCTCCCCTCCGACCAGTCGCTGGACCTGACGGCCAACGGCCACGAGGTGTGGCTGCTGAACGGCCAGGAGAAGTACCTCCTGCCGCAGCCCGCGGGCAGCGCGGCCGCCCTCGACCTGACCACCTCCAAGGCGGTCTGGATCGACCGGAACACGGTCGCCTGGAACGGCTCGGACGCGGCCGCCTCAACCCAGCTGCTGTACTCGCGCACCGGCTCCATCGCCGTCGAGGACGGCACGCTGACCGGCGCCGACCAGCGCTGGCTCCGGCTGACCAAGAGCACGCTCACCGACGCCCAGAAGGCGAAGTTCCCGCACCTGAAGTCGTACACCGCCTACTCGGTCGACCCCCGCGACCGCGACCGGGTCCGTGAGGCCCTGCGCGGCCAGGTCGTCGCCTCCCAGCGCGCGGTGAACGGCGCGGTGCTCGCGGCGACCGGTGTGCAGATCGGGGGAGTGCTGGACGACCTCTACGACGGCACGCGGGCCGACCTCGGCCCGACCTTCCGCAAGGGCCGCCCGGCGCTGGCCGTCTGGGCGCCGACCGCGCAGTCGGTCAAGCTGGAGATCGGCGGCTCCACCGTCGCCATGAAGCGCGACTCGGCCACCGGCGTCTGGTCCGTCACCGGCCCCGCGTCCTGGAAGAACAAGCCCTACCGGTACGTCGTGAAGGTGTGGGCGCCCAGCGTCCGCGAGGTCGTCACCAACAAGGTCACCGACCCCTACTCCCTCGCCCTGACCGCCGACTCCGAGCGCAGCCTGCTCGTCGACCTCGCCGACAAGTCCCTGACCCCGGCGGGCTGGAGGACGTACACCAAACCCAGGGCCGTTCCGCTGCAGGACGCGCAGATCCAGGAACTGCACGTCCGGGACTTCTCGGTCGAGGACCGCACCGCGTCGGACCCCGGCACCTACCTCGCCTTCACCGACAAGCTCAGCGACGGCTCCCGGCACCTGCGCGAGCTGGCCGAGGCGGGCACCTCCTACGTCCACCTGCTGCCCGCCTTCGACATCGCCACCATCCCCGAGAAGAAGGCCGACCAGGCGACCGTCGACTGCGACCTGGCCTCCTTCCCGGCCGGTTCCGACCGGCAGCAGGAGTGCGTGGCGAAGATCGCCGCGAAGGACGCCTACAACTGGGGCTACGACCCGTACCACTACACGGTCCCCGAGGGCTCCTACGCGACCGACCCGGACGGCACCGCCCGCAACGTCGAGTTCCGCAAGATGGTCAAGGCGCTGAACGAGGACGGCCTGCGGGTCGTCATGGACGTCGTCTACAACCACACCGCCGCCAGCGGCCAGGCCGCCACGAGCGTCCTGGACCGGATCGTGCCCGGCTACTACCAGCGGCTCCTCGCCGACGGCTCGGTCGCCAACAGCACCTGCTGCGCCAACACCGCGACCGAGAACGCCATGATGGGCAAGCTGGTCGTCGACTCGATCGTCACCTGGGCCAAGGAGTACAAGGTCGACGGCTTCCGCTTCGACCTCATGGGCCACCACCCGAAGGAGAACATCCTCGCGGTCCGCGAGGCCCTCGACGCCCTGACCCTGGAGAAGGACGGCGTCGACGGCAAGAAGATCATCCTGTACGGCGAGGGCTGGAACTTCGGCGAGGTCGCCGACGACGCCCGCTTCACCCAGGCCACGCAGAAGAACATGGCGGGGACGGGCATCGCCACCTTCTCCGACCGGGCCCGCGACGCCGTACGCGGCGGCGGACCCTTCGACGAGGACCCCGGCGTCCAGGGCTTCGCGTCCGGCCTGTACACCGAGCCCAACTCCTCGGAGAACAACGGCACCACGGCCGAGCAGAAGGCCCGGCTGCTGCACTACCAGGACCTGATCAAGGTCGGTCTGTCCGGCAACCTCGCGACGTACCGGTTCACCGACACCGACGGCAAGGAGGTCACCGGCGCCGAGGTTGACTACAACGGCCAGCCGGCCGGATACGCGGACGCGCCCGGCGACGCCCTCGCCTACGCCGACGCACACGACAACGAGTCCCTGTTCGACGCCCTCGCCTTCAAGCTGCCCACCACGGTCGGCGCCGACGACCGGGCCCGCATGCAGGTCCTCGCCATGGCGACCGCCACCCTCTCGCAGGGCCCGGCGCTCTCCCAGGCCGGCACCGACCTGCTGCGCTCCAAGTCGCTGGACCGCAACTCCTACGACAGCGGCGACTGGTTCAACGCGATCCACTGGAACTGCGCCGACGGCAACGGCTTCGGCCGCGGACTGCCGATGGCCGCCGACAACCAGTCCAAGTGGCCGTACGCCACCCCGCTGCTCGGCACGGTGAAGGTCGGGTGCGAGCAGATCGACGGCGCCTCGGCGGCGTACCGGGACCTGCTGCGGATCCGGTCCACGGAGGCCGCCTTCTCGCTCGGCTCGGCCGAACAGGTGCAGTCGAAGCTGGCCTTCCCGCTGTCCGGGAGGGACGAGACGCCCGGCGTGATCACCATGACGCTCGGCGACCTCGTGGTCGTGTTCAACGCGACGCCCGAGACGCAGGAGCAGCGGATCGCCGAACTGGCAGGAAAGGGATACGCGTTGCACGAGGTGCAGGCCGCGGGCGCGGATCTTATCGTCAGGACATCGTCGTACGAGAAGGAATCCGGGACCTTCGCCGTTCCGGGGCGCACGGTGGCAGTCTTCTCGCGAACTGCCTGACATCGCACTAAGTTGGGTGGAGCGGTCCCTGTCCGGGGTCCGCTCCACCCTCTCTGCGTTCTGAGGGCCACCGGTGATGGACGGTAACGACCAGCGGCCGAGCGCGACCACCGTGATGGTCGTGGACGACGTGGCGGCCAACCGATACGCCATGGGCGCCGTGCTGCGCCGCGCCGGTCACCGGGTGGTGCCGGTGGCGAGCGGCGGCGAAGCGCTCTACGAACTCGAGGCGCGACTGCGGGGCGGGGCCCTGCCCGATGTGGCGCTCGTGGACGTCGGACTGCCGGACATGAGCGGCTTCGAGCTGTGCCGCCAGGTGCGGGCCCGGCCCTCCACGGCGGATCTGCCCGTCGTCCACTTCTCCGCCGCCGCCATTGGCCCGGGCGACCGGTGCATGGGCCTGGACGCGGGCGGCGACGCCTATCTGAGCGTGCCGGCCGAACCCCAGGAGATCCAGGCCGTGGTGCGGGCGGCGGTGCGCGGCGCGCGCCGCCGCGGCGGCTTCGAACTCCTCGCGCACCGGCTGACCCTGC
This sequence comes from Streptomyces sp. NPDC002779, assembly GCF_042888685.1. Classification (NCBI taxonomy): domain Bacteria; kingdom Bacillati; phylum Actinomycetota; class Actinomycetes; order Kitasatosporales; family Streptomycetaceae; genus Streptomyces; species Streptomyces sp. NPDC002779. The sequence continues at coordinate 916,148 of NZ_JBIAQC010000002.1, forward strand.
TGTCCGAGGCGATCGTCACCGTGCAGGCCGCCCGCTGCCCGCGGGAGCTGGCCGAAGCGGCCGCCGAGGGCGCAGCCCGGATCACCGGCACCGACGCCGTCGTCTTCGTCCTCGGCCCGAACGGCGAGATGGACTCGGGCACGTCCAGGAGCCGGCTCGCGATGCCGGACGCCACCGCGCACGAGGCGGTGGCCCGGCTCGTCACCCGGATCGCCGAGGGCCGCACCGGAGTGCACAGCACCGTCGTGCCCGCCCCGCTGTGGCCCGCCGGGTTCTTCCGGTCCGGCCGGCAGGACGACGCCCGGCTGGTGCTGGCGTTCACCCAGGAGGGGCGGACACCGGTGTGCGTGGCCACCCCGGCCCGGCACACCCCGCTGGACGACGTGTCGCTGCTCCGGCTCGCCCAGGCCACCGCCTTCGCCGCCGAACCGCTGTTCATGTACCGGGCGGAACGGCACATCGCGCTCACCCTCCAGCGCAGCTTCCTGCCCGCCCCGCGGCGCCTGCCTCCGCTGCCCGGCGTCGACCTCGTCGTGCGGTACGTGCCCGCCACCCGGGAGACCGAGATCGGCGGCGACTTCTACGCCGCCCTGCGCACCCCGGACGGCATTCTCACCGCGGTCGGGGATGTCGTCGGGCACTCGCTGGAGGCGGCCACGGTGATGGTCGAGATCCGGCACGCCCTGCGCGCTTACTGCGTGGAGGACGGCGATCCCCGGGTGCTGGCGGAGCGGCTCGACCGGATGCTCCAGCACTACCACCCCGAGGTCACGGCGACCGTCTGCCTGGTGCTGACCGACCCCGACTCCGGGCGCCTGCGGATCGCCAACGCGGGCCACATCCCGCCGCTGGTCCTGCGCGAGGACGGCGACTCCGAGTACGTGCAGGTGCGCGGCCCGCTCCTCGGCCTCGGCCTCGACCGGCCCGAACCCACCGAGGTGAAGCTGGCCGCCGGCGACCGCCTCCTGATGGTCACCGACGGTCTCATCGAGACCCGCGGAGTCGACCTCGCCGTGTCCATGGACCAGCTCCGCACCGCCGCGAGCGCGGCCCCGGCGGATCTCGCCTCGCTGTGCGACACCCTGCTGGGCTGCTTCGGCCATGAGCGGGAGGACGACATCGCGATGCTGGCGCTGCGGCTAGGGTGAGCGGTGTCGCCGTAGAACAGGAGTGCCCATGCCACAGATCCTCGTCACCCGGACCGGGCGGGACGATGTCGACTGGGAGGGGTTCGCGAGCGCGCTGCACCAACTGGTCGTCGAGAAGGCCGCCGCCCGCCTGGAGGCGTGCAAGACGCAGGTCGTGCGCGGTGAGGACGTGGCGGTCGGCGCCGACACCGAGGGCCACGGCCTGGTGCATGTCTCGATCGGCCTGCTCGCCGGACGCACCGACGAGACGAAGGCGGAACTCACGGAGGCGGTGGTGGACCTGCTGCGCAAGTTCGTCGAGCCGGAGGACGGCTACCGGATGCAGGTCTCCGCCGAGGTCCGCGACCTCGACCCCTCCTACCGCAAGGGCGAGATCTAGGACGCCAGGGTGATGAGCCGGGCGGCCAGGTCGCTGAAGGGGCCGTCGGCCGGCTCGTCCTTCAGGACGCGGCGCAGCAGCGCCGTCATCTCCTCGTCGAAGGCGGCGCTCACGGCGGCCAGCGCGGCGAAGTCGTGCACCAGCTGCACCTCCAGCTCGGCGCGCGGGATGCGCCGGCCGTCCAGCCAGATCAGCGCCGTCGACTCGGCCAGCGAGATCCAGGACCGGACGACCAGTTCCAGCCGCGCGGGCGGGTCCTGCACCCGCAGATGCGACAGGATCTGGACGTACGCGGCCTGCCGTACGGAGTCGATGAGCGCGTTCGTCGTCGACGAGCCGACCGCCGGGCCGCCGCGCATCAGCGCCGAGAAACCGGGGCCGTGCTCGTCGACGAAGTCGAAGTAGCGGCGCATCACGCGCAGCAGCCGCGCCCCCAGCGGACCCTCCTGCGGCTCCACGAACCGGGACGCCAGATCGTCCGAGGCCCGCTGCAACGCGGCCTCGTACAGGCTCAGTTTGCCGGGAAAGTAGTGGTAGACCAGCGGACGGGAGATGCCCGCGGCCGACGCTATCTCGTCGATGGAGACCTCGTCGGGCGAGCGGCGGCTGAACAGGTCGAGGGCGACGCCGATCAGCTGCTGCCGTCGCTCCTCGACGCCCATGCGGCGGCGCACCCCGGTACTCATACGAACACCTTACCGATCGGATTCGGCCCCCGAACGGGCCGCACCGGCCAAGGATGTTCACATGTCCAGCACCAGGCGCTCACCGCGTGCCCTCGACACACAGATGAGCATCGAGTCGTCACGCTCCGCGTCCGTCAGCAGCTCGTCCCGGTGGTCCACCTCGCCCTCCAGCACCCGCTGTTGGCAGGTCCCGCAGAACCCCTGCTCGCAGGAGTACAGGGTGTCCGGCAGCTCGGCCCGCACGGCGGCCAGCACGGACGAGCCGGCCGGGACGGTCAGCACCCGTCCGCTGCGCCGCAGTTCCACCTCGAACGAACCGTCGCCGCCGGCCGGGGCGCGGGGCGCGAACCGCTCCGTACGGACCTGCGGCGCCCGCTCCGCCACCGCCGCCATGAGCCCTTCGGGACCGCAGCAGTAGACGGCGGCCTCCTCGGGCGCTGCCGCGAACAGCCGGTCCAGATCGGGCAGTCCGTCCTCGTCCTCGGCGACCACGGTCACCCGGCCCTGCCCGGCGTCCAGCTTCTCGACCTCCTCCAGGAACGGCATCGAGGCCCGCGTCCGCCCGCCGTACAGCAGCCGCCAGTCGGTGCCCTCGGGCAGCGCCCGCAGCATCGGCAGGATCGGCGTGATCCCGATGCCCCCGGCGACGAAGACGTAACCGGGCGCCGCCACCAGCGGGAAGCGGTTCCGCGGCCCGCGCACCTCCAGCTCGACACCTTCCTGCACCTGTTCGTGCACCTCGCGCGAACCGCCCCGCCCGTCCTCGACCAGCCGGGCGGCGACGGTGTACGAGGAGGTGTCCTCCGGGTCCCCGCACAGCGAGTACTGCCTCACGAGACCCGAGGGCAGCACCAGGTCCAGATGGGCGCCGGGCTCCCACCGGGGCAGGTCGTGCCCCTCCAGACGCAGCTTCACGACCCCGTCGGCGATCGTCTCGTGCGCGGTCACCAGCAGCCGCAAGGCCCGGCTCCGGGGCCGCCCGGAGACCGGCTCGTCCAGCGCCGGCATCGGCCACAGCGGCGAGGCCTCGATACGGCGGCGCAGGGCCCGCCTCGCGAGCAGCGCCGCGCCCGCGACGACCACGACCGTGCTGAGCCTCGGCATCACTTGCTCTCCTTCTCGGGGGCGACGGGGGCGACGGTGGCGGCAGCGGCCACGGCGGCAGGGGAGGACGCCAGATAGGCGACCGCCTGCTCGGTGGAGCCCTCCTGGGAGGGGTGGTACTCCCGGCTCAGATAGCGGGGGATCGAGCGGAGCATGTCCCCGGTGGAGGGCAGCACCCCGCGCCGTCCCCGGACGTAGAAGGCCCGGAAACTCGCCCTGCCGTCCAGCAGGGTCGGGTCGTTGGCCATGAAGAAGCGGGCCCCGCGCTGCCACAGGAACACCAGCGCCGTGAACGCCGTCGCCCACGTCCGCACCCGCCGCCGGTAGCCGCCGTCGACATGCAGGAACAGGTCGAAGGCCACGGACCGGTGCTCGACCTCCTCCGCGCCGTGCCAGCGCAGCAGGTCCAGCATGGTGGGATCGGCGCCCCGGCGGTCCAGTTCCCCGGCGTTGAGCACCCAGTGGCCGAGGAACGCGGTGTAGTGCTCGATGGCCGCGATCAGCGCGACCCGCTCCATCAGCCACCAGCGCCTGGCCCGGCCCGGCGGCAGGGTCCGGTCCCCGAGCAGCTTCTCGAAGAGCCAGTCCACCTGCGCGGTGTACGGCGTCGGATCGAGCCCCTGCTCCTTCAGATGCGGCAGGACCTCGTCATGGGCCTGCGAGTGCATCGCCTCCTGCCCGATGAACCCGATGACGTCCTCGCGCAGCCGCTCGTCCCGGATGTACGGCAGCACCTGCTTGTACACGTGCACGAACCACCGCTCACCCGCGGGCAGCAGCAGGTGCAGCACATTGATGGTGTGCGAGGTGAACGGGTCACCCGGCACCCAGTGCAACGGGGTGCCGTCCCACGAGAAGGACACCTTGCGCGCCTTGAGCGCGGTCCACTCGTCCTCGACGGGCAGGGGCCCCCGGGCCTGCTGGTCAGACCTGGCCTTGTTAGACATGGCGTCAATGTACTGACGGGTAAGTCCGAGGGAAACCCTCCTGCACCGACTTCTTGCCGCCCTCGCGATCTAGCCGAGCGCGTTGATGGCCCGCCCGTCCTTGAGGGTGCCCTTCAGCTCGGCCTGCGCCCCCTGCCGGGTCTTCGCCGCCAGCACCGAGCCCTCGGCGGTCGCGCTCACTCCGCCCGTCGTCCGGATGGACTCCGTGTCCCGGCTGCCCGCCGCCAGCACGTACCAGGCCCCGCCCTGCGACTTCCACAGCACCCCGGCCAGCACATGCGGATCGCGCGGACCGCACGCCGGGACGTTCTCGGCCTTCGCGGCCACCGCCCCGTGGGTGCCGCCCGGCGTACGGAACTGGGCCAGCACGCGTGTGCCGCCGCCCCGCCAGGTCTCGGCGCGAGTGCACGCCCAGTCGGCCGTGCCGCTCGCGTCCGGCAGCGGCTGACTCGCGTACTCCCAGGCGTTCACCGTCCGCACCCCCTGCGCCCGCACCGCCGACAGCGAGCAGGCGTACGGCGCCCAGGTCCGCAGCTCCTCGGCGCCGGAGGCGTCCTTGACCGAGCCCGGGCGGCCGGTGGTCAGCCGGGCCGGGACCAGCTCGCCGAGGTCCGACATCAGGCGGGTGCCGTCGCCGTCGGTCACCTGAAGGACGTTCCAGGAGGTGCAGTTCGACTGCTGGGCGGCCGGGCTGGCCAGCGGTGCGGTCACCCCGTCGGTCAGGGGGAGCGTCATCGCCCCGGAGCCCGGCTTCAGCAGGTCCCGCTCGGCGGCCTTCTTCACCCACGGCGCCATCAGATAGCGGACGTTGACGTCGGCCCGCCCCAGCACCACGGCGTTCGCCTCGGCACCGGTGGCGTTGTCGACCCGCGCGAAGTCCATGGCGGCACCGGCCGTGCCGTCCTTGGGCTCGGCGTAGCGGGCGATGCGCAGTCCGTCGTAGAGGATCACCACGCGTGCGCTGTCCACGGTGCCCGCGTACAGCAGTTGCGGCGGGCCCGCGGGGCCGCCGGAGAAGGTGCCGGGGGTGACGGAGACACTGACCGTCCCGCCGGGGCGGGCCCACACGGCGAGGGCCCGGCGCAGCAGCGCCCGGTCGTCGGTCAGCTCGCCGCGCGCGGGCCAGACGGAGAAGTCGCGGCGGGACGCGGACTGCCAGGCGGCCGGCGGGACCTTCAACAGCCGTTTCGGGTCGAGGGCGGCCTCGGCGGCCGGGTTCCGCGCGTACGAGGGCGCCGCCGCGCCGTCGGGGCCCCAGCCCTCACCGGGCAGCCCGAGCAGCGCCCCGCACACCACCAGCGCGGCACCGGCGACCAGCGCGGCCCGCATGTGCTGCCTGCGCCGCATCAGATCGGTGGGCCGGGCCTGGAGCGAGCAGGGGTCGAACTCGGGGGAGTCCAGCAGCGGATACTCGGCGGGCAGGTCGTCCGCCTCCTCCAGCGCCTCCTCCACGTCCTCGACCCCGGCCGCCGTCAGCAGCTCGCGTACGTCGCCGTCGGGCAGCTTCTCCAGACCGCGCAGGACGTACGCCGCGCGCCCCGGGCCGGTCAGCGCCGAGAGCCGCTGGTCCAGGGCGAGTTCGTCGGCGCCGCCCGAGCGCGGGAAGAGCCGCAGGCCCCACACCTGGGGCAACAGCGGCGGCAGTTGGGACCGCTTCGGCCAGGCCTTGCGGGCCAGCGGCAGGCCCGCCTCCAGCGCCGTCCGCACCACCTGGAGGCGGACGAAGGCGTACCCGGGGTCGCCCGGCCTGCCGGTCGACTGGGCCGGGATCACGGCGGCGGAGGTCCGGCCGCGGGGCAGGGCCCGCTGGGTGAGGGCGTGGGCGGTCAGGACCCGGCGGTTGCGGCCGAGCCCCGGCGGCAGCACCAGATAGGCGAGCCGGACCAGCCGGGGATAGTGCTCGACGAGCGCGGCCTCGGCCTGTTCGACGTCGACGACGGGGCCGGTGGCGGAGGAGGGCGTGGGGCGCGGGGCGACATCCTGTGACTGCACGTCCAGCCAAACGAGCGACCCGTTGGTTGGTCACCGCCGACCGGGTGACCTCAGCCGCCGGGCTCCACCAGGGCCCGCGCGTAGTTCGCCATCGACCGCTGGTAGCGCGGCAGATGGGCCGCGAGCGCGCCCAGCACCAGGGAAAGCCCCTCGCGGTCCCGGCCGAGGCTGGACAGACACAGCGCGAGGGTGGCCCGTACCGCGTCGTCCAACTCGTCCGAAGGTGCGTGCAGTTCGGGCGTCAACAGCGCGACGCCCTCCTCGGCCCGCCCGATGTTCCGCAGCGAGCTGGACAGCTGGATCTTCGCCCGGCGGCCCCGGTAGCCGGTGAGCCCGCGCGCCAGGGCCTCCTGGTACAGCGGCACGGCCCGGTCGGAGTGGCCCGTGGAGTCCCAGGCGCAGGCCCGCTCGAAGGGGCCGAGGGGGCTGTCGTCCGGGAGTTCGGCGACCAGGGCGTCGATCACGGTTCGGAAGTCGTCCGCCTCCTCCTCGGTGCAGTTCTCGAAGCCCGCCCAGGCGGCGGTCACGCGGTCTTCCCAGTCCTGGTCCACCGCAGCACTCTCGCACGCGGGCGGGCACCGGGGCAGCGGTATTTTGAGTGCTCCGCGCGCGGGAGCCGTATCCACCGGGAGGCCCCTGTATGGAGGAACTGATGAAGGTGACCCGACCGATGCTCGCGGCGGTGGCGGTGCTGACGCTCGTGGGGTGCGGCTCCGGCGGTGACGAGGCGGCCGTACCGCAGACGGCGTCCGGCAGCCTGGAGCAACTGGCCGCAGAGGTGAAGTGCGCGCCCGACATACAGACCGACGCCGACGAGATCCGGCAGGCCATCTGCAAGAACCCCGACGGCAGGTTCATCCTCGCCACCTTCGCCACCGACCGCGGCCAGCGCGAGTGGATCAACGGCGCGAAGGACTACGGCGGTCACTACCTGGTCGGCCGCAAGTGGGTGGCCGTGGGCGACGAGACCAGCACCCTGACGTCGCTGCGCGAGACGCTCGGCGGGGACATCGAGGAGGGCACGGACCACTCGGTGCACACCGGCGGCCACTGAGACACGCGAAGGCCGGCGGTGAGGAATCCTCACCGCCGGCCTTCTTCATGGCGTCACCGGCAGCGGTGTCACTGGCAGCGCTGGCCGTTGTTGATGCAGTTGACCATCTTGTTCATCAGCCTCGTGGAGAAGAAGTTGATGAAGTCGTTGTGGTCGGTGATCGGCTTGTGCAACTGCTCCGGGAAGGTGTCCACCGCGTACGGGTTCACCACCTGGCCGTTCTCGATGGTCGGCGGGGGAACGTCGTAGACCAGCCGGACCTGGAGCTGGGGGATCGCCTTGAAGCCGTTGGCGCAGGTGCCGTCGGCCTGGACGAACGCCACATGGGTGCGGTGGTTGGCGCTGTCGATGTTCTGGCCGTCCCAGCAGCTCTGGAAGTTGGTCGTGCGGACCACGTCACTGCCCTCGGGGCAGATCGGGTACTTGTCCTTCAGCTGGACCCGGTTCTCGAAGCCGGTGCAGCTCCAGTTGACGTTGGCGTTGGCGTTGCCGTTGACGAAGGCCTTGGCGTCGCCGGTGATGATGCGCAGCGCCTGCGGCATCGCGACGACCGGACCTCGCTTGTTGCCGACGAACTTCAGCTGGGCCTGGACGGGTTCGAGGATCTTGCCGACGTTGCCCTCGGTGCCGCCACCGGCGTTGTTCTGGTCGAAGTCCTGCGTACCGTCCTGCAGACGCAGCACCGGCCAGAAGTACGACGACCGGTCGCCTTGGTTCTGGCAGGTGGTCTGCGCCCCCGCCAGGTCCTGGTCGCTCGCGAAGGCGTCGTTGTTCTGGTTGCCGACGTAGTCGTGCAGGTGGTGGGCGCCGTTGCTGACACCCGGGGCCACGATCACGTTGTCCGTGTTGTGGTTGTCGTTGCTGTTGGTGCCGCACTTCGTGGTGAAGCTGCCGCGCGAACCGGACCTGCCGTTCGCCTTCAGACCGTTGGCGCCGACCCCCGGCTGGGCGTTGGCCTGCACCTGGGTGATGTCGACGAAGTCGTCCGCGGTCGGGCCGTTGCCGGCCTGTCCGCCGTTGCCCTGGTCCTGGCCGTCACCTTGATCCTGGCCGTCCCCCTCCTGGCCCTGGTCCTGACCGCCGTCGCCGCCCTGGTCCTGGCCGGTCCCGCCGTCGTTGGTCTGCGGCTGATCGGCGGGCGTGCCGGTGCAGCCGGACAGGTTGTCCAGGTCCTCCGAGGCGTTGCCGCCGACGCGGTTGATCTCCAGCTGGATGCGGTCGATGAGGACCTTCCGCCGGTCCTTGAGCGGCTGGAGGATGGCGTTCTGGACGAAGGCGGCGTCCCGGGCCTGGGCGTCACGCGTCGTCGCGAGCCGCTGGTAGGCCTCGGTGATCTGCTGGTCCATCGTGGCCAGTTCGCCGTCGACCTCGCCACGGGCCTGACCCGGCACCTCGGTGAGTTTCTGGCCGACGTCCGGGCAGTCGATGGTGGCGATCTGCGCGCCGGCGGACCTCGTCCGGTTCTGGTCCGGGCCCGACTCGTGCGCGGATGCGTAGAAGTTCGCCCAGATCAGCCCGCCCCCACCGAGCGCTAGGGCCGCCGATGCGGCAATGGCCTTGGTGGCCAGCGGCGTACGGCGTTTTCGTGTGTTGCGTCCCATGGAACTCCTCTGACTTCCTTGCGGGGCAGCGAGGCGCCCGACAGGAGTGAAGCGGCTCCCTTCCATACGGACGCAGTCCCACGGGTGTTCAGCAGTCCCACGAATTTCACCGCAACTGCCCTTCGGCGCTTGTCATTTCACCGCCCTTGGTCCAGATAGGCGAGAACCGCCAGGACGCGGCGATTGTCGTCGTCCGACACCTCCAGATCCAGTTTGGCGAAGATGTTGGAGGTGTGTTTGGCGATGGCCCGTTCCGTGACGACGAGCTGGCCCGCGATGGCCGCGTTGGTCCGTCCCTGCGCCATCAGCTCCAGCACCTCCCGCTCGCGCGGGGTGAGCCGGTCCAGCGGCCGCCGGTCCTCCGCCGCCCGCCGGGTCAGCAGCTGCTGGATCACCTGCGGGTCCATCGCGGTCCCGCCGGCCGCGACCCGCCGTACGGCGTCCGTGAACTGCTCCGCGTCGAACACCCGGTCCTTGAGGAGATAACCGACCCCGCCGTCGCCGTCGGCGAGCAGTTCACGGGCGTAGAGCTGCTCCACGTGCTGGGAGAGCACCAGCACCGGGAGGCCGGGCCGGTCCCGGCGGGCCTGCAGCGCGCACTGGAGGCCCTCGTCGGTGTGCGTGGGCGGGAGCCGCACGTCCACCACGGCGACGTCCGGCTTCAGTTCGGCCAGCGCCCGCTGCAGCTCCGGTCCGCTCTCGACGGCCGCCGCGATCTCGAAGCCGTGTGCCTGGAGGAGCCGGACGAGTCCGTCGCGCAGCAGGAACAGGTCTTCGGCTAGGACAACGCGCAAGGGAGCTCCATAGTGACCAGGGTGGGACCGCCCGCGGGGCTGCTGACGGCCAGGACGCCGTCGAATGTACCCAGTCGGCGCTCCACCCCGGCCAGCCCCGAACCGGCGCCGATCACCGCGCCGCCCTTGCCGTTGTCGGTGACCGTGGCCCGCAGCATGCCCTCGCCGTGATGCAGGTCGATCCAGATCCGGTCGGCGCCGGAGTGCTTGACCGCGTTGGTGAGGACCTCGCTGACGGCGAAGTACACGGCCGACTCCACCGGCGCCGGTGCCCGCCCCGGCAGCTCCACCGTCACCTCGGTGGCCACCGGCAGCCGCAGCGCCAACGCCCGTACGGCGTCGCCCAGTCCGCGTTCGGCGAGGACCGGCGGATGGATGCCGCGCACCAGGTCGCGCAGTTCGGCGAGCGCGTCGACGGAGGACTTGCGGGCCTGCGCGAGGAGCTGCCTGGCCTGCTCGGGGTCCTTGTCGAGGAGCATGTCGACGGTGCTGAGGTCCATGCCCATCGCCACCAGCCGGGCCTGCGCCCCGTCGTGCAGGTCGCGTTCGATGCGGCGCAGTTCGGCGGCGGAGGTGTCGACGGCGTCCCGCCGGGTCTCGGTCAGCACGCGCACCCGCTCGGCGAGCCGGCCCTGGTTGGAGGCGAGAACCGCCCGGGTGAGCGTGAAGTGGGTGTGCAGCAGCCGGGTGGTGTAGAAGTGCGCGAGCACCAGGAACCCGGCGGCCAGCACGGCCGCGCCGAACGCTGACGCCTGCCCGGTGATCGGCACGAATCCGTACCAGTACCCGTCGGGGAAGATCCGCCACAGCCCCAGCGCCAGCGCGAATCCCTCCAGCGGGTACAGCACGAGCACCGCCGGGAGCAGCGCGGTGACGAAGCCGACCGTCATGTCGAACGGCAGCCACCGCAGATCCCGCCAGGTCGCCGGGTCCCGGAGCATGGCGAAGGTGCGGGTCCAGGGGTTGGCGTCCGGCGGTATCGGCCGGTACGCCGGGGGGATCCGCACCCCGCCCCACCGGGCCGCGACGAGCCGCCGCCAGTCGGCGAACGCCCGCACCCCCGTGAGCACCCACGGCGTGGTGACGATCCCGACGCCGATGGGGATCAGCGCGATGGACACCAGGGAGAGCGTGAAGCAGAGCACCGCCCCCGGCAGCAGCACCAGCGCCAGCCCCAGTCCCCGTACCGCCGCGAGCATCATGCCGCGGGCCCTGCTGTGCGTCTCTGTGGTGGTCATGGCGCAAGTCTGGACCAGCCCGGGGGCCGGGTCACGGGGCCGGGCCCCCGCTCAGGGGGTGTCGCCAGGTACACCACCGGGACCATCCAGCGACGCCAGCACCTTCGCCTCCACCTCCGGGTCGAGCCCCTTCGTCGAGCGGTCCGCGCGCATCGGCGCCGTCCCGCCGAGGCTCCGCAGCCAGCTCCAGGTGTCGGCGACGGTCTCCTCGACGGGACGGCAGCGCAGCCCCGTCGCCACGGCCCGGGAGACGTCGGCGCCGTGCAGCGCGGCATGCAGATCGCTGTTCGGCGGCACCCACACCGGCAACTGGACCCACGGCTCGATCCCGGCCTCCAGGATCATCTCCGGCCCGGCCCAGCGCAGTTCGGCCGTACCGCCGGTGACCGCCGCGCACGCGTCGAGCAGCGCGCCCATCGTGGCGTGTCCGGAGGGGCCGATCAGGTTGTACGGGCCGCTCAGCCCTTGCTCCGCGGCGCCGAGGAGCCAGTCGGCGAGGTCACGGGCGTCGATGTACTGGATCGGCAGCTCCCGCGGCCCCGGCGCCAGCACCGGTCCGCCGCGCGCCGTACGGTTCAGCCACCAGGGCAGTCGGCCGACGTTCTCGTACGGGCCGATGATCAGCCCGGCCCGCGCCAGCACCGCGCGGTCGGGGCCGAAGGCGTCCAGCACCGCCAGCTCGCCGCCCCGCTTGTCCTCGGCGTACGCGGTCTGCCCGGCGTCGGGGGAGGCGCCGCTCACCGTCGGCGCGGCCTCGGTGTAACCGGCGGGCGGAGCCCAGTCGTACACCGAGCAGCTGGACACGTACAGGTACCGCCCGACGCGGTCCCGCAGCAGCTGTGCGGCGTCCCGCACCGCGCTCGGCGCCGCCGACCAGGTGTCGACGACGACATCCCACTCGCCCTCCTCCAGCGCGGCGAGCCCGCCCGGGGCGGTGCGGTCGCCGTGCAGCGCCCTGACCCCTGCCGGGGCCTCGTGCCGCCCCCGGTGGAAGACGGTCACCTCCCAGTCCCGGCCGAGCGCCGCCTCGACCACGGCCCGCCCCACGAACTCCGTACCACCCAGCACCAGAAGTCTCATGGGGTGACTCTGCCCGGCCCGGGCGCGCAGGGGAACAGGCGTCTGCCGTCAGCAGAGCGCCGCCGCCCGGCATGCGGAAGGGGCGCCCGCCATGACGGCGGGCGCCCCTTGCCGGGCAGTGCCGGATCAGACCTGGCCGGCCTTCTCCAGGGCGGCGCAGCAGGTGTCGACGATCAGCCGGGTCACCACGTACGGGTCGACGTTGGCGTTCGGGCGGCGGTCCTCGATGTAGCCCTTGCCGTCCTTCTCGACCTGCCACGGGATACGGACCGAGGCACCGCGGTTGGAGACGCCGTAGGAGTACTCGTTCCACGGGGCGGTCTCGTGCAGACCGGTCAGGCGGTCGTCGATGCCGGCGCCGTAGTTCTTGACGTGGTCGAGCGGCTTGGAGCCCTCACCGAGCGACTCGCACGCGGTGATGATCGCGTCGTAGCCCTCGCGCATCGCCTTGGTGGAGAAGTTGGTGTGCGCGCCGGCGCCGTTCCAGTCACCCTTGACCGGCTTGGGGTCGAGGGTCGCGGCGATGCCGAAGTCCTCGGCCGTGCGGTAGAGCAGCCAGCGGGCCACCCACATCTGGTCGGAGACCTCCAGCGGGGCGAGCGGGCCGACCTGGAACTCCCACTGGCCGGGCATGACCTCGGCGTTGATGCCGGAGATGCCCAGACCCGCCTTCAGGCAGTTGTCCAGGTGGGCCTCGACGACGTCACGGCCGAAGATCTCGTCGGCGCCGACGCCGCAGTAGTAGCCGCCCTGCGGGGCCGGGAAGCCGCCCTTGGGGAAGCCGAGCGGGTAGCCGTCCTTGAAGAACGTGTACTCCTGCTCGATGCCGAAGATCGGCTCCTGGGCGGCGAACTTCTCGGCGACCTCGGTCAGCGCGGCACGGGTGTTCGTGGCGTGCGGGGTCATGTCGATGTTCAGGACCTCGCACAGGACCAGGATGTCGTCGCCGCCGCGGATCGGGTCCGGGCAGGAGAAGACCGGCTTGAGCACGCAGTCCGAGGCGTGGCCCTCGGCCTGGTTGGTGGAAGACCCGTCGAAGCCCCAGATCGGCAGCTCGGCACCCTTCGCGTCGTCGCCAATGATCTTGGTCTTCGAACGCAGCTTGGCCGTCGGCTCGGTGCCGTCGATCCAGATGTACTCAGCCTTGAAGCTCACGGGCCACATCCTTCGGGGTGGGTCTCTAGGCGCACTTGCGGGTGCTGCGGCGCTGCGGCACTGGGGCGCCGCGTTGATGCCCGCGAGCCTGTCAACAGGCGATTTCCCGGTCATTGCTCCCATGTGAACCCCGTGTTACCTGGTGGTGCTGTGGTGCGTCTCACGCTGTGAGCCGTACCCGCGGCGACGAGGGGCATGGCGAGGCGACCGGCTGCCCCCCGAGGTACAGCCGGTCGCCGCTCCGCCTCAGCAGGTCAGGAGCTCACCCGACCTTCTCGATCACGGCCCGGCGGATCAGGAACTTGCCGGGCTCGCGGACCTGCTCGAAGGCCGCGTTGTTCAGCAGGACACAGGAGCCGGAGACCGAGGTGACCTCCACCGTCGTGGACTTGTCGTTGTCCAGGTTGGTGACCTTCAGCTTGGTGCCGGCCGGGAACTGGCTGCTGGACGCGGCCGGGGCGCCGCCCTCCCCGGAGAGGGTGACGGTGGAGCCGTTGCAGACCTGCTGCCCGGCTTCCGCCGGTGGCTGCGAGGGCTGGGCCTGCTCCGCCGGCGGCTGCGGCTGCGACTGGGCGGGCGGCGCGGCGGGCGGCGCGGCCTGGGAGCCCTGAGCCGACTCCCCGACGACGCACCCGGACGCCTCCTGCTGGACCTTGATCTGCGCGACGACCGCCTCGCGGTTGGTGATCCGGGCCGCCGACTGGGCGTCGGGCTCGGCCCGCTGTTCCTCGATGAACCGCAGATTGTTGCCGAGGGCGGTGGCGAGTCCCTGGCAGACACTCGACTCCGCGGCGGTCTTCGGCGGGGCGGCGTTGGAGGTGCTCGCCATGACGAAGGCACCGCCGCCCGCCACCGTCGTGGCGCTGACGAGCAGCGCCACCTTCTTCTTCGTGCTGAGGGTTCTCCTGCGTGACATACGCGCCTCCTGGGAGGTGGGGAGCTGTATGCCGCTAGGTACGAGATACCGAACGAAGTTGCTCAGGGGTTGCGGGAGTGATCGAAGTGACCTGTGCCACAAGGGAGTTGTCCACTTCCGCTGATTCACTCCCGCTGGGTCACTCCGGGGGTGCGGCGTCCTCGTAGGCCACCACGTCGTCGTTCACGTACTGGAGCAGCCCCTGGGTCTGACGGGTGAGCTCCTCCTGGCGGGTCTCGGAGCCGTCGCCCCACTGCCCGTTGGCGAACACCACGGACCGTACGGTCATCAGCCGCTCGAAGAGCCCCGGCGACCCCGGCGGCACGGTCGGCAGCCCCGCCTCCGGCGCCGGGTCCAGCGAGACGACCTGGTAAGTCACCGGGTCCATGGAGGCCATCATGAACACCCGCGAGGCGTCCTCGGGGCGCTCGAAGCTCAGCACCGAGACCGTCACCTGCGAGCGCCGGTCCGCGTCCGTGAACAGGGCCGCGGTCATCCGAGCGCACGGCCCGCCCTGCTCGATCAGCTCCGCCAGCGCCTGCGACATCCCGCGCGCGCAGTCGGTGGTGGTGGCGCGGTCGACTCGCTCGAAGGTGGAGCCGTCCTCCAGCGTGACCGTCTCGCGCGGGAACGCCTGGTCGGCGCTGATGATCGGGCGCTCCAGCAGCGAGGGCAGCGCGCTCGGGACGCCGGAGGGCGTGCCGGCGTCGACGCGGGGGACACCCTCGGTGTCGGACGGCTCGGCGGCGGCGCTCGGTGTCGTGTCCGCGGCCACCGCCGGGTCCTCTCCGTCGCCGCCCACGAGCAGCAGGGCTCCGGCCATGACGGCCCCGACCAGCACTCCGCCCGCGACCCCGGCCGCGGTCCGGCGCAGGCGCCGCCGGCGTATCAGCTCCTGCTCGGCGACCCAGGCGGCGTGCGGGTCAGGGGGGCCGGGGTACACGTACGGGCCGCCGGGATGACCGTACGGCGTTCCGTGCTCGGGGGACGTCATGGCGGCGGAGGGTAACAGGGCGCCCGGCCGCCGTTCACGCCGAGCGACAAACCCTCAACAACCGTGCGCCCGCGTCACTTTCGGGACAGTGCGTCCCGTACGGCCTCCTCGGTGCGGGCCACGACCGCGGTGCCGTCGTCGGCGGTGATGAGCGGGCGCTGGATGAGCTTCGGGTGCTCGGCGAGCGCCTTGACCCACCGGTCGCGGGAAGCCTCGTCCCGCGTCCACTCCTTCAGCCCGAGCTCCTTGGCCGCGGCTTCCTGGGTGCGGGTGATGTCCCACGGTTCGAGGCCGAGCCGGTCGAGTACGGCGCGGATCTCGTCCTCGCTCGGGACGTCCTCCAGATAGCGGCGGACGGTGTAGTCGGCGCCCTCGGCGTCCAGCACGGTGAGGGCGCTGCGGCACTTGGAACAGGCGGGGTTGATCCAGATCTCCATGAGGGCAACGGTAAGCGGATGGGGGCGCAAGTCACCTCTGTTCGATTTCCTGTGGCCCCAGGAGCCCCTCCCGGATCCGCTGTGGCAGACCGCCAATTCCCTTTCTCACCAGGGCATTTGATGGCGGAGGCGTTCTGCTGATTGTCAGTGGTGGGCGGTAGACTGGAAGCAGTGTTCGAGGGTGTCGCCGGAGCGTCCGGACGGACGGCGCCCTGACCGCGACAGGAGGATGCCTGTGCCCGCTGCCGCACTGAAGCCGAAGCCGACCCAGTCCACCGCGAAGCGCCCGGTCCTGCTGGACCTGCCGTACGTCCCGCTGGAGAAGCGCCCGCTGCCCGCGGGCCGCCCCCGCGAGTGGTACGTCACCCACAACCGCCGCCTCAAGGCCATGCGCCTCGCCATAGCCCTGCTCGACTCGGGCGTCTACGTCCCGAACCAGGCCCGCAACGAGACGATCCGCGACACCGCGGAGCAGATCGGCATCCATCCCCCGTCGGACACGACGTGCCACATGGTGCGGGCGTTCATGCGCTACAACCGCTGAGCCCCATGCCGGGCGCCTTGCCTCCGCGAGGCACCCGGCACCCCGCAGGTGAGGGCAAGCGAATCCACCTTCACCCGCACCCCGGCCCGCACTCCGTGGACGGCGACCGCCCCCTGTCTCCCTTCGCCTCGCCAACTCCCGCTCCAGCGGAGCCCGGATTCACCGCACTCCAGGCGTACCGGCAGCCAGCCCGACCCGGGCCCTCGACCCGCAACTCCCGTTCGAGCGCCGTCGGGAGTCACCCCCACCCGCACCTCAGCCCCCACTCTGGGCCAGCCCCCACGCACCCCGGCCCGCACTCCGCGGACGGCGACCGCCCCGGCCCTCACCCCGTCAGCTCCCGCTCAAGCGGACCCCGACCCACCCGCGCCCGCGCTCCAGGCCGTGCCAGCAGCCAGCCCGACCCAGGTCCTCGACCCGCAACTCCCGTTCCAGCGCCGTCGGGA